>NZ_KB906365.1:0-88369 GCF_000381305.1 Thioalkalivibrio sp. ALE16
GTTCTCCCGCTCCAGCGCCTTCAGGCGTGCCCGTTCGTTATCCGACAACGCCGAGGCATCGTCCCGCTCGCGCTCCGCGCGGCGGACCCACAGCCGCAGCGTCTCGCCCGTGCAGCCAATCTTCGGTGCAATCGACTGGATCGCCGCATGCTGCGACGAATACTCCTCCTGATGTTCCCACACCAGTCGCACCGCCCGTTCCCGGACCTCCGGGCTATACCGTGTCGTCTCACTCATCGCTCTATCCTCCCAAGGATCAGAGCCTCCGGAAAAGTCGGTACGGTTCATCCCGGGCGAAATCCGGGTGCCCTTCTTTGGGCACTTTCTTGGGCAAGCAAGAAAGTGCCTCGGGGCGCGCTGGCGAGTCAGCGCCGGGCAGTATGTGGACCGAAGCCACGTAAACACCGGATGCCGAACCAGGGCCAGCCACAAAGAGGCGGGCAATAGCGACCGCTACTCCGCCGCCTTCAGGGCCTGTACGCGGTCGAGCTGCTGCAGGCGCCGCCACGCAAGGAAGGCGGTCAGACTGGCCGCGACCAGGATGCCGAGGGCGGCGAAACCGTAGGCCTGCGGCGTGATCACCAGCGGCACGCGGAACAGATCCATCGCAAAAGCCTGGTTCAGCAGCCAGGCGAAGCCCGTGCCGGTCAGCCAGGCGACCGGGATCGCGGCGAGGGTCAGCACCGCGATCTCGCCGAGCAGGATCCAGCTGACCTGGCCGCGCGAGTAGCCCAGCACCTCCAGCGTGGCGAGGTCGCGGGCGCGCTCGGCATAGGTGATGCGGGCGTTGTTGTAGGTCACGGCAAAGGCGATGGACACGGCCAGGGCGACGAATACCATTGCGAACACGATAATCGTCTCGCCGATGTACTCGCGGATGTTGCGCTCGGCCTCCGCGATCAGGCCGACGCTGGCGACCCGGGGGCGGTCGGACAGGCTGCGGAACAGCGCCTCCTCCTGTGCGCGGTCGGTCAGCAACCAGGCGCCGGAGACCGCAGGGCCCTCGCCGATCAGGCGGTTCAGCGCCGGGCGATACATATAGGCGCCGACACCGATCGGCTCCTCCACCACACCGGCCAGCGGCACCGCGACCGTGCGGCGGCGGCCCTCGAGGATCTCCACCTCCACCGGGTCACCCACGCGCAGCCCGAGCTGTTCGGCCAGATAATCCGTCAGCAGGATGCCCTCGTCCGGTAGTCGGCCGCGCCCGCCGCCCATCGGCAACTGACGCAGGCGCGGCTCGGCATCCAGGCCCAGCAGGCGCACGCGCTCCTCGCGGTTCACTCCGATCAGCCGCACCGGTACCGCGCGGAAGGTCTCCACCGCCAGTACGCCCGGCTCGTGACGCAGCTCGCCGGCCGCGCGCGCCGGCACCGGGTCGGTGAACTGCAGGTCGATATCCATCTGCAGCACCTGGCCGTACTGGGTGTCCAGCATCTGGGTCACCGCGTTCAGCTGGTAGGCGCCCATCAGCAGCAGACCGCCGGACAGGCCGATGCCGATCACCGACAGCACGGACTTGAGCCGGTGGCGCGCGAGGTTGCGCAGGATGATCCGGGTCGGCTGGTCGAACGCGCCCCAGGCCGCCGAGCGCTCCAGCCAGCCGCGGTGAAAACGCTCCGGGGCCGGCGGGCGCATGGCCTCGGCCGGTTGCATGCGCACCGCCTGCCAGACCGCGCGGAAGGTGCCGAGCATGGCCGCGCCCATGGCCACGCCCACGGCCAGCACCATCACCCAGCCCTGCAGGCGAAAGCTCATCTCCGGGAAGCGGAAGTACTCCGCGTAGATGCCGGCCAGTCCCTGTGCCGCCCAGGCCCCGAACGCGAGCCCCAGCGCGCAGCCCACCAGCACGATGCCGCCGGTCAGCAGGGCATAGTGCCCGGCGATGACGCCATTGCCATAGCCGAAGGCCTTGAGCACGGCGATCGGCTCGCGCTGGGAGCGGATGATGCGGCCGACGACAACATTCAGCAGGAAGGCCGCGACAGCCAGGAAGATGGTCGGCAGGATCGCCGCCTGCGCCCGCAGCTGGGTCAGCTCCTCGGACAGAAAGCGATGCGAGAACTGGTCGTCGCGGCCATAGGCCCCCATGCCGCCGTAGCGCGCCAGTTCCCGGTCCATTGCCTCGATCACGGGGGCCGGATCCGCGCCTGCCTCCAGGCTCACGGCCACCGAGTTGAACGCCCCCTCCATCCCGTAGGCGGCGGCCAGCGCGCGGCGGTTCATCCACAGGATGCCGTAGCGCTCGTAGTCCGGCAGCAGGTCGGTGGGGCTGATCTGATAGACAAACTCCGGCGACAGCGCGATGCCGCTGATCTGCAGATCGGTCAGGCGCCCGTCGATAATCGCGCGCAGGGAGTCGCCGGCCCGCAGCTCGTGGGCCTCCGCGAAGGCCTCGCTGACGACCGCCTCGCGCTCGCGACCGGCCTCCGGCAGCCGCCCCTCGCGCAGGTAGAGCCGGTTCAGCAGTGGCTCGCCTCCGTCGGGTATGGAGAGCACGGTGCCCCGGATGGGATCGTCAAAATCGGCGACCTCCAGGCGCACCGGGGCCCGCACCCGGGTCTCGATCTGGTTGATCCCCGGCGTATCCCGAAAGCGTTCCACCGCGCTCTCCGGCGCGCGCTTGATCTCCGCGAACACGTCGGCGAACTGGTATTCCGAGTAGAAGCGGTCCTTGGTGATCGTGAGAGCATCGAGGCTGGTCACGGCGATCACCAGCGTCATCACGCCGCTGGCGATCACCAGCGCGATCGCCGCCGCCTGTCCCTTCAGGTGACCGAGATCACGCAGGATCTTGCGGTTCAGGGCGCGCATGGTCGGCCGCGGTCGCTACCAGTGGAGCTCGGCCGGGGACTGGCGCGTGGCATTTTCGTGGATCTCGCTCACGCGCCCATCGCTCAGGTGGATCACCCGGTCCGCCATCTCGCCGATCACCGCGTTGTGGGTGATGATCGCCACCGTCGTGTCCAAGCGCTCGTTGATGTGCTGCAAGGCCTCCAGCACGCGGATGCCGGTCTTCGAGTCCAGCGCACCGGTCGGCTCGTCGCACAGCAGCACGGCCGGCTGCTTGGCGATCGCGCGGGCAATGGCCACCCGCTGCTGCTCGCCGCCGGAGAGCTGCGAGGGGAAGTGGTCCATGCGGTCCTCCAGCCCGACCAGCGCCAACGCCTCCTCCGGCGGCATGGGGTCGCGCGAGATCTCGGTGACGATCGCCACGTTCTCGCGCGCGGTCAGGCTGGCGATCAGGTTGTAGAACTGGAACACGAAGCCGACATGGTCACGGCGAAAGGCCGTCAGCGTGCGCTCGGAGGCCTGCGCCAGATCCTGGTCGCGGTAGCGCACCTCGCCCTCGGTCGCGGTATCCAGCCCGCCCATGATGTTCAGCAGCGTCGACTTGCCGGAGCCCGAGGCCCCCAGCATCACCACCAGCTCGCCGGTATACAGCTCCAGGTCCACCCCGCGCAGGGCGTGAATGGTCACCTCGCCCATGCGGTAGACCTTGGTCACCCCCGCCGCGCGAAAGATCACCTCCCGCGTGGCCGCACCGGCGTCCGGGGCTCGAGCCACGGCTGGGCTCATGCCATCGGAGTGAGCGGGCCCGCCAGCAGGACCGGCCGCTCGCCGGACGGTGCCGCCCCGGTATCCGGCGCACCGGGCAGGATGCCGCCGTCCCCGTCCAGGCTCATGGACCACAGACTCAGCAGCAACAGCAGGATGATCAGGATCGGGATCAATACGCGCGGATTCATCGGCCTTGCCCTCAGTCGCGGGAATAGCTCCATGCTGCCACAAAGCCCCCGCATCACGTCGCCAGAAGCTGTGCCGCCGCCCCGGCCGGGCCAACGTCGGGGTTACGTCCGGAGATCGCCACGTCGCCTTCGGCTCCTCGCGATGACGTTGTTTACCGTCCCGTCATTGCGAGGCCCCCTTCAGGGGCCGTGGCACAAAAGCGCGCAGCGCGTTGAACGGCCGCAGGTCGGCCCGCAGGGAGAACAAAGCGAGGAATCTCCTGACGCTGCCCCCGAAGGCGAATCGTGGACGCCCTGCCAGCTTTTGGAGATTGCTTCGTCGCTGCGCTCCTCGCAATGACGGGGGCAAAAGCAACGTCATTGCGAGGAACCGAAGGCGACGTGGCAATCGCTGAAATCGAGCACAAAGCCAGCGCGACCCCTGCTTCCATCCCCCCCGATTTGTTGTTTTGCGCCCAAATATTTACCCTATGCGCACCGTCCGGCCTGTTGCGGGCGCGCAGCGAACCCCGAAATCGCGCGCCGCCAGGCCGCTGTGCCGTCTTTTTCGGACGCCACGCCAACCCGTTTCAACAACGCAAGGAGTCAACATGTCCGCTCTGATCTGTGGGTCCATGGCCTACGACACCATCATGGTGTTCCCCGACCGCTTCAAGAACCACATCCTCCCGGACAAGGTGCACATGCTGAACGTGTCCTTCCTGGTCCCGGACATGCGTCGCGAGTTCGGCGGCTGCGCCGGCAACATCGCCTATAACATGAAGCTGCTGGGCGCGGACCCGACCGTGATGGCCACCGTGGGTGGCGACTTCGCCCCCTACGCCGACTGGATGGACAAGCACGGTATCTCGCGCAAGTTCGTGAAGGAGCTGCGGGACACCTACACCGGTCAGGCCTTCATCACCACCGACCAGGACGACAACCAGATCACCGCCTTCCACCCGGGCGCGATGGGCTTCTCGCACCAGCAGAAGGTCACCGACGCCGACGGCATCAAGGTCGGTATCGTCTCCCCGGACGGCCGTGACGGCATGATCGAGCACGCCCAGCAGTTCGCCGACGCCGGCATCCCGTTCATGTTTGACCCGGGCCAGGGTCTGCCGATGTTCGACGGCGACGACCTGAAGCGCTTCATGGAGAACGCCACCTATGCCGCGTTCAATGACTACGAGGCGCAGCTGACCGCCGATCGCACCGGCATGAGCATGGAGCAGCTGGCGGAGATGGTGGACGCGATGATCGTCACCCGTGGCGGCGACGGCTCCGACATCTACACCGGCGGCAAGAAGATCACCATCCCGTCGGTCGAGCCGGCCGCAATCAAGGACCCGACCGGCTGTGGCGACTCCTACCGCGCCGGCATCCTGTTCGGCCTGGAAAAGGGCTACGACTGGGAGACCACCGGCCGCATCGCCTCGCTGATCGGCTCGATCAAGATCGCCCACTCCGGCACCCAGAACCACCACTTCACCGCCGACGAGTTCGCCGACAAGTTCGAAAAGGCCTTCGGCTACCGCTACTAAGCGACCTCACGCCGCCCCGGGCACCCGCCCGGGAACGCAAAAGGCCCGGTCCGAGTTCGCTCGGCCCGGGCTTTTTTGTGGACGACTTCAGCTCCCCTGCCCCCGTGGGAGCGTGCTTGCACGCGAATGCCCTTGCCCGCGCCCGACTCTGGCAGGGCTTCGCCGCCGAGCCGGCTCCCACAAGAAATTCCTACAAGGCTATTCGCCGTAATGCGTACGCGCCCGGATCACGATCACCAATAACTGCTCGTCCCGAATCGTGTACAGCAGACTGTCCTTGTAGCTGATCCTCAGGGAGTAGTATCCGCGCAGATCACCAACCAGCGCCTTGCCACAGTACGGGTCGACCGCCACCCGGTTGCGCAGGATCTGCTTCACCTTGTCACGCAGCTTCGGCGTCAGACGCCGCAAGTCCTTCTCGGCTTGACGGGTGAACCGAATAGTCCAGGTCACTGCTTCTCCCCGAACACCTCCTCGAATCCCAGCGTATCGCCCTCATCCGCCTCGCGGCGGCCCTGCTCGAATTCCTGCCGAAAGCCGGGTTCCGAGAGCAGTTCCAGGGTCTCGATCAGGCTGGCGTACTCGTCTTCCGACATCAGCACCGCATCGCCGTTGCGATGCCGGATGTGGTAGATCGCGTGCTGTTCGTTCACGCCCTTGATCAGGTCAAACAGACCCTTGCGGGCCTCGGTAGCGGTCAGCGTCGTCATCGCCAGTTACCCGAAACGTACATAAAGTGGTACATATCGTGCGCCCGCCGCCCCACCCGGTCAAGACCGAACCGTCACAAGCAGGATAGGGCCCCTGTGGGAGCGTGCTTGCACGCGAATGCCCCTGCCCGCGTCCGACTCTGGCAGGGGCTTCGCCGGCGAGCCGGCTCCCACAAGACATTCCTACAAGGCCTCAGCCCCGCTGATAGGTACCCACCAGGCGATTCATGCCGATCACGTGGGGCTCGGCGTGTTCCAGGAACTGCCACAGGGTCAACCCCGGCGGTAGCTGCAGGTCGGCATCCAACGCCAGCAGCCAGAAGAAGTAGTGATGCTTGCCGTGGCCCTCGGGCGGCATCGGCCCGCCATAGCCGGTGCGACCAAAATCCGTCTGGCCCGTCGCGCCCAGATCGGTTGCCTCGGACAGGCCATCCAGATCCGGCGGCAGGTTATACAGCACCCAGTGCACAAAGCCATAAGTGCCCGGCTGGATCAGCGGCGCATCCGGGTCGTGGCAGATCACCGCCAGCGACTGGGTACCCTGCGGCACGCCGTGCCACTGCAGCGCCGGCGAGGTGTCCTCGCCCTCCCCGCTATGGCGTTTGGGGATCGGCTGGCCGGGGCCGAACGCGGAACTCGACAGCTGCATCTCGGACAGTGCAAAACCCATGACTGGCTCCTTTTGAGTAACCTGCCCGCACGGTAACGCCTACAGCCGCACCCCTCCAAGCCGTCACGCGACCATCTCCGCTTGCAGACCGGCGCCGGCATGCGGATCATCCCGGCATGCGCAAACTTCTGCAGAAATGGCTGGCCCCACGCGACCCGCTGGAGTCCGCCGCCCAGGCGGTGGACCACGGCCGCAGCGGCATCGAGACCGTACTGGGCCTCCCGCACCGGCTGTCGGTACCGCTGCTGCGCCGCCACTTCGGCGACGATGCCGAACCCTCCGACGAAGCCTTCCGCGAGACCGGCCGCGATGGACACTGGAGGCTGCCGCCGCCCGCCCCCGAGTTCGAGGTGCACCTGTTCGGCGATACCGAAGGCCGCCTGACGCTGGGCACCATCCGCGGGCGCGGCCCGTACACCGGGCTGGTAGTCTTCAGCGAATGGTCACCGGATCACCCGGCCCACGTCTGGCAGCTGCGGGTGGAAGAACCTGCCGGCGAAGCCGCCCAGGCCCTGCACGATCACCTCCTGGACCCGAACCGCGCCCCCGAATAGCCCCCATCGCCGCACACCACCCCCTATAGGAGCCTGCTTGCAGGCGAACCCCCTGCCGTGAGACCCATTCGTTGGAACCAGGCCTCTACGCTGGAAAAATCCCGTCACACCCCCAACATATCCTCAAGGAAAACCGGTAACAGCAGCTCCGCGAAGCGATCGGCGCGTTCCCCCCAACACCCCAGACAGGCAGGGCGGCCACCATGACGCGAAAGCCCCAGTCCATCTCCCTGGTCCTTGGCAGCGGCGGCGCCCGCGGCTTGGCGCAGATCGGCGTGATCCGCTGGCTGGAGGAACACTCGGACTACCAGATCCGCTCCATCGCGGGCGCTTCCATGGGCGCGGTCGTCGGCGGCATCTACGCGGCCGGCCAGCTGGACGCCTACGAGGACTGGATGAAGACCTTGCGCCGCCAGGATGTCTGGCGGCTGCTGGATTTCTCCTTTCGCGGCGCCGGGCTGATTCGCGGCGAGCGCCTGATCGAAAAGCTGCGCGACATGCTCGGCGACACCGACATCGAACAGCTGCCGATCTCGTTTACCGCCGTGGCCACCGACATCGAGCGCGAACGCGAGGTCTGGCTGAATACCGGTTCCCTGTTCGACGCCATCCGGGCGTCCATTGCCATCCCCACCGTGTTCACCCCGGTGCGCCACAAGGGGCGGCTGCTGGTGGATGGTGGCCTGCTGAACCCGGTCCCGATCGCCCCGACCCTGAACGACGACACCGACATCACCCTGGCGGTCAGCCTGAATGGCCGCGTCGGCGAAGAACTGATCCGCCCCGAACGCACCGGGACTTCCGACTCGCACGTGGGCGCACCAGATAGCCGGGGCCTGCTGAATCACCGCCTGGCCGAGGCCCTGCCCGACCGGGTCGGCACCTGGCTGCAGGACTGGCAGGACAAGCTGGGCCTGGGCGAGACCGACCCCAGTCTGAGCCGCGAACAGGAGGCCCGCGCACTGGGGCTGATCGACATCGTCTCCCACTCCATCGAGGCCATGCAGGGCACCATCGCGCGCTTTCGTATCGCCGCCTACAACCCGGAGCACCTGATCGAGGTCCCGGTCAACGCCTGCGGCGTGTTCGACTTCCACCGCGCCGCCGAGATGATCGACCTCGGCTACGCACTCGCCGAGCGCAAGCTGGGCGACAAAAAGCCGTAAGCCCCTACCCCCTGTAGGAGGCCAGCCCTCTGGCCGATCCAGCGCCGGCACAACCCATCGGCCAGAGGGCTGGCCTCCTACAGCGGAAAAGAGGGAACGGCCTGCTCAGTGCTTGAAATGCACGAACAGCCGGCCGTGGTTCTTCGAGTCCTTCTCCACACGGTGGTAGCGGGCCTTGATCTCCGGCTGCTGCAGGAAACGCAGCACGCGCTTCTTCAACTGCCCGCTGCCCTTGCCGTGGATAATCTCTACCGTCTTGATGCGCTTATCGCAGGCCTGCTCGATCGCACCGTTGAGCTCGGCGTCGATCCGGCGGCCATTGCGAAAGCACTCGTGCAGATCGACCGATAACCGCGACATCGCAACAAAGCCGGGCTCAGTTCACCGTCACCACGATGCAGCGGGCAAGCTGCTGCACCTTGTGCGACACGCTGCCGGACAGCAGCCCCTGCAGGCCACCCAGCCCGCGCGAACCCATCACCACCATGTCCACGTCGTGGTACTCGGCCTGCTGCAGGATCACCTTCGCCGGAGAGCCATCCTCGATATGGTGCTCGATGTCGGTCACGCCCAGTTCGGTGAAGTATTCGTGCGCCTGCTCCACCAGCTTCCTGGCGATATCCCGCAGCACCTTTGGCGGCACCGCGGAGCCGACCGCCGCGCCGCCCATCGCCAGGGGCGGATCATCCGGGTCCGGAAGATCGGAGAGTTTTCGGATATGCGGCGGCACCTCGCCCTGCAGCAGCACGCTGACCAGCACCACTCGGGCGTGATACTTGGCCGCCAGGTCCGCGGCCACCTCCACCGCGCGCCACGCATTGGCAGAACCATCCACTGGCACCAACATGGTCTTCAATTCCATACCGCACTCCTTGGAAACGCCGCCAGGGAAACACTGATTAAGGTACACACTTGCGCTTCTCCCCCGTGGGACCCGGCCCGCTCCGGGCCGTTCAGTCGCCGACCAGACTGCCAGACTCGCCCCCCGCGCGCACCCCATTCCAGCCCCCTATACTGGGGACAACAATCCGCCCGGAATCCGCGATGACCCGCCTGTTCGAAAAGACCTACCTCAAGCCCGGCGCCGCCCCCGGCCACGGGGTCCACGCCACCGAACACCCGCACACGGGCGACGCGGTCGTCTCCGCCTGGCACTACCACCGCGAACAGCTCGTCGAACTCGACCCGCAGCGCACCCTGCGCGAGGGCGCACAACCGCACGAGGGTGGCCTGGTCTGGCTGCACCTGCAGGGCGCGCCCAGTCCGCGTCAGCTGCACGATCTGGGCGAGGCCTTCGACCTGCACCCGCTGGCGCTGGAAGATGTGCGCCACCAGGGACAGCGCCCCAAGGTGGACTTCTTCGAGGAGCAGTTGGTCGCCATCCTGCGCCAGCCGCGCCATCACAACGGCAACATCGAACTCGACCAGGTCAATGTGTTCGTGGTGAATACCCACCTGGTCATCAGTATTCACAGCGGCGAGCATGACCCCTTCGGCCCGGTCCGCGAACGCATGCGCGGCGCCAACCGCAACTTCAATCGCCTGGGGGCCGCCTACCTCGCCTATGCCCTGATGGACACCGTCATCGACCAGGCCTTCCCGGTACTGGAGCACATCAGCGAACGCCTGGAAACGCTGGAGGAAACCGTCCTCGAACAACCCGACCGCCAAACCCTCAACGAGATCCATATCCTGCGCCGCGAACTCCTCGTGCTGCGCCGCCAGCTCTGGCCTACGCGCGACGTAATCGCCCGTCTGATGCGCGACGACATGGAGCCTTTCACCCCGGAGCTCTTCCCGTACCTGCGCGATGCCCACGACCACACCATCCAGATCATGGATCTACTGGAGTCCTACCGCGAGATGGCCGCCACCCTGATCGAGGCCTATATGTCCGCGATCAACCAGCGCTCCAACGACGTGATGCGCGTACTCACCATCATCGCCACCATCTTCATCCCGCTGACCTTCCTGGTCGGCATCTACGGCATGAACTTCGACCACCCGGACAGCCCCTGGTCCATGCCCGAGCTCTACACCTACTACGGCTACCCCGTACTGCTCGGCTTTATGCTCGCCGTCGTCCTCGGCATGCTCTACCTCTTCCGACGCCGCGGCTGGCTATAACGTCCCCGCCCCCAACATCGCGGCGCCGCTCCCCCCTTCCCGTCAACGCGAGGCCGCAAAGCGGCCGTGGCGATCTCCAGACCGAAACCCCGACGCGCGAACTGCCAAAAGCGATTCACAGGAAGACACGAAGGTCGGAAGGACAGGACGGGATCTTTGTTCGTTCCGCCGGAAGCCCCGCAGGGGTCTGCTGGCAGACGAAGCCCTCGCCCGTGCCTGCCCCGGCAAGCATGTCCGCGCCACCCTCGATCCACAGCCTCCACGCGTCGCCCCGAGCACCGCGCAGCCGCGATTACGTCCAGCCGCCGACTCCGTTACGATGCCGGCAACGCAGCGGCACCGACCGAACGGAGGATCCATGGACGTCCCATCGAGCGGCACACCGGAACTGGACGAACTGACCGCCCGGGTGGAGGCCTTCGTCGCGGAACGTGACTGGGCCCAGTTCCACTCGCCCAAGAATCTGTCGATGGCGCTGGCGGGCGAGGTCGGCGAACTGATCGAACACTTCCAGTGGCTGACCCAGGAACAGTCGCGACACCTGTCCCCCGAGACCCACGAGGCGGTACGCCAGGAGATCGCGGACGTCCAGATCTACCTCCTGCTGCTGGCCCGCAAGCTCGATATCGACCTGCTGCAAGCGGCCCGCGACAAGCTGGAGATCAACATCCGCAAATACCCGGTGCACAAGGCCCGCGGCAACGCCCGCAAATACTCGGACCTGTAATCCACAGGCCGGGCCAACGATCCATTTCAGATCGCGGAAAGCATCTCCCTGGCAGGAGCCTCCACGGTTCTCTTGATTTCAGCAAAGCCGGGGTGGGCACAGACCTTCGGAATGCGGGCCCTGCGGTGAGCCAGACCCGATCGCTTGCGGACTCCGACCAGAACGGGTTTCAAGCCGGGTGTTCGAACGTGAAAGAAGCCAGCCGGGCGGGGTGCCCGGCTTGGCGAGGGAGTGGGGCTTACCAGTCAGGGGCCCCTTCGTCGTCATCTTCGTCTTCGTCGTCGTCATCATCCATGGGGCCGGCGCCCGCCTCGGCACCTCCGCCCATGCTGCCGCCACCACCCGCGCCGGCTCCGCCTTGCGGCGCACCGCCGCCGGCGCCCGCGCCACCTTCGGGCGCACCCGCACCGCCTTCAGCGCCAGCACCGGCTTCAGGGGCTCCGGTATCGGCGCCCGCGCCGGCATCTCCACCCGTCTGGGCCTGCGCGGCACCGAGGCCGCCCAGCGCAAACATGGAACCCAGGACCATCGCGATCGCAGTTTTCTGGAAAGTCGACATCATGCGTTTCTCCTTCAGGATTGAATCGAATCGCAGTCAATCGATCAGGGCCGTACTGGCGTTCAATTGACTGCACTGAAGGAACAGCAAGCGGAATGCCAGAACGACATCCGGCAACGAAGGTCTCGTTTCTGCCAAACGCCGTGATCCACTTCTCGCGCAGGCGCGGACACGCCATCCACCCGCAATGACGCAAAACGACACATGGGCTGGAACGACCCGGTCAGGACGCTACACCGCCGTTCTGGAGCACGAGATCACGCGTCCGCCAGAGTGGGCCGCTGACCGGAGTTTCTTCTGCAGGCCGCCTTCCGCAGCAAACCCTCGATCATGCCGGCCGGAGCCCGGGACGACCTGCGGATGGCCGCAGCCCCCGCGGGAGCTCGCGATGACGGCCAGTGAAGCACCGTGATCGCGAGGAGCGCAGCGACGTGGCGATCTCCCGGGACAGCCCGGGCGCCGGATCCGGCGGGCGTCAGGGCCTACGCCGAGAGGTTCCACCCTGCGCAACAAAAAAAGCGCCCGGGGAAAACCCCGGGCGCCTATGGATCTGAACCGGGCGAACCGCCCGGCTCGGGCCGTGCTTACTGCTGGAACTACTCCAGGTCGAAGCGGTCGGCGTTCATCACCTTGGTCCAGGCCGTGATGAAGTCCTTCACGAACTTCTCCTGGTTGTCGTCCTGGGCGTAGACCTCGGCGTAGCTGCGCAGGATGGAGTTGGAGCCGAACACCAGGTCGATGCGGCTGGCGGTCCACTTCACCTGATCGCCCTGGCGATCGCGCACCTCGTACACGCCGTTGCCCGCGGGCTGCCAGGCGTAGGCCATGTCGGTCAGGTTGACGAAGAAGTCGTTCGTCAACTGGCCCTCACGGTCGGTGAACACGCCATGCTTGCTACCACCATGGTTGGTACCCAGCACGCGCATACCGCCAATCAGCACGGTCATCTCCGGCGCGGTCAGGCCCATCAGCTGGGCGCGGTCGAGCAGCATCTCTTCCGGCTTGACCACGTAGTCCTTCTTCAGCCAGTTGCGGAAGCCATCGGCCAGCGGCTCCAGCGGTTCGAAGGAGTCGGCGTCGGTCATCTCGGCGCTGGCGTCACCCCGGCCCGGGATGAACGGCACCAGGACATCGTGACCGGCCGCCCGGGCCGCCTGCTCGATGCCCACGCTGCCGCCCAGCACGATCAGGTCGGCCACGCTGGCGCCGGTCTCGGCGGAGAGCTGCTCGTAGACCTTGAGCACGCGGGCCAGGCGCTCGGGCTCGTTGCCTTCCCAGTCCTTCTGCGGCGCCAGGCGGATGCGGGCGCCGTTGGCGCCACCGCGCATGTCGGAGCCACGGAAGGTACGGGCGCTGTCCCAGGCGGTCGCGACCATCTCGGCAATGCCGAGACCGCTCTCGGCAATCTTCTGCTTGGTGGCCTCCACGGAATAGTCCGTGTTGCCGGCCGGCACCGGATCCTGCCAGATCAGATCCTCCTGCGGGGCGTCCGGCCCGATGTAACGGGTCTTCGGGCCCATATCGCGGTGGATCAGCTTGAACCAGGCGCGGGCGAAGCAGTCCTTGAAGTACTCGGCGTCCTTGCGGAAGGCGTCCATATACTTGCGGTAGACAGGGTCCATCTTCATCGCCATGTCCGCGTCAGTCATGATCGGGTTATGGCGGATGGAGGGGTCCGTGGCGTCGACCGGCTTGTCCTCGTCCTTCATGTCCACCGGTTCCCACTGCCAGGCGCCGGCGGGGCTCTTCTTGAGCTCCCACTCGTGGTCGAGCAGGGCCTCGAAATAGCCCATGTCGAACTGGGTCGGGTTCTTGGTCCAGGCGCCTTCGATACCGGAGGTGATGGCGTTGGTGGCCTTGCCCTGCATATTGGGGTTCTTCCAGCCGAAGCCCTGCTCCTCGACATCGGCGCCTTCGGGTTCCGGCCCCAGCGCGCCGGCATCGCCGTTGCCGTGGCACTTGCCCACGGTGTGACCGCCGGCGGTCAGCGCCGCGGTCTCCTCGTCGTTCATCGCCATGCGGGCGAAGGTCTCGCGTACCTGTTCGCCGGTCTTGAGCGGATCGGGCTTGCCGTTGACGCCTTCCGGGTTCACATAGATCAGACCCATCTGGACGGCCGCCAGCGGGTTCTCCATGGTGTCGGGCTTTTCGACGTCGCCGTAGCGCTCGTCGGAAGGCGCCAGCCACTCCTTCTCCGCGCCCCAGTAGGTGTCCTTCTCGGGGTGCCAGATATCCTCGCGGCCGAAGGAAAAGCCGAAGGTCTTCAGGCCCATGTTCTCGTAGGCCACATTACCGGCCAGGATGATCAGGTCGGCCCAGCTGATCTTGTTGCCGTACTTCTTCTTGAGCGGCCACAGCAGGCGGCGCGCCTTGTCCAGGCTGGCGTTGTCCGGCCAGCTGTTGATCGGCGCGAAGCGCTGGTTGCCGGTGCCGCCGCCACCCCGGCCATCGGCGATCCGGTAGGTACCCGCCGCGTGCCAGGACATGCGGATCATCAGCCCGCCGTAGTGTCCCCAGTCGGCCGGCCACCACGCCTGGCTCTCGGTCAGCAGCGCGTGCATGTCCTTTTTCAGGGCCTCGAAGTCGAGCTTCTTCACCTCTTCCCGGTAGTCGAAGTCCTCGCCCATCGGGTTCGTCTTGCGGTCATGCTGATGCAGGATGTCCAGATTCAGCGATTCCGGCCACCAGTCCATCACCGAGTGACCAGCGGCCGTCTCGCCGCCGTGCATGACCGGGCATTTGCCCATGTTCTGATGCTCACCCATATCCTTCTCCTTGTTCGCTGCGTAGAGCGTGTTCGTGTTCGGGAAGCCACTATCCTTTCGTGATGGCCGGCTTCCGTGAGGGACCGCACGCCTTCTCCGTCTCTTCCCGGCTGCAGCCGGAGAACGGCGTGCTGTTTGTGTATCCCTGATGGTAGGCCGCCCGAGTCATTGGTGCCAGTTGAGATTCACCATGATCGGGATAGCCCGTCACTATCGCTCCACGGGCGAGTGCACAGCGCGTGCGGTTACAGGATGCTCTCGATCGCGCGGCGTAGATCGGCGGAGCCGGGGCCCGCCTGGCTGGGGAAATGCGCGACCACCCGACCCTCCCGGTCCACCACGTACTTGTAGAAGTTCCAGCGCGGGGCGTCGGCCTGGCGCGCCAGCTCGCGGAAGATCGGATGGGCATCCGCGCCGCGCACGCCAATCGGCCTGAACATGTCGAAGGTGACGCCAAAGTTCTCGAAGCACACCCGGGCGGTCTCGGCCTCGTCGTCGGCCTCCTGATTGAAGTCATGGGAAGGGAATCCGACCACCTTCAGCCCCCGGTCCCGGTAGTCCCGGTGCAACTGTTCCAGACCGCCGAACTGGTCGGTGTAACCGCAATGGCTGGCCGTGTTGATGATCAGCAGCGGCTGCCCCTGGAAACGCTCCTGCAGGTTCACGACCTCCGAGGAATGCAGCCGCCCCAGCTCGTGCTGGAACAGGGCCTCCCGGTCCGGTTCGGCGGCGCTCGCGACGGCCACCGGCAACACCAGCAACAGGGAAGCAAACAGGCGCGCAAAACGGGACATGGCGGATCTCCACAGGGGCGTGAGCTTCTGACCATCACGACCGCACGGGGTTCTTTCTTCGCTCGGCCACGACGGACGGGGCCGGGGTCCCGCCGGGTTCGCCCCGATATGGGGGGCAGCCCCGGAATTCCGCGCCCTGGCCTGGCGGCTGCGTGACGCGCACCTTCGTGCCCGTATACCAAGAAGGTCCCCTCCCGATGCTTGCTCGTACTCGCCCCCTCCTGCTGCTCGCACTGATCCTGCCACTGGCGACCGGTTGCACCGCGGTGACGGTGGCGGGTGCCACCATAAACGCCGCCGTCAGCGCCACCACCGGCACCGTGCAGGCAACCGGCAAGGCCGTGGGCGCGCCGGGGCGTGCCGTCACCCCCGGCGGCAAGCAGAATCACGACACCGAGTGAGTCGGGAACCGTCACCCGCGTTCGGCGACGATTGGACGTGACAGGCAACGGGTAACCGGAAAGGCGCCGCCGCCAGGGCACCCCGATTGTCGGATGCCAGTCCTCCTGCCAGGCCCGCATGCAGCGGCCGAGCCCCCAGCTGCTTGCGCCGCACCGCCAACCCGGACCCGTACGGGGGCATCCTCGCGCCTTCAGCCGCTGGCACCACTGCTGCCGCGCGCGCACGGCAGGCCCGCCCGCCACCAGGCCAGCATCCCGCCACGAAGCTGAAGGGCCTCGTAGCCGTGGGCGCGCAGCCGGCGTACGGCGGGGATGCTGCGGTGTGCACTGAGACAGATCGCCACCACAGGGCGATCACGATCCAGCGCCAGTCCGGACAGCGCCTCGTCGGAGAAGCGCGTGATGGGAAGATGCCGCGCACCGGGGATGCGGCTGCGGCGATGTTCGACCGCGGTGCGCACATCCAGCACCTGGACCTCGGCCTTCTCCAGCGCCCGCGCCAGATCCTCGGGACAGATCTCCGGCTCTCGCCCGAACGGCCACCACTGGTTCCAGCCCATCGCGATCACCTCCTGCCCGGATGCCTGTACCCACCCCGAGGATACCGCCACCCACACCCGCGAAACGCCGTGGCCCCATCCCGTGAAAGACAATAAGGCAGGCCCCCTTTTGCAGGAGCCTGCTTGCAGGCGAAGCTCCCGCCAAAGCCAGCCGCGATCCGGGACAGATCGTCACCCCGGCTGGAGGGATTAGCACTACCAATCGGGGTATAGGCGGGAACTGCTTTGCAGCCTGTCGCAGGCCGCCTGCAGCAGGTCGATATCGAGCTTGCGGGCCAGCAGCAGGAGGTAGATCTGCACATCGGCGATCTCCTGGCGCACGGCCTCATGGGTCTCGGCGGACAGGTGCCGCGACTGCTCCTGGGTAAGCCACTGGAAGGGTTCAATCAGTTCGCCGACTTCACCCACCAGTGCCATCGACAGGTTCTTCGGCGAATTGAACTGCACCCGACCGCGCTCCTCGACGAATGCCTCCAGCTGCACGATCAACTCTTCCAGCCCCTGCGCTCCTTGCGAATACCCTTTCATCGTCTCCCCGTGGTATCGACCCTTGGGCATGCCTGCATCGTACACAAGGCCCGCATGCTCCAGTAATCACGGCCACGCGGCCCTGGCGATTGCAACCGCCGACGATTCACGTCCCACCCTCGCCATCCGGGTTTTGTTGGGCCATGCTGCAGGCTGCGACTTGCCAATGACAGGTCCCCAGCGACCGGTCGGGCGCCGCGCCCTCGAACGAAAAGGAGCTTGGCATGAACCTGGAGAAGGTGATCTTCGGCTTTTTCATCATCCTGGCGTTCACCCTGAACTTCGGGTTCTTTCTCGGCGAGATCGACAATCCGGCGCATCACAACGTATACGAGTTGTTCGCGGCCATCGTGGTGAACGTCGTGGCCACCGCCCTGAAACTGGGCGACCGGACGCAAACCGGTGCACTGCTGCTGGCCAGTTCGCTGGTGGCGGTGCTGCAGCTGTTCGCGGCCGCGGTAGTTTGGGGCTACGCCAGTCACGTGCATGCCGGAGGCATGGATGCGATGTTCATGGCCAGCATCGTTTCACTGGCGGGCG
Source organism: Thioalkalivibrio sp. ALE16 (assembly GCF_000381305.1). NCBI lineage: Bacteria > Pseudomonadati > Pseudomonadota > Gammaproteobacteria > Chromatiales > Ectothiorhodospiraceae > Thioalkalivibrio > Thioalkalivibrio sp. ALE16. The sequence goes on from NZ_KB906365.1 coordinate 17,374, forward strand.
GGGCCATGGTGGCGAACCTGATCTCGGTGCTGCTGCTCATCGCGGATACGGTGGCCCTGCGCCGCTAGAAACGAAGCCGTGGCCCCCACGATCAACAAGGTGCTGTTCCTGTTCCTCCGACGCATGCGGGCGCCCCTGCTCGCGCTGACGGCGGCCTATGCGATATCGGTTCTCGGCCTGGTGCTGATACCCGGCGTAGACGACCAGGGCGAGCCCTGGCGCATGGATTTCTTTCATGCGTTCTACTTCGTCACCTACATGGCCACGACCATCGGCTTCGGCGAGATCCCCCACGCCTTTTCCGAGGCGCAGCGGATGTGGACGGTGTTCGCCGTCTACCTGTCGGTGGTGGCCTGGCTCTACGCGATCGGCAAGATCCTCGCGCTGATTCAGGACCCGGCCTTCCGTCTGGCGGTCAGTCAGCATGCGTTCGACCGCACCATCCGCAAGCTGCAGCGACCGTTTCATATCATCTGCGGGTATGGCGACACCGGCGCTCTGGTGGTGCGTTCGCTGCTCGGGCGCAATGGCTTCACGGTGGTCATCGACCAGAATCCGGACCGTATCAACGAGCTGGTACTGGAGGATTATCCGCTGCAGATCCCCGGCCTGTGCGCGGATGCCAGTGTGGCCAACCGTCTGCTGGAAGCCGGGCTGCTCAACCCCCACTGCCAGGGAGTGGTGGCACTCACCAGCGACGATTCGGTGAACCTGCGTATCGCGATTGCCGCCAAACTCCTGAACCCGGACCGGCCCGTGATCTGCCGTGCCGAGAGCCATGACACGGAGAAGAACATGGCCTCGTTCGGGACCGACCAGATCATCAACCCCTTCGACATCTTCGGCCAACGGCTGACCCTGGCGCTGCACTCCCCCGCGCACCACCTGCTTCACGAGTGGCTGGGCAGCATCCCCGGGAGCCCGCTGCCGATGCCGATCGATCCGCCCTGCGGTCGCTGGATCCTGTGCGGCTTCGGCCGCTTCGGCAAGGCCGTCCATGCCGGGCTCACGCAGGAAGGCGTGGAGGTGACTCTGATCGACACCGATCCCGAGGGTGCGGACTGCCCGCCGGACTGCATCAAGGGGCGTGGCACCGAGGCGGACACCCTGCAACAGGCCGGCATCGAGAGCGCCTCGGGCATCGTGGCCGGCACCGAGCGCGACGACTACAACCTGTCCATCGTGATGACCGCGCGCGAACTAAACCCGGACCTCTTCATGGTGGGGCGGCAGAACCACGAGCGTAATTCGCTGCTGTTCGGAGCTGCGGACCTGCCAATGGTGATGCGCCACGACCGGGTCATTGCCGAGGCCATTCTGGCGCACCTGACCTCGCCGCTGTTACCGCGTTTCCTGGAACTGAGTCGCGAGCAGTCCACCGAGTGGGCCAACGAACGGGTCAGCGCCATCACGGCGGTGGTGGGTGACCGTGTACCAGCCATCTGGACCGAACAACTGGACGAGGCATCGGCCCCGGCACTCCTGCAACACTTGAAGCACGAACCAGTCACCCTGGGCCAGTTGCTGCGCGCCGATCACCCGGAACGCCAGCGCCATGCCTGCATCGTCCTGCTGCTGCGGCGCGAAGGCGGCACACCGGAGATCCCCGCACCGGACGACGATACACCCCTGCAGCCCGGCGACCACATGCTGTTCTGCGGCCGCTTCGCCAGCGCGCTGGCAATCTCCCACACTCTGCGCGACGAGCATGCCCTGCGCTATCTATTGACCGGCGAGGACAGCCCCGAAGGCTGGATCTGCCGCGCGCTGCGCTCCGCCCGCGGCCAGACCGCCTAAAGTTGTTCCGGGCTATTCCCGGGAAACTGAACCATGCCGGCCTTCGGCGGCACGCTGAACCGCCCGCTCGGCAGACCGGAAGTCCCATGATTTCAGGCGTTGCTCGAGAGGGCTGGGGACTACCGGCATAATCGCGGTCCAGCGAACGGGACTGCCGGCAGACCAAGGAAAGTCACGCGATGGCGAGCGTAAAAAGTACCTGCTACGAGTGCGATGCGAACTGCGCGATCGACGTGCACCTCGACACGAACGGCGAGCCGGTGAAGATCGACGGCCCCGACTGTCCGCGCTGCTACGTCCAGCTCGATCGCCGCAACCATCCCGAACGTCTGCTGTACCCGCTGCGGCGCACCGGACCGCGCGGCAGCGGCGAGTTCGAGCGCATCTCCTGGGACGAGGGACTGGACACCATCGCCGAGCGCCTGCGCGCGACCCGCGAGGAGCACGGCGCCCCGGCGGCCGCGTTCTTCGCCGGCTATACCAAGGAGGCGCGGCCGCAGCTGCAGCGCCTGGCGCATGCCTTCGGCTCGCCCAACTACCTGACCGAGAGCGGCTGCTGCTTCTCGGCCACCAAGGTGGCGGAGGAGGTGACCTTCGGCACCAGGATCAAGACCTCCTCCACCGTGGCCTCGGATGCGACGCGCTGCCTGCTGGTGTGGTCCACCAACCCGCGCGGGTCCATCCCGCCGTTCCATCAGCATGCGCTGGCCGCGGCGCGCCCCGGCTGCGCCACGGTGGTGGTCGACCCGCGCGTGACCCCGCTGGCGGAGCAGGCCGAGGTGCATCTGCAGATCCGTCCGGGCACCGACGGGGCGCTGGCGCTGGGCATGCACCACCTGATCTTCGAGAACGGCTGGCAGGATCAGGCCTTCCTCGACGAATGGGGCAACGGGGTGGAGGCCTTTCGCGAATACGTGGCCGGATTCCCGCCGCAGCGGGTGGCGGCGATCTGCGGCATCGAGGAGGACGATCTGAGGCGCGCCGCCGAGCTCTACGCGAGCCGCGCCCCGGCGCAGATCATGCTCTCGCCCACCGCCACCGTGCAGCATTCCAACGGCTTCCAGAATCACCGCGCGGTGACCCTGCTGGCGGCGGTCACCGGCAACATCGACCGCGAGGGTGGCAACCGCTTCTTCAACGACAAGGTCACGCCGAAGCCGATCGACCTGTTCGACCACTGCAAGGAAAACCTGCCGCCGCGCATCGGCGACGAGAGCTTCCCGGTGTGGACGGCCCACTGGCCGGCGGCGCAAAGCATGCTGCTGCCGGACGCGATCCTCGACGGCCAGCCGCAGCCGGTGCGCGCGCTACTGGCGATGGGCATCAACACCGCGATGTGGCCGAACTCGAAGCGCATGGAACAGGCGCTGGGGGCGCTGGATTTCTTCGCCGTGTCGGACTTCTTCCACAACCCGGCCACGCGCATGGCGGACATCGTGCTGCCGGCCGCCACCAGCCTCGAGCGCCCGGCGCTGATCGCCTATCCCGGCTGCAACTTCCGCGGCGAGCTGCGCTACCGGCATCAGGCGGTGGCCCCGCGTGGCGAGGCACGCGCCGACGCCGAGGTGTTCCTCGAGCTGGGCGTGCGCCTGGGGATGGCGGAGCAGTTCTGGAACGGCGATCTGGAGGCCAGCTGGGCCGAGGCCGCCGAGGGTATCCCCGAGACCATCCGCGAGCAGGTGTACAACGACCCGGACGGGGTCACCGTATTCGCCAAGGCGCTGGACGACATGGTCGAGCACGGCTTCGAGGAGGGCGACCGCCAGTACCGCCTGCACGGCTTCCGCACGGTCAGCGGCAAGGTGGAGTTCGACGCCGCCGAGCTGCGCGAGGCCGGGCACGACGGGCTGCCGGTCTGGCGTGAGCCGGCCGAGAGCCCGGTTTCCACGCCGGAGCTGGCGCGCGACTATCCGCTGGTGCTGACCAGCGGCGCGCGCCACAAGCACGCTACCCATTCGCAGCACCAGTACCTGGAGCGCATGCGCCGGGCAATGCCGGAGCCGCTGGTGGAGCTGCACCCAGAGGATGCCGCGGCGCGCGGCATCGCTGATGGCGACACCGTGGAGGTGCGCTCGCCGCGCGGGCGGGTCGCCTTCGTGGCGAAGGTCACCGACCGCATCAAGCCCGGTGTGGCGCACTGCCAGCACGGCTGGAACCACGCCAACGTCAACGAGCTGACCGACGACCGCAACCTCGACCCGATCAGCGGCTTCCCCGCGTTCAAGTCGCTGCTGTGCGAGGTGGAACGCCTGCACGCCGGGCACGAGCAACGCCTGCCGGAGGCGGGCTGACCGTGCCCTTCGTTGGTGTTCTGCCCGAGCGCCGGCACCTCTTCCGGCCGCAGCCGCGTCGCGAGGTGGCGGTGTCGGATGCCGCCGCCTGGCGCTTGAACCCCGCGCATCGGCATGTCTACGACAAGCTGCGCCTGGCCCTGGATGCGGGCCTGACCGCCGCGCCCTGCGGGGTCGCGCCCACGGACCTGGGGCTGGACACGGCGGACACGGTGTTCGTGAAGCCGATCACCAACCTCGCCGGCATGGGGCTGGATGCGCGTGCCCTGCCCGCTGGCGAGGTGCCGGCCGAGCCCGGCAGCTTCTGGTGCCAGCGCCTGGAGGGCGCCCACACCAGCACCGACTGCCTGGTGGAGAACGGCGAGGTGCGCTGGTTCGCCCACACCCGCGGCTCGGACGAGAAGGACGCCGCACGTCCGATCTACTGGGAGATCGGCGCCGCCGTGCCCGAGGTTGAGCCGTGGATCGCCGACTGGGTGCGGCACAACCTGACCGGATACAGCGGCATCTGCAACATCGAGCTGATTGGCGAGCGACCGATCGAGGCCCACCTGCGCGGCTCCAACGGCTTCTTTGACTTCTACGGCCCGGCCTTCATCCCGGCCTGGGTGGCGCTGGCAGACGGCGAACCGTTCACCCCGCCCCCGCCGATCCCCGGCGGCTTCGTCATCTCGGTATTCGGCGAGATCGAACTGCGGGACGCCGACTTCCGAGCCGCCGAGGCAGCCGGCGTGAATCTGCAGCCGGACCCGTCCACCCCGGGCCGCGCCGCCATCCTGCGCTGCCAGGATCGCGACGCCGGCTTCGCCCTCTACCAGCACCTGACCGGCCACACGCTGTAACCCCTGACGCCCGGCCCATAACCGCCGGCAGCCCGAGCGGGACAGGAACAACGTCGTGATCTGCTTGCGGCTGCCCCGGCAGCAGTCGCCAGCTGCGCAGGGCGGGGGTATGTTGGCGGCATGGAGATCGACCCCGTCATCCGCGAGTGGCTGCGCCTGGCCGGGCAGGCGCCCTCCTCGCACAACACCCAGCCCTGGCGGTTCCGCGTGGATCGCGCGGGAATCGAGGTCTGGACCGATCCGGCGCGCTCGCTGCCCGTGAACGACCCGACCGGGCGCGAGCGCATCATCAGCTGTGGCTGCGCGGTGCTGAACCTGCGCGTGGCCGCCGCCGCGGACGGCCAGGGCCTGAACGTGCGCCCGGAACAGGCGGGCGACGGCCCGTTCGTACGCCTGCTGACCGGGCACCACGGCGGGCCGGACCGGCAGGAGCTGGCACCCCTGCGGGACTGTATTGGCGCACGCCACTCCTGGCGCGGCCGGTTTCGCCCGTACGAACACACCCCAGACATCATCACCACCCTCGTGCAGACCGCCCGCCAGGAAGGGGCCTGGCTGCGCCCGGTCACGGACCCGGAATCCCGCAGGGAGGTCGCTGATCTGGTCCAGGCCGCAACAGCGGCGCAGTGGAAGAACCCGGCCTGGCGGCGCGAGCTGACGCACTGGATGCGCGCGCCCTCCCATGGCGACGGGCTGCCAGTCGGGCGCCTGAGCGGTGGTCTGACCCGCTGGAGCGTGCGCCACCTGGTATCCGCCCGGGCGATGGCCCGAGACGAGGCCCGCGCGGCCCGGGCCGCCCCGGTGCTGCTGGCACTGGGCACCGGGATCGAGGGCCCGATGCAGTGGCTGACGGCCGGGCAGGCCCTGCAGCGCGTACTGCTCGAGGCCGCGCGGCACGGGCTCTGCGCCCGTTATCTGAATCAGCCGATCCAGCTGGCCGAATGGCGCCCGAAACTCGCCGAACTGCTGGGCGGGGGCCAGCCACAACTGCTGTTCGCGCTCGGCCGTCCGGACGGCACGCCCCACCCCACGCCGCGACGCCCGCTGGACGAGATGCTGAAACGCTGAGGGCAGCGCCCGCCCGCGCCCATTTGAAACGACACGCGGCAGGGGCATGAATGGCGTGCGCTACACTGAACCCCCGTTCACCTTTCGTCCGACGCCATTACTCGTGATGCTGCTCACCCTGCTCATTATGTTCGCCCTGCTGGGCCTTGGCCTGGCGCTGATGCTCTGGCATGCACGGCAGGTGTTTGCGGTGGAACTGCGCGATGGTGCGGCCCGCGTGCGGCGCGGCAAACCGCCGACCGCTTTCCTGCGCGGCTGCGAGGAGGTCGCGCGCCAGTTCCGGCTGCAGCGCGGCCGGATCACCGCCGTGCGCACCGACGCCGGCGTGCAGCTGCGTTTCTCCCGCGATCTCCCAAAGAAGACACACCAGGCCTTTCGCAACGTCTGGACACCCCCGCCGGGCGGCGGCGGTGGCGGCGGCATGCGGGCGACGGGATAACGCCGCACCGGCTTGCGGCCACGCTTCCGATCAATGGGCTCCCTTGAACGCCGGGCTGGCGCCGGTTCCGTCAAGCACGATTAGACTCCGCTAACCTCCTCGGTCCGGCACTGCGGCGCGGCGATGTGCTGTTCCAGGATCCGGCTCGCGGCTCGGATGAGTGAAAACGCAGGGGCCATGCCCGGCTCCCCCGGCCATCGGCCAGGGCGACCCATCGCCCGCCGCTTGGGCCATCCTGCCCCAGCAGCCACGGTGCCATCGCCGGCTCTACCCGATCGGCATGCTGCGTGTTGCCGGCATGCTGCCCAGGCGGGGGTGGTGTTCCGGCGGCCCGGGACCGACACTATGGGCACGCGGCAGACGGCCGCGAGGACTGCAAACCGCGTACCGCGCGGCCCGCTTAGGCAAAGGAAGGAGACACCTGCATGCTGCTGGCCCTGCTACTGATGATCGCGCTGCTGCTGGCAGCCGGTGCCGTGCTGATCTGGCAGGTCAGCATCATCTTCAGCATCGAGATCGAGGACGGACAGCCGCGGGTCCGCCGTGGCGACCCGCCAAAGTCGTTCCAGCACACGGTACGGGACGTGGTTCGCCGCTACGGCATCCAGCAGGGCCGCCTGACCGCCGTGCGCCGCCAGCAGGGGCTGCAACTGCGCGGATCGGCCTCGATACCCCGAGAGGCCAGATCCGAACTGCAGCACGCCCTGCAGCGCATCAAGGTAGGCCGCAAGCGCCGCAAGAAGCGGCGCTGACCGAATCCGTGCCCGTGGCTTGCGCGCCCGCGCCCGCTCCCACACCCGAGGAGACCGGCCAGCACGCCGGGGCCTGGTTCGTCTACCTGCTGGAATGCGCGGGTGGGCGCATCTACACCGGGGTGACACCGCGCCTGGCCGCCCGCATGGCGGCCCATGGCAGCGGCCGCGGTGCCCGTTTCACCCGGATGCACCGGCCCAGGCAGCTGCTCGCCGCGCGGCCTTTTGCCTCTCGTGGCGAGGCGCTGCGCATGGAGCTGCGCATCAAGCGCTACAGCCCCGCCGCAAAACGGGCCCTCGCCCGCGACTGGGCACACGCCGCCAGCATCTGCCGGCTGCCCTCGGCGACGTGACTACTCCAGCGGCTGCTGGCGCGAGTGCCGGAACTGCTCCTGCACCGAGGCGGAAGGCTTGCCGGTCAGCAGGCTCACCACGACGATGGCCACGGTCGCGAAGATAAAGCCGGGCAGCAACTCGTAGACGTCGAACAGCCCGCCCTCGGCCTGGTTCCAGAGGATCACGGTAACCGCGCCGACCACCATGCCGGCCAGCGCCCCGTTGCGCGTCATCCGCGACCAGTACAGCGCGAGGATGATCACCGGGCCAAAGGCCGCGCCAAAGCCACCCCAGGCGTAGGCCACCAGGTCCAGCACCCCGGCCTCCGGCGCCATTGCCAGCAGCAGGGCCACCAGCGACACGCCCAGGACGGCGGCACGGCTGATCCACACCAGCTCGGTCGCCCCCGCCTCGGTGCGCAGGATGCCGCGGTAGAAATCGTTGGTGATCGCACTGGCGGAGACGATCAGCTGCGAGTCGATGGTGCTCATGATCGCGGCGAGGATCGCCGCCATCAGGATGCCCGCCACCCACGGGTTGAACAGCGCGCGGATCAGCTCAATCAGCACGGTCTCGCCGTCCGCCAGCGGCGCGTCGGCAAAGTAGGCGATCCCCATGTAGCCCGTGGCCACCGCGCCAATCAGGGCCAGGACCATCCAGGTCATGCCGATCAGCGTGGCGCGCGGCACGTCGCGCTCGGAGCGCAGCGCCATGAAGCGCGCCAGGATATGCGGCTGGCCGAAATAGCCCAGCCCCCAGGCCAGCAGCGAGATCATGCCGAGGAAGGTCATGCCCTGCAGCACCTGCACATGCGTCGGATCCACGGCGGCGACCTCGCTCTGCACACTGCCCCAGCCACCGACCAGCACCACCGCGAACATCGGCACCACCAGGAGCGTCAGGAACATCAGGATGCCCTGCAGGAAGTCGGTCCAGCTGACCGCCAGGAAGCCACCCAGGAAGGTGTAGCTGATGATCACGATGGCGCCGACCCACACGGCGGTCTCGTAATCCATGCCGAACGAGCTCTGGAACAGCAGCCCGCCCCCGACCAGCCCGGCCGAGATATACAGGGTGAAGAACACCAGGATCACGATCGCGGAGACCACGCGCAGGATACGCGTGCGGTCCTCGAAGCGGTTCTCGAGGAAGTCCGGGATGGTCAGGGAGTCCTTCGCCAGCGCGGTGAAGCGGCGCAGACGCCCGGCCACGAACAGCCAGTTCAGCAGCGCACCGACCACCAGCCCGACCCCGATCCACAACTCGGAAAGCCCGGAGACATACACCGCACCGGGCAGCCCCAGCAGCAGCCAGCCGCTCATGTCCGAGGCCCCGGCACTCAGCGCGGCCACCCCCGGTCCCAGGCGGCGCCCGCCGAGCACATAGTCCGACAGCGTGGTGGTCGTGCGGTAGGCCGCGATCCCGAGGATCAGCATCGCCGCCAGATAGGCGGCAAAGGTCACCAGGGTTGGCATCGGCATGTTGATCTCCATGGAGCGTCTCCTCGTATCAGGCCGATGGCCCTTGTTGTTGTGGTACTCGGTCGCGTCTCGATCAAGTGTAGAGGACGCCGTGCCGCCCGGCGGCCTCGCGTCGTCAGTGCGGCGTGATCCTCACGCTCTGCTCAGTCGGCCGCCGCCAGCAGGCTGGCGTTGCCGCCGGCGGCCGTCGTATCGATGCACAGGTGGCGCTCCACCACAAAGCGTTCGGGCGCGATCAGGGCGGTTTCCAGCGCAACGATCGGCCCGTCCCGCTGTGCCAGCGCCTGACGCAGCGCTCGGGTCCAGTCGCTCACGCCGGCTGCGGCCACCGCGACCAGCCCCTCCAGCGCGGCCAGTGCGTCCGGTTCCAGCGCGCCGTCGATCCCGACCAGCGGCACGCCCTTCCCGTGCAGCGCGCGCGCCGCGCGCTCGGCCCCCGGCGCCAGCATGATCACCGGGCAGCCCGCCCCCAGCGCCTGCACCGCCTGCGCCAGCGCGATCTCCGCACCCTGGCCCAGGCAGAGCACCGGACCGCGCGGATACAGGCGCAGACGATTGCTCTCGCCGGTCGGACCCGGCAGCGTCTGCGGACTGGTGTCGAAGGCCGCGGTCTCCGCCAGGGCCTTGCGTAGCAGACCCGTGCGCTCGGGCAGCGCCTCGCGCAGCAGGTGCATGCGGTCGGTGCGCTTGGCCCAATCGCTCCCGTCCAGGGCATCCAGGGCCTGCTGCAGGCGCTGCGGGGCCACCCATTCCGCCTGCGCGCCCGCCTCCGGCGGGTCCGGCCGCTCCGCGGCAATGGACGTGCGACGGGCAAAGCGCGTCAGGTACAGCGGCCCGCCCGCCTTCGGCCCGGTGCCGGAGAGCCCCTCTCCGCCGAACGGCTGCGAGCCGACGATGGCGCCGATCTGGTTGCGATTGACGTACTGGTTGCCCACGCGCAGGCGTTCCACCACCTGCTGCACGCGGTCGTCGATGCGGGTATGTAGACCGAAGGTCAGACCATAGCCGCGGGCGTTGATGGCATCCACCACCGCATCCAGCTCGCGGGCCCGAAAGCGCGCCACGTGCAGCACCGGCCCGAACACTTCGCGCTCCAGCTCGCCGATCCCGGACAACCGGACGATGGACGGTGCGACAAAGCGGCCGTGCTCCGGTACCGGGAGGGACTTCAGCAGCCGCCCCTGCTCCTCCTGTGTCCGCAGGTAGTCGCGGATATCCGCCTGCGCCTCGGCATCGATCACCGGCGAGACGTCGGTCGCCAGCTGCCAGGGATCGCCGATGCTCAGCGCGTCCATCGCGCCCTGCAGCATCTCCAGCAGGCGGTCGTAGGCCTCGTCCTGCACGTAGAGCATGCGCAGCGCCGAGCAGCGCTGCCCGGCGGACTGGAAGGCGGAGGCCAGGATGTCGCGCACCGCCTGCTCGGTCAGCGCCGAGCTGTCCACGATCATCGCGTTCAACCCGCCCGTCTCCGCGATCAGGACCGCATCCGGCCCGGCGTTGTCCGCCAGGCTGCGGTGAATCCGCTGCGCGACCTCGGTGGAACCGGTAAAGCAGACCCCGGCAATGCGCGGGTCGGCGGTCAGCGGCCCGCCCACCGTCGGGCCATCGCCCGGCAGCAGCTGCAGGGCCGACTGCGGGAGACCGGCCGCACGCATCAGCTCGACCGCGCGGGCGGCGATCAGCGGGGTCTGCTCGGCCGGCTTGGCGACCACGGTATTGCCCATGGCCAGGGCCGCGGCGACCTGCCCGGTGAAGATCGCCAGGGGGAAATTCCAGGGACTGATGCAGACGAACACGCCGCGTGGCTCCAGCTCCGCCTCCTGCCTTAGGCGTTCGGCCTCGCCCGCGTAGTAGCGCAGGAAATCGGCCGCCTCGCGCACCTCGGCAATGCCGTCCCAGACGGTCTTCCCGGCCTCGCGATTGGCCAGCGCGATCAGCTCGGGCGCATGCGCCTCGTAGCGATCCGCGATGGCGCGCAGCAGGTCCGCCCGCGCCGCGACCGAGTGCGCCGACCAGTCGACGAATCCGGACAGCGCCGTTCCCAGCGCCTGTTCAACCTCCTCCACCGTGGCCTCGCGCACCTCACCCACCACGTCGTCCGGATCCGCGGGCGCGACCGCGTCACGGGGCTCGCCCTGCGCCGCGTGGCCGGCCGCCAGCATCGGTGCCGCGCTCCAGCGCGTCTGCACGAAGGCCTCGCGCGCCTCCAGCAGCGGCAGGATGGAGGCGGGCTCGTTGACGCGGTAGCCGCGCGAGTTCTGCCGCTGCGGCCGGTAGAGATCGGCCGGGTCGCGGATGGCCGGGTTGGGAATGGCGTCGCCCAGGGCATCCAGATCGGCGAGCGGATCGCGGGCGATCTCCGCCGGCGGGATCGCGCTGTCCACCACCTGGTTGACGAAGGAGCTGTTGGCGCCGTTCTCCAGCAGGCGGCGCACGAGATAGGCCAGCAGATCGCGATGCGCGCCTACCGGGGCGTAGATACGGCAACGGGTGCCGGCCGTGGCCTTGACGATGGCGTGCACCGACTCGCCCATGCCGTGCAGGCGCTGGAACTCGAAGCTGTCGCGGTCGTCCCCGGCCATCGCCAGGATCGCTGCACAGGTGTGCGCGTTGTGGGTGGCGAACTGCGGGTAGATACGGTCGCGCCGGTCCAGCAGCATCTGCGCACAGGCGATGTAGCTGACATCCGTGTTGACCTTGCGGGTGAATACCGGGAAGTGTTCCACGCCCAGCTCCTGCGCCAGCTTGATCTCGGTATCCCAGTAGGCGCCCTTGACCAGGCGCACCATGATCCGCCGGTCCAGGCGTTCCGCCAGCGCGTACAGCGCCTCGATCACCGGCGCCGCGCGGCGGCCGTAGGCCTGCACGACCACGCCAAAGCCCTCCCAGCCAGCCAGCTCCGGATCGGCCAGCAGGGCCTCGATCACGTCCAGCGACAGGTCCAGGCGATCCTGCTCCTCGGCGTCGATGTTGAAGCCAATCCCGGCGCGCGCGGCCTGCCGGGCGAGTTCCCGCGCCCGCGGAACCAGTTCCGCCATCACCGTCTCGCGGTGGGTGTACTCGTAGCGCGGATGCAGGGCAGAGAGCTTGACCGAGATGCCGGGGCTGGAGCGAACGTCGCCCTGCGCCTGCCTCGCGATCTCGGCGATCGCCGAGGCATAGGCCTGGTGATAGCGCCGGGCGTCGGCATCGGTGCGCGCGGCCTCGCCCAGCATGTCGTAGGAATAGGTGTAGCCCTCGTGTTCCCTCTCGCGGGCATTGCGCATGCCCTGGGCGATGGTCTCGCCAAGCACGAACTGGCGACCGAGCAGCTTCATCGACTGCGCGACGGCCGTGCGCACCAGCGGCTCGCCGACACGCCGGATCAGGCCGCGCAGGGCGGCGGCCGGGCGCTGCGGATCGTCGTTCAGCACCTTGCCGGTCAGCATCAGCGCCCAGGTCGAGGTATTCACCAGCGGGGACGACGAGTGCCCGAGGTGGGCTGCCCAGTCGGAGGGCTCGATCTTGTCCTGGATCAGCTCATCGATGGTCTCGGCATCCGGCACCCGCAGCAGCGCCTCCGCCAGGCACATCAGGCCGACTCCCTCCTCGGTGGACAGGCCGTACTCGGCCAGGAAGCTCTCCATCATCGACGGCGTGGTCTCGGCGCGTACCCGCTCGACGATGCGCGCGGCCTCCGCCGCGATGCGGGCGCGGGCCTCGGCATCCAGCCGGATGCCGCCGCGCAACTCCCGCAGTACGGCCGCCTCGTCGGCCATGTAGGCCTCACGGATGCGGGCGCGGTGGGGATCGGACGCCGGGTCGCGTGTCGGGTGCGGGCGGGTGTGGGGCTGCGTCATCGGCCTGCTCCTGCGGTGCCGGGGTTGGCTCGACCGGGCGCCGGCCTCTGACTGGAAGCATAGACGGGCGCGTCCGGGGTCCTCGGGGCCTAAGGGTCACAGGTGCCCCGTCTTCACGTAGATCAGGGTCTCCTGTTCCACCCAGGGATTGTGCTGGCTCAGGTGCGGGTTGCGAATCCACGTGCCGGCGGGGTAACGCCCGTGCTCGTCGATGAATTCACCGGACAGCACCAGGATCTCCTCCCCGCCCCAGTGCCGATGGGGCTGGAAGTGCTCGCCAGTCGGCCAGTGCACCAGAGCGGTGTGCTCGGTCCCGAAGCTGTGCAGATGCAGGACCCGCAACCCGCCGATGCCCGGCTGGAAGGGCGCCGAAAGGGTATCCACCACCACCTTGTCGCGGTCCTCCGGGGCGAACTGCTCAAGCTTCACGAACAATGTGCAGCCGGGGTCCGAATGCGGCGCGTGGCGGGAACCCGGCGGGTTGCGCAGGTAGGTCCCGGCGGGATAGTCCCCGGCCTCGTCGGAGAACACGCCGTCCAGAACCAGTATCTCTTCGCCCAGTGCATGGGTGTGCGGCGGGAAGCGGGCACCCGGCTGGAACTGCACGACACTGGTCGCACGGCCCGCTTCCGCCAGCTCGCGTTCCAGCGGCTTGCGCACCACGCCTTCGGCGCGGCTGCCGCTCCACGACATGGCGGCCGTCTCCACCACCACCGGCTGCTGCAGATCCAGATTCAGGGCTTCCATCGCGCGCTCCGTTCACCTCCCCAGTCGAACACGAGACCCGCTGTTAGTTCCTGGACAGGGAGAGCAGGCCCTCAGTGGTGGTGCCCTTCGCGCCCCGGATGATGACCATGATGGTCGTGATGGCCGCCCCCGGAATGCGCCCCTGGCGAGCCACCGGACTCGCCCTGATAGCCACGGGCCTCTCGATAGCGCGCCTTCTGCTCCGCGTCGAGCAGCGCGTCCATCTCCAGGTGGTAGGACAGATGCACGTGGCGCAGGCGGCCACGCAGCTCGCCGATCTCGACGGTCAGCGACTCGATGGTCGCGCTGCTGATCCCGCCTTCCGCGAAGCGCGCATCCAGCTCCCGCTCCCGCTCCACGATGCGCCGGCCGAGATCACGCGCCTGCTCCCGCATCGCCGCGAACAGGCGCTCGGTCTCGCGCCGCTGCTCGGGCGTCAGTTCCAGCGAGTCGGCCACCTCCAGCACATGCATCGGCCCCGGATAGCCATGCAGTTCGGCCGGCAGCGCCATGCCCATACCCCGCCCTTCCAGCAAATCCTCGATCTCCTGCGCGGAGAGTGCCTTGATCTCGCGTGCCTGCAATTCGGAGTACGGATTGGCCGCAGCCGGCGCCGCAACGGCCAGAGCAAGCCCCACAACCAGCCACCCGGAAAAGCGGAACATACGATGCATGATGGAACCCTCGACGGTGAAAAGTTTTCGCATTGTAGATCACGGGCGATCTCGGGGCGCGGGATCACTACGGGACGTCTAGACTCCAGAGCGGCACCCAGAACAACCAAAACAGAAAGGACGCGACATGCTGATTATCGGACTGATTGTGGTCGTTGCCGCGCTGGTGTTCGCCACGGCGAAACTGCGCGTGCACCCGTTCCTGGCCCTGCTGATCGCCGCCTTTGTGATGGCGATCATCGGCGGCATCGCCCCGCGCGAGGCCATCAGCGTCATCAACGACGGCTTCGGCAGCACCCTGGGCTATATCGGCATCGTGATCGCGCTGGGCACGATCATCGGGGTCATCCTCGACCGCACCGGTGCGGCCGTGGTGATGGCGGAGGCAATCATCCGCACGCTGTCCGACCGCTTCCCCACCCTGACGGTATCGATCATCGGCTACATCGTGTCCATCCCGGTGTTCTGCGACTCGGGCTACGTGATCCTGAACTCGCTGAAGAACGCCCTGGCCAAGACTGCCGGCATCTCGGTGGTCGCCATGAGTGTCGCGCTGGCCACCGGCCTGTTCGCCACCCACAACTTCGTGCCGCCCACCCCCGGGCCGATCGCGGCCGCCAGCAATGTCGGCATCGCCGATGCGCTGGGCCTGGTGATCCTGGTCGGCCTGTTCGTCTCCGCGGTGGCGGCCGCCGTCGGCTGGCTGTGGGCCAGCCGCTACGCGAAGGCCAACGACGACGAGCTGCTGGAACCGGACCCGATCAGCGAAGCGACTGGCCAGGAGATCGAGAAGGAAGAGATCAAGCTGGATCATCGCCCGACGACCCTGGGCGCCTTCATGCCCATCCTGGCGCCGATCGTACTGATCTCCATCGGCTCGGTGGCCGCGCTGGCCACCCGCGATACCGACCCCGGCATGCTCGCCGCGGCCCTGATCTTCCTCGGCACCCCGGTGGTGGCGCTGGCGATCGGCGTGATCTTCGCGCTGCTGCTGATCAAGGGGGCCGGCATCAAGGACCGCTTCCACCAGATGACGGTGGACGCGATCCTGCTGGCCGCGCCGATCATCCTGATCACCGGCGCGGGCGGCGCCTTCGGCAACGTGCTGCGCGAGACCCCGATCGGCGATCAGCTTGGCGACCTGCTGAGCGGGCTGGGCCTGGGCCTGCTGGTGCCATTCCTGATCGCGGCTGCTCTGAAATCCGCACAGGGCTCGTCCACCGTGGCACTGGTCACCGCGTCCAGCATGATCGCGCCGATGCTGGCCTCGCTGGGCCTGGATTCCACCATGGGCATGGTCCTGGCGGTGATGGCCGTGGGTGCCGGCGCGATGACCGTCTCGCACGCGAATGACAGCTTCTTCTGGGTGGTCACCCAGTTCAGCCGCATGAAGGTGTCCACCGCGTACAAGGCGTTCACCACCGCCACGCTGCTGCAGGGCATCAGCGCAATGATCACCATCTACATCCTGGGGCTCATCTTTGTCTAGGGGGACGCTGACCAATCGACACGCTCGCGTTGGTGCCCCCTGTTTTCCGAGACAAGGCGCGTCGTGCAGCAGTTAGCGGTCCTACCCGCAAGCGGCGCAACGCAGCATCGGGGAACAGGGGGCACCAACCCCGAAGGGGCTCGGCCGATTCTGCGCGCTGCCGACGTTGCAGTTCGCTCATGTAGCTCGGCTACACTTCACTCACCGCGCCTTGTCAGCGCGCAGAGTCGACTCGAGCGCGAACGTGCCGATTAGTCAGCGTCCCCCTGGTCACCTCCGGGTCGTCGTCTGCCCGGACAGCTACAAGGGAAGCCTCGAGGCCGAGGACGTGGCGGCCGCCATGGCCCGGGGCGTGCACGCGGCCCGCCCGGCTGCCCGGGTACGCGCCCTGCCCATGGCCGACGGTGGCGAGGGCACGGCCCGCCTGGTCAGCCACACCCTCGGCTGGGCCTGGCACCTGTCCGACGTGACCAGCCCCACCGGCACCCACCTGAGCGCCGGCTGGGGCTGCGATCATCACGAGCGGCGCGCGGTGATCGATGTCGCCTCCGCCTGCGGCCTGGACCGGATCCCCGACGATCGCCACGACCCCTGGCAGCTCCACAGCTTCGGGGTCGGCGAGTTGATGCTGGCCGCGCTGGACGCGGGCGCCGAACACCTGCTGATCGGTCTCGGCGGCAGCGGCACGGTGGACGGCGGCGCGGGCATGCTGGCCGCGCTGGGCGTGCGTTTCCTCGATGCGCAAGGGCAGCACCTCCCGCCCCACCCCGCAGGCCTCGCGGATCTACAACGGGTGGACTTCGACACACTGGACCCGCGCCTGGCCCGCGTCGACATCACCGTCCTGAACGACGTCGACAACCCGCTGACCGGGCCGCATGGCGCGGCGGCCGTGTTCGGACCGCAAAAGGGCCTGAAGACCGCGGACATCCCGGCCATGGATGCCCACATGGAGCGCCTGGCCGCCGCCATCGAGGCCGCGGGGCAGTTGCAGCGGCCCGTCGACACCCCGGGGGCCGGCGCCGCCGGCGGGCTTGGATTCGCGCTGGACTGCGTCCTCGGCGGTCGCGCTCGCATGGGGGCCGGCTACCTGGCCGAGCTGATCGGACTGGATGCCGCGCTGCGGGAGGCCGACCTGGTCATCACTGGCGAGGGCCAGCTCGACGGCCAGACCTCGCACGGCAAGGTCGTCGCCGAGGTGGTACGCCGCGCCCGCGAGCAGCAGGTGCCGGTCGTGGCGGTGGCCGGCTCCATCGCCTGCGACCCGGCCGAACTGGCCGCCTTTGGCCTGAGCGACGCCCGCGCCCTGTGCGATGGGAGCATTACCCTGGACGAGGCCCTGGCCCACCCCGCGCGCTACATCGCCGAGCGCACCCGCGCCCTGGTCGAGGCCCGTCAGTCGGCGAACTCGCCGTCCGCACCGGGCTGAACATCACCCCACGGAACGCGCGAGGGCAGATCCGGTCCGATGGCCCGGACGCCAAAACACCCACCAAGGAATGACCCATGACCGAGCAGGATGACGCGCTCTTTCGCCCCTATACCCTGGGCCCGCTGGAACTGCCGAACCGGGTGCTGATGTCGCCGCTCACGCGCTCGCGCGCGGCCCAGCCGGGAGACGTACCCACGGACCTCAACGCCGAATACTACGCGCAGCGCGCCGGTGCCGGCTTGATCATCAGCGAGGCCACCCAGGTCTCGCCACAGGGCAAGGGCTACGCCTTCACCCCCGGCATCCACTCGGCGGAACAGGTGGAGGGCTGGCGCAAGGTGACCACGGCCGTGCACAACGCCGGCGGGCGCATCCAGGCGCAGCTGTGGCATGTCGGCCGCATCTCGCGCCCGGAGCTCCAGCCCGATGGCGCGCTGCCGGTCGCGCCCTCCGCGATCCGGCCCGAGGGTGCCTATACCTTCATCAGTGCCGACTCCGGCATGGTCGAGGTGCAGGAGCCGCGCGCGCTGGAGCTGGACGAACTACCCGGGATCGTGGAGCAGTACCGCCAGGGTGCGCAGAATGCGAAGGCCGCCGGCTTCGACGGCGTACAGATCCATGCGGCCAACGGCTACCTGCTGGACCAGTTCCTCCGTAGCGGCAGCAACCACCGCAGCGATGCCTACGGCGGCCCGGTGGAAAACCGCATCCGCCTGCCGCTGGAGGTCGTGCGGGCGGTGATCGAGGTCTGGGGCCCGGATCGGGTCGGCATCCGCGTAAGCCCCACCGGCAGCTTCA
This sequence comes from Thioalkalivibrio sp. ALE16, assembly GCF_000381305.1. NCBI lineage: Bacteria > Pseudomonadati > Pseudomonadota > Gammaproteobacteria > Chromatiales > Ectothiorhodospiraceae > Thioalkalivibrio > Thioalkalivibrio sp. ALE16. The sequence continues at coordinate 35,359 of NZ_KB906365.1, forward strand.
ACGGCATGCACGACGACGACCCGCTGGTCACCTACGGCGCCTTCGCCCAGGCCCTGGACGCCACCGGCATCGCCTACATCGAGGTGGTGGAGGACTCGTTCCAGGGCAACCACGAGACGGGCCGTCCGGAATCCATCATCGACGCGATCCGCTCGCGCTTCAGCCGCACCTACATCGGCAACGGCGCCTACACCGCTGACGAGGCCCGCCAGCGCATCGCAGCCGGGCGCTGCGACCTGGTCACCTTCGGCCGCCCGTTCATCGCCAACCCGGACCTGCCCGAACGCTTCCGCCGGGGCGCCCCGCTCAACGAGTGGGACGAAGCCACCTTCTACGGCGGCGACGCACAAGGCTACACGGACTACCCTGCACTGACCTGATCCGCAGGTGCGAGACCCGGGTTGCAGGGCATTCACCCCACCCCGGATTGAGTCACCTCGTGCTCGCCATGCAGCGCGCAAGAGTCGGCGTCGGGTAACCCCTTCGCTCCGCTGAGGCGCGACAAGGGGCCACTCGACACCCACTGCCCCTGGCACGCGGCTGCGGCGTCAGTATTTTTTACACATTCCAACCAGCACCGCCCAAGCCCGAACTTTTACGATCAATAAATCAATATCTTGTTGATATGGCCCCTGAATTGCTTGCAGACCGCCGGGCTACGATTTTTGCTCCGGGGCACCCGCCCCGAACCGCATAAAGGAACATGACGCGAGACCCTCGGCCTCGGGTCACCTGTCGACAAGGAAGAAAGATGAACAAGAAGTCGCTTGCCACCGTTCTGGGTGGTCTTGTCCTGGCAATGAATATCTCTGCCGCCCACGCCTTCGCGATCCTGCACTTCGAGGACGCAACGGCGGGCACGAGCGTGGTACCCAGTGCGCTCGACAGCCTGGGATTGAGTGGCACAACCACGTTCACGAACAGCACCACCACCTTCAACAGCCTGATCACCAACAACCAGTACGACATGGTGATCTTCGGCGAGCAGGGTGGTTTTAGGTTCTCCGACGTCCAGACCAGTCTTTCCGGCTATCTGGCAGGCGACGGGCTGGTGCTGGGCACCACCTGGAACACCGGCTCCGGCTTCTCCGATTTCATGGGTGCCGACAACCGCACCGGCACAAACGACGCGACCCTCGAAATCGACGGCCATCCGATCTTCCTGGATCTCCCGGACCTGATCGACCTGCAGAATCCGGGCTGGGGCGTCTGGTCCAGCGGCTGGACGGCCGGCGCGGGCGCAACCGGTCTCGGCAGCCTGGCCGGCGGATCCGCGGCGGTCCTCGGCAACAATGGCCAGAGCCTGCTCCTGGGGCCGCTGTTCGACGCCTATGCCGATACCGGCGCGGGAGCGCAACTGGTCGTCAACTCCATCCAGTTCCTGCGCGGGGATCCCACCCCGGTCCCGGAACCTGAAGCCATCGCCCTGATGGCCATCGGTTTGCTGGCACTCGGCATCGTGATGCGCCGGCGTGACCCGAAAGCCGGGTAACCCCGGAGTCCACCATTACCCCCGCCGTCGGCGGGGGCGCCTGCGCGCCAGAAAACCAGACAACTGCGCGGCCGGGTAAACCGGGCGTCGCATCAGCGCATGGACTGCACCAGGCGGTAGCGATCCGCCTCGAAGGCGCGCAGCGTCCGGTGTGGCGGATAGGCGAGGCCGTCCACCGCCTCCAGCGTATAAACCGCAGGCCGCGGACTCTGCAACCCGACATGGATGCGGCTGAGGTCACCCTGGGAAATCTCCCATTCGACCTGGTTGCGGGCGATCACGCCGACCTTCACCGTGTCCCCCTCGCGCCACCAGTCCCGCAGACCGGTCGCCATTTCGCGGATCCCGTCACCCGCAACGTTGTACTGGACGTGGCTGCGCACATACCAGACACGGCCGTCGGCACCCGAGTTGGTGGCCCAGACCCCGGTCCCGCCCTCCGGGGCCGTTTGCGCGGTCATGAATTTCATGTCGAAGCGCAGCTCGTAGCCATGGAGCGGATTGGCGAACCGCCACATGCCGTCCAGTAGGGGATCATCCGTGGAATCCATCGGGGACGCTGCGGGCGGGCTCGCCGGGGCCGGTGCGGGCTCGACAACCTCGGGGGCCGGCCTCGGGGCCGCCGCCGACTCGACAGGCGCAACCGGCGCCGGTTCGCGCACCCGCCCCCGGACTGGCGACGCCGGCAGTCGCGACTCGGCCACTTCTTCGGCAGGCTCCGCCCGGGTCTCCGCGACGACCTCGCCCCCCGGCTCGGGTACCGGCTGCGCCCAGGCCTGCTGCAGGAGTCGCTCGATGAGTTCGTCCACACTGGCCTGCAGCGCACCCTCGCGGGCAATCCGGATGCGGTCGCTGGCCTGCCAGGCCTCGCCGGCCTGGGCGGTATGCGCGTTCTCCTGTTCCTGCGAATACACGACCTCGCCGGTCTCGCGCTCGCTCAACGTGTAGCGCACACGCTGGGTCACGGTCATGTCGCGACCAACCCAGGGCTCGTCATGCTCCAAAACGTCCATCTGCAGGAAATAAGGGCTGTCATCGGACGGGTCGAACACGCCAGCCTGGCGCAAGTAGGACTCGACGCGCCCCTGGAGGAACCCCGGCGTTAACCGCGAGCGCGACACCTCGTTGCGCACCCCCACGTACCCAATCCCCTCACGCAGCGGACTCGTCGTGGGGACATCAGGCCGTTCCGCCTGCGCCACGACCACCCGAGATTCCACCGTCGCGCAGCCGCCTAACAAGACCCCGAAACCCAGCAGCCCGAGCACGGCCAGGCCGCGTGCCGTTACCCCCCGCCAACCCGCCATATCCGAACCCCGCTCGATCGATGCCCCGGGAATCATAGCCCAGGCGGCCCGGGAAATTCGGATCCACGCTGCGTCCGACTCGAGCGCGAGCGCGAGCGTGTACCTTGCTCCGTGCTTCCTAGACGGCGACGTCGGCCAGGTGGCCCTTGCCTTCCAGCCAGGCGCGGCGTTCGGAGGCGCGCTTCTTGCCGAGCAGCATGTCCATCAGCTGCTGGGTGTCGTCGGCGGCGTCCAGGGTGAGTTGCACCAGGCGCCGGGTGTCCGGGTTCATGGTGGTCTCGCGCAGCTGTAGCGGGTTCATCTCGCCCAGGCCCTTGAAGCGGGTCACGGAGACCTTGCCCTTCATCTTCTCCGCCTCGATGCGTTCCAGCACGCCAGCCTTCTCGTCGTCGTCCAGCGCGTAAAAGGTCTGCTTGCCGACGTCCACGCGATAAAGCGGCGGCATCGCGATGTAGATATGCCCGCGCTCCACCAGCGGGCGGAAGTGCTTCAGGAACAGCGCGCACAGGAGGGTGGCAATGTGCGCGCCGTCGGAGTCGGCGTCGGCCAGGATGCAGACCTTGCCGTAGCGCAGCCCGTCGAGGCTGGTCTGCCCCGGATCCACGCCCAGGGCCACGGAGATGTCATGGATCTCCTGGGAACCCAGCACCTGGTCGGGATCGACCTCCCAGGCATTCAGGATCTTGCCACGCAGCGGCATGATCGCCTGAAAGTCGCGGTCACGCGCCTGCTTGGCGGAGCCGCCGGCCGAGTCGCCCTCGACCAGGAACAGCTCGGTGCGCTCCAGGTCCTGGCTGGCGCAGTCGGCCAGCTTGCCCGGCAGGGTCGGCCCCTGAGTGACCTTCTTGCGCACCACCTTGCGCCCGGCACGGCTGCGCTTCTGCGCGTTCTGGATCGCCAGCTCGGCAATGCGCTCGCCCTGCTGCGGGTGCTGGTTCAGCCACAGGCTGAAGGCATCCTTGACCACGCCGGAGACAAACGGCGCGGCCTGGCGCGAGGACAGGCGTTCCTTGGTCTGCCCGGCAAACTGCGGGTCCTGCATCTTGAACGACAGCACGCTGGAGACCCGCTCCCAGACATCCTCCGGCGCCAGCTTGATCCCGCGCGGCAGCAGGCTGCGGAACTCGCAGAACTCGCGCACGGCATCCGTCAGACCGGTGCGCAGGCCGTTCACGTGCGTGCCACCCTGAGTCGTCGGGATCAGGTTCACGTAGCTCTCGCTGACCACCTCGCCGCCCTCCGGCAGCCAGGTGACGGCCCAGTCGGCAGCCTCGGTGGCCCCGGAGACCGAGCCCATGAATGGCTCCTCCGGCACACGATCGAGGCCATCCAGGGCCTCCACCAGATAGTCGCGCAGCCCCGCCTGATAGCACCACTCGCAGGCCTCGCCGGTGGTCTCGTCGCGGAACGTGACCGTCAGGCCCGGGCAAAGCACGGCCTTGGCGCGCAGGATGTGCTTGAGCTTCGGCACCGAGAACTTCGCCGAATCGAAGTACTGCGGGTCCGGCCAGAAATGCAGTGTGGTGCCGGTATTGCGCTTGCCGACCTCCCCCACCGCCTCCAGGTCCTGGGTCTTGTGGCCGCCGGCGAAGGCCATACGGTACTCGCGCCCGTCGCGCTTGATCTGCACCTCGAGCTGCTGCGACAGCGCATTGACCACCGAGACGCCCACCCCGTGCAGACCCCCGGAGAACTGGTAGTTCTTGTCGGAAAACTTCCCGCCCGCATGCAGCGTGGAGAGGATCACCTCGACCCCCGGGCGGTTCTCGCGCGGGTGCAGATCCACCGGCATGCCGCGGCCGTCATCCGACACGGAGACCGAGTCGTCCTTGTGCAGGACCACGTCGATCCGCTTCGCGTGGCCGCTGATCGCCTCGTCCACCGAGTTATCGATCACCTCCTGGGCGAGGTGGTTCGGGCGAGTGGTGTCGGTATACATGCCCGGGCGCTTGCGCACCGGGTCCAGCCCCTCGAGGACCTCGATATCGGATGCGGAATAGCTCACACAGGAACCCCTTTATTGATATGGACCGTGCCCCGCGCCGGGCACCGCCTCGGCCATCATGCACCGTCATTGCGAGGAGCGAAGCGACGAAGCAACCTCCCAACGAACCCCCCGGCGTTGGTCCGGGCCAGCGCCGGGACCGTCCACGGAGATCGCCAGGCGCCTGCGGCGCTCGCGATGACGGTGCCTTTACCTCGTCCTTGCGAGGAACCAAAGGCGACGAAGGAACCCCTCAACGCAAGCCCCGACGTCCGCGCCTGCCGGCGCCGGGGCCACACGCATGGATCGCCACAGCGCTGCGCGCCTCGCGATGACGAGGGTGGCGGGTTTCGTTACCGGCGTGCCCCCTCGTCCCGGACTGTGCGCAGCGTACCAAAGCCCGCGGGGGAAAGGCTGCTTGCAATCCCGGGGCCGATCCCAACAATGCAGGACAGATTCCGTATCCCCGTCTTCACAGGAGGTTTCCGATGGAAGAAGCCGCGAGCATCACTGGCAACGACATCCTCGACGTGACCCAGGAGGATTTCCAGCAGGCCGTGCTGGACGAATCCCACAAGCGCCCGGTCGTGGTGGATTTCTGGGCCGCCTGGTGCGGGCCCTGCCAGCAGCTGATGCCGCTGCTGCAGCAACTGGCCGCGCAGTACGCCGGCAAGTTCCGCCTGGCCAAGGTCAACAGCGACGAGCAGCAGGCCCTGGCGCAGCAGTACGGTGTGCGCAGCCTGCCCACGGTGATGATCTTCCGTCACGGCAAGCCGGTGGACCAGTTCATGGGCGTGCAGCCGGAGCCGAACATCCGCGCGATGATCGACCAGTACCTGGAGAAGCCCTCCGACAAGCTGATCGAGAAGGCCCGCGAACAGGCCCAGGCCGGAGACACAGACGCCGCCCTCGCCACGCTGCGCGCGGCGCTGGAAGAGGACCCGGACAACGGCGACCTGCGCATCGAGCTGGCCCGCGCGCTCGCCCAGGCCGGCGACCCGGAAGCCGCCGAGGCCGAGCTCGGCAAGCTCCCGCTGGACCAGAGCGAAAAGGAAGAGGCGAAGGCCCTGCGTGCCCGCCTGGTATTCGCCAAGACGGCCGCCGGCATCGACCCGCAGGCGCTGGCAAAGGAGCTGCAGGAAGGCGATCCGCGCCCCGAGGCACTGGAGCAGATGGCCGCCTACGCGATGCTGTCCGGCCGTGCCGAGGAGGCGCTGGGGCTGTACCTGCAACTGATGAAACAGCACCGCTCCTACAACGACGGGGCCGGCCAGAAGGGCCTGCTGGCCGCGTTCGAGGTCCTCGGCAACGATCACCCGCTGGTCGGTCAGTTCCGCCGGCAGATGGCCTCGCTGCTGTACTGACCGGGCTCCGGTTGCCGTCACAGCATCCTTGCAGACGGCTACGACTTCGAAGTCGCCCCGTCGGCCAGAGGGCTGGCCTCCTGCAGCACGCGGCAAGCCCCCCGTAGGAGCCGAGCCCCCTCGGCGATTGGCGTTGATCAACCACCATCGATCCGAGCTGCACCCGCGACGGGAACCACGGTGTGCAGGGCAAGCGCGGGCGGGGATTCGCGAGCAGGCTCGCTCCCACAAAGGGGCCCTTCCCGGGTGGGTCGAGCCGGGCCGCTGGCTGCGGCCCGGTCGACGTCCGGATCAGTTGCTGCCGAGGATGCGCTCGATCACGGCCTGCGGTTCCTGGTAACCGGAGAGCTGCTGGCCACCCTCGGTGATCAGCGCCGGGGTGCCGCGCAGGCCGAGCTGCTGCCCCATGGCCATGTGCTGATCCTGCGGCGTGGCGCAGCTGCCGTCGATATCGTTCAGCTTGTCGCCTTCCTTGGCCCGGTCCATCGCCTCTTCGCGATCCTCCGCGCACCAGATACGGTCCATGATCTCCGGGGAATCACGTCCCAGCACCGGGAACATCAGGTAACGCACCTTGATCCCGGCGGACAGATATTCCGGCAGGTCCTGATGGATCTCGCGGCAGTAGGGGCAGTTCGGATCGGTGAAGATGTTCAGCACGCCCCGGGTCTCTCCGTTCGGCGAGTAGGTCACCAGCTCGCTGTCGTCGATGGCGGCGAACATGTCCGCGCGCACGCCGCTGAGCGCGGACTGGGTCAGGTTTTCGCGGGTCTCCAGGTCGACCATGTTGCCCTGGATCAGATAGCGCCCGTCCTCGGAGACATAGAGGATATCGGTGCCGTAACGGACCTCAAAGACACCTTCCATCGGCGTCTCACGGATGCTGTCGATCTCGGTATCCGGGATGACCCGGGCCATGTATTCCTCGATGGCCTCGGTGGCCATGAGCGGGGTACTGATGACGGCCAGGGCCGCGGCAAGGGGAAGAGCGCGTTTCAGGGACATGGATTCTCTCGTGTCGGTACAAAAAAGCGGCGCCAGTTTACCAGCCTCGCGGGGGTATCCCCGGGCCATCTGGCGGAGTCCGGTAATAGACGTCAGCCGCGGGGATGATGTTCCGCATGCAGGCTCTGCAGGCGGGCGCGTGCGACGTGGGTATAGATTTGTGTGGTCGACAGACTGCTGTGGCCCAGCAGCATCTGCACCACGCGCAGGTCCGCCCCGTGGTCCAGCAGATGCGTGGCAAATGCATGGCGCAGGGTGTGCGGCGACAGTGGCGACTCGATGCCGGCACGGCGCGCGTGAGCCTTGATGCGGTACCAGAAGGCCTGACGCGTGAGCCCGCCGCCACGCCGGGTGACGAACACCGCCTCGCAGGGCGGGTGACCGTCCATCAGGTCCGGCCGTGCCTCGCGCTGATAGCGGGCCAGCCAGTGGGCCGCCTCCTCGCCCAGCGGGATCAGGCGTTCCTTGTCGCCCTTGCCGGTAATGCGCACCACGCCCTGCCGACTGTTCACCTCCGACTGCTCCAGCCCCACCAGTTCGGAGACCCGCAGTCCGGTGGCATACATTAGTTCCAGCATCGCGCGATCCCGCAACCCGACCGCATCGTCGATATCGGGGGCCCGCAGCAGGGCCTCCACCTGGGCCTCGGACAGGCTGTCCGGCAACGGGCGCCCGGCCCGGGGGGACTCGATCCCGGCGCTCGGATCATCCTCGCGCTCGCCCTGGTGGACCAGATAGCGATAAAAACGCCGGATGCTGGACAGTGCCCGGGTGATGGACTTCGGCCGTGCCCCGGCCTGCATGCGGGCGCTGACATAGCCCAGGAGATCGGCCGCACGGGCGGATTCCAGGCTTGCCCCCCTGGGTTCCAGCCAGTGCGCCAGACCCTCCAGGTCGCGCCGGTAGGCCGACAGGGTGTGGTCGGACAGACCCTCGACCGCCCAGAGCTCGTCCAGGAAACGGTCGAGGGCCGGAGATGCCGCCGTGGCGACGCTCACGCGTTACTGGCCACCAGGTTTCCCGGCATTGCCCGGGGCGTCCGGGTTCTCCGCGCGGAACTTGCCGGCCAGGTTCTCGAAGACCTTGGTCAGTTCCAGCGGCAGCGGGAAGAAGATGGTGTTGGCGTTGCCGTTGGTCGACATGTCGGACATCGTCTGCATGTAGCGCAGTTGCAGCGAAGAGGGGCTGGCCTCCATCTGCTGCGCCGCCTGCACCAGCTTTTCGGCCGCCTGCAGTTCGCCCTCGGCGTGGATGACCTTGGCGCGGCGTTCGCGCTCGGCCTCGGCCTGGCGCGCGATCGCGCGGATCATGGAGTCGTCCAGGTCGACATGCTTGATCTCGACATTGGTGACCTTGATGCCCCAGGCGTCGGTCTGGGCATCGAGGATCTCCTGGATGTCGTTGTTCAGCTTGTCGCGCTCGGAGAGCATCTCGTCCAGATCATGCTTGCCGAGCACCGAGCGCAGCGTGGTCTGCGCGAGCTGGCTGGTGGCGGCGTAGTAGTCCTCGACCTGGATCACCGACTTGGCGGAATCCACCACGCGGAAGTACAGCACCGCGTTCACGCGTACCGTCACGTTGTCCTGCGAGATCACGTCCTGGCTGGGCACGTCGAGCGTGATGATGCGCAGGTCGATCCGCACCATCTGCTGGATGCCCGGGATCACGATGATCAGACCCGGACCCTTCACCGACTGAAAACGGCCGAGGAAGAAGATGACGCCGCGCTCGTACTCGCGCAGCACCTTGATCGACATCACGATGATGGCGACCAGGATGACTAGCGGGACGACAAAGAAACCGAGATCGTTCATGTCCTGCTCCTTCTGCGTTATGGGCTCGGCGGCGACCGGTCAGCCGGTCGTGGCAGTGCCCGGGGTGTCTTCTTCAGTCACGGGTTCGACCCGCAGCTTCAGGCCGTCGATGGCGGTCACGCGGACCTTCTGTCCCTCGCGTACCGGCGCCGAGGTCTCGGCGTTCCATTGCTCGCTGTGGACCCAGACCCGTCCGCTGCGATCGAAGTCCTCACGCGCCTCGCCGATCATCCCGATCATCTCTTCATAGCCAGTGGCGGGCTTCTTGCCGCGCAGACTGAACAGCCGGCCCAGCACCCAGACCGACAGGATGCCGATGGCAATGGCGGTGCCGATCACCAGCGGAATTGCCACATTCAGCTGCGGGTCGTCCCACAAGATGATGGAACCGGTCGTGAATGCCACGATGCCTCCTATGCCCAGCGCCCCGAAACTGGGCACAAAGGCCTCCGCAATCATGAAGATCATGCCCAGCAGCATCAGTGCCAGGCCCGCATAGTTCACCGGCATCACCTGCAGCGCGAAGAACGCGAGGATCAGCGCGATCGAACCGATCACGCCGGGGTAGACCGCGCCCGGGTTGGCCAGTTCGAAAATGATGCCGTAGATCCCCAGCAGCATCAGGATATAGGCGATGTTCGGGTTGGTGATCACCGACAGCAACTGGGTGCGCCAGTCCGGATCCATCCGCACGATCTCCAGCCCTTCGGTGGCCAGCGTGCGTTCGCCGTCGTGCATGCGCACGGTATGCCCGTCGATCTGGGCAAGCAGGTCGTCCAGGTTGTCCGCCACAAAGTCGATGACGTTTTGCTCCAGCGCGGCGGTCGCCGTCAGGTTGGAGCCGTCACGTACGGTCTCCTCCGCCCAGTCGGCATTACGCCCATAGCGTTCCGCCAGGCCGCGGATATAGGACACCGCGTCCTCCAGCACCTTGCGCTCCATCGCGTCGCCGCCGCGGCGCGGGGCCGGGTCGTCCTCCAGCAGTTCCTCCTCGCTGGCGGGTTCGACCTCGCCGTTGGCGGCTCCATTCTCATCCGCAGGCTCATCCGCCGCGTCGGTTTCGTCGTCGCGCGCCTCGCCATTGGCCTCGTCGGTTTCCGTATCGTCGCGCGCGTCCTCGTCCGGCTCCGGCGGGTCCATGCCCGGGAGCCCGCCGCCGCCCATCTGCACCGGGGTGGCCGATCCCAGATTGGTGGCCGGGGTCATGGCCGAGACATGCGACCCGTAAAGCATGTAGGTGCCGGCGCTGGCCGCGCGGGAACCCGCCGGGTGGACATACGTGACCACCGGCACATCCGATTGCAGGATGTTCTTGATGATGCTGCGCATGCTGGAATCCAGACCGCCCGGGGTATCCAGCATCAGGACCAGGATCTCGGCGTCCTCGGCCTCGGCCCGCTCGATCCCCCGGCGGATGTAGTCGCCGGTGGCCGGGCCGATCGCGTCATTCACCGTCAGCAACAGGCCGTGGCGATCCGCGGTCTGGGCCAGGCTCGAGGCGGCCAGCCAGCCGGCCCCGAGCACCAGGAGGGTCAGCCACAGCAGGTGGCGCCAGCGGCGCCCTCCGCCCGCTCCTGCCTTGCGTCCAAATGAAACCCGCATGGGCTTCCTCTCCCGTCAGGGTGGATTCGTCGTACACTGCGTGCGCACACGCGACAGCCGACTCGCCCACCACGATAAACCAAAGGCCGGACCCGCGCCGAACCCGCAGACCCGCATGGACCCGCAGGCAAAGCAGACCCCGCCCGAGAATCTCGCCGCCGTGATACTGGCCGGCGGTCAGGGCCTGCGCATGGGCGGGCGCAACAAGGGCTGGGTCGAGTATCGGGGCCGCCCCCTGATCGAACACGCCATCGCGCGCCTGCGCCCCCAGGCGCCGCGCCTGGCCATCAGCAGCAATACCGATATCGACCGTTATCAAGCGCTGGGGTTTCCCGTCCTGACCGATTCCCACGCCGATTATCGCGGCCCGCTGGCCGGGATCGCCGCGGCCTTCGCGGCCTTCCCCGACCACGCGATCCTGTGCGCGCCGGTGGACGCACCCGCGCTGCCCCTGGACCTGGAGTACCGCCTGCGCCAGGCCCTGGAGGCCCACCCGGCGCCGGCCGCCATTGCCCACGACGGCCACCGCCTGCAGCCCCTGTTCGGCCTGCTCGAGCCCGCGGTGGCGACGCGCCTGCAGAGCGATCTCGCGCATGGTTCGCTGGCGGTGGGACGCTGGTTTCACGAGATCGGCGCGATCACGGTGGACTTCTCCGATCAGCCGGAGGCATTCGCCAACATCAACACCCCCGGGGACCTGATGGGCTGAACGCCCCTCGCGACCCGGCCGGATCTCGCTATACTCGGACGCGCTTAACGCAGGCAGGCCACCATGATCCAGTCCACCTCCAAGCTCCCGCGCATCGGCTTCGCCGCCTGGAGCGGCAGCGGCAAGACCACCCTGCTGAAGGGCGTGATCCCGGCCCTGCGAGCCCGCGGCCTGCGTCCGGCGATGATCAAGCATGCCCACCACGAGTTCGACGTGGACAAGCCGGGCAAGGACAGTCATGAGCTGCGCCATGCCGGCGCCGACCAGATGCTGGTGGCCTCCGGTCGGCGCTACGCCCTGATGGTGGAGACCCCGGAGACCGACGATGGCCGCGTGCCGGACCTGGACATGCTCTGCGCGCGCCTGGACCCGCGCCGCTCCGACCTGATCCTGGTCGAGGGTTTCAAGCAATGGGACCTGCCCAAGATCGAGGTGCATCGACCGTCGGTGGGCAAGGCCCCGCTGTACCGCGAGATCCCCGGCGTGGTCGCGGTCGCCACCGATGCCGCCACACTGGACTTCGACGGCCCGCTGCTGCCGGTGAATGACCCCGACGCAGTGGCGGCCTTCGTCATCGACTACCTGGACATCCACCCCTGACCCGGAGACCCCCATGCCCGAGGCTGCCCCCGGCTGCGACGAGTTCGATCCCAACGCCAAGACCCTGGAACAGGCCCGTACCGCGATCCTGGAAGCCTGCCAGAGCCTCGAGGAACAGGAGACAGTGGCGCTGGAGCAGGCCCTCGGGCGGACCCTGGCGGAACCCCTGGCCGCGCGCATCGACGTACCACCCGCCGCGGTCTCCGCGATGGATGGCTACGCCCTGCGCGCGACGGACGCCGCCAAGGGTGCGCGCCTGGCGCTGGTGGGCACCTCGGCGGCCGGGCACCCCTGGGATGGCGAACTGCAACCGGGCCAGTGCGTGCGCATCCTGACTGGCGCGGTGGTACCGGAAGGGGCCGAACTGGTCGTGATGCAGGAGCAGGTGGAACGGGACGACGCCACCATCCTTCTGCAAAACGGTGACCTCGCCACGGGCCACAACATCCGCGGCCCGGGTGGCGACACCGCCGCCGGGACCCCGCTGTATGCCGCCGGGACAACCCTGGGCGCCGCCGAGATCGGGGTGCTGGCGAGCCAGGGCATTGCCCGGGTGAAGGTACTGCGCCGGCCGCGCGTGGCCTTCTTCTCGACCGGGGACGAACTGGTGCCCGTGGATCAGCCACTGGGCCCGGGGCAGATCCATGACAGCAACCGCCACACCCTGTGGGCGCTGCTCGCGGCCTACCCGGTCGAGGTGCAGGACTACGGCGTAATCCGCGACACCGAGGATGCGGTGCGCGAGGCCCTGACGCGTGCCGGGGCAACGGCCGACGTGATCATCACCACCGGGGGGGTCTCGGTCGGCGATGCCGACCATGTGACCCGCGTGCTGCAGGCCTCCGGCCAGGTCGGCTTCTGGAAGCTGGCCATCAAGCCCGGGCGCCCCCTGGCCTTCGGGCATTTCGGCCAGGCCCACTTCTTCGGTCTGCCGGGCAACCCGGTGGCCGTAATGACCACCTTCGCCCTGCTGGTGCGCCCGGCCCTGCAGCAGCTGGCCGGGCGCGCAGCGACCGCACCGCAGACCCTGAACGCACGCCTGCTGGAAGACCTCCACAAGACCCCGGGACGCAAGGATTTCCAGCGCGCGGTGCTGGAGACCGACGAACGCGGCTGGGTGGTGCGCGCCGCCGGCGGCCAGGGTTCACATCAGTTGCGCGCGATGAGCGAGGCCAACGCCTACGTCGTCCTGCCACGCGAATCCGCCGGGGCCCGTGCGGGTGACTGGGTGGAGGTCCTGCCGTTCCGGGAGATCTTTCCGACCCCCTGAGGCCGAGTCAGTCGGCCTGGATCAGCGCGGCGAATTCGCGCTCCAGCAGGGCCTCGTCACCGAGGTTGAGCTCGACCAGACGGCGCAGGTGGGAGGCGGATTCCAGCGGCATGGCCTCGATCTCCACGCCCAGCCACAGGCCCTCGTGCCAGCGCACCCGGCCCTCGAAGGTGATCCGCGCCTCCTCGCTGAGCGGGATGTCGACACTGACCTCGTCGCCATCGGCTATCCCGGGAAGATCCGCGCCCTCCAGCAGCACACCCTTCAGGGAGATATCCTCCACCCGAACCGGACCGCCCCCGCCATCGGTGAGCAGGGTAGCCGGAAATTCCAGGGGGATACGTTGAAAGCGTCGCTCCATGCGGCAAGACTACGCCCACTCCGCACCCGCGGCCAAATCCAGAACCACCCGGAACGCCCATGACCGAAACCGCCGCCTCGTCCATCGACGGCCAGCCCTCCAGCCTGCTGCGCCGCCTGGCCGCCATCGTCTACGACGCCCTGCTGCTGGTGGCGATCTGGATGGTCCTCGGCCTGCTGGTGGTCATCCTCGGCAACACCACCGGGCTGTACTCGCCCCGCGCCCATTTCGTGCTCAACCTGATCGTGGCCTGGGGGTTCTTCTACTGGTTCTGGACGCGCACCGGGCAGACGCTCGGCATGCAGGCCTGGAACATCCAGCTGCGCACCGAGGGCGGGCACGCCGTCAATGCCTGGCAGGCGACGCTGCGCTATCTGGTTGCGGTCGCCCAGTGGCTGGTGATCCTGATGGCCATCTGGGCGGTGCGCGAATACGGCGCGGTCGCCGTTACCGTGGTTACCGCGGCGGCGCTGTTCGCGATCGGCCTGTCGCAGTTCCATCCGCGGCGCTGGATGCTGCACGACTGGCTCACCGGCACCGAACTGGTGCGCATCCCCGGCCTCGCCAAACCCCGCTGGAAACAGAACCGCAAGACCTGACCTCGATCCGGTTGTTTGTTTCACCACGAAGCACACGAAGGCACGAAGAAGGGCAAAGGGCGGATTCACCACGGAGAGCACAGAGGACACGGAGAAAACCGAAAGGCTTTCGGATCGAACCTCGCCGGGACGGGTCGAGCCACGCGAAATCTACCGGGGGTGGTCGGTCCGCAGGCTTGATGCGATCTGTTGCGCACGTCGGCACCCTGCCCGCCGCCAAACAAACACCGATTTTCTCCGTGTCCTCCGTGCTCTCTGTGGTTCAATCGCTTTTGACCTGGCCCTTCTTCGTGCGCTTCGTGGTGCACAACCATCAGGGGGCGAGCCAGAGGCCGAGGTCGTCCAGGGCCTCGGCGATCTCGGTGGCGATGCGGCGGTAGCCGCGGGCATTGGGATGGACCGGGTCCGCGCGCAGATCGCTCTCGGACAGCACCCCGGAGAGCACCCCCTCGATCAGGGGCACCTGTTCCTCGTGCGCCAGCTCGCGGTAGATCGGGTCGTCCCGCAGGCGGCCGGTGGCCGCGCCCAGGGCCGAGGCCCGCGGCACCCCCAGCAGCAGGGGCTGGGCCCCATGGTCGCGAACGGTCCCCACCAGTACACGCAGATCCTCGCGCACCGCGGCCGGGTCGCGCTGGCGCAGGAAATCGTTGCCACCCAGCCAGATCAGCACCAGATCGGGCTCGTGCGCGCGCAGGCTCGGGGCGAGACGCTCGCGGGCGCTGCTGGCGCGATCCCCGGGCACCCCGTCGTTGACGATCGTCCAGCCGGTGATCGCCGCCAGGCGCGCCGGGTAGTCCTCGCCCGCTCCGGCCCCGGTCCCGTGGGTCACACTGTCGCCGAAGGCCAGTACGGTCGCCTGGCGCGGGAGCGGATCGAAGTCGCCCGGGACGCCGCTCCCGCAGGCCACCAGCATGGCGACCAGCCCCAGCAGGAAGCCCGCGCGCAGCCAGGCCATCATGTCTGGCGCCCCATGCGATACAGCGCCACCAGTGCCAGGATCAGGAACAGCACGACCGGCAGGCTGGCGGCGACGAAGGGCGGCAGGTTGTAGACCAGCCCCAGGTGGGTCATCGCGCGCATCACGATTGCGAAGGACACGCCGATCGCAATGCCGATGAACAACCGCCGGCCGGCCCCGCCCTCGCGCTGGGAACCGAACAGGAACGGGATGGCCAGCAGCAGCATCACGAAGGTGCTGGCCGGCAGGGTCAGGCGTTGCCAGAACGCGACCTCATAGGGGGCCGAGTCCAGGCGATTCTCCTGCAGGTAGCCGATATAGCGCGCCAGGTTCTGCGCCGCCATCTGGCCCGGCTCGACCACCAGCACGTCGAAGTATTCCGGCGCGATCAGCCGCTCGATGGTTTCGGTCTCCAGACGCTCCGACTCGACACGTTCCAGCGACAGCCTTGAGCGTTTTACGTCCTGCAGCCGCCAGGCCCCGCCCTCGTACTGTGCGCTCTGGGCGCGCGTGATCTCGCGCGGCTCGCGATTCGCGTCCACCTCGATGATGCGCACCCCGATCAGCCGATTGCCCGGCAACACGGTATCCGCCTGCACCATGCGCCGGCCATCGCGTGCCCACAGCCCGATCGGGCTCACGCTCAGCTGTTCGTCGAAGGCCGTCGCCTTCAGGTTCTGCGCCCGGCTCTCGGCGGCCGGGGCGAAGAACTCGCCCACCACCACCATCGCCACCACGACGACCAGGCCGGCCTGCATCACCCAGCCGATAAAGCGGCCCAGTGTCATCCCGGCCGCGCGCATCGCGGTCAGCTCGCTGTTCGCGGCCAGATTGCCCAGCCACAACAGACCACCCAGCAACGCCGCCGACGGCAGCATGTCGTACATCCGCCGCGGCAGGGTCAGCGCCACGTACAAAAGCGCCTCGGTCAGCCCGTAGTTGCCTCGCCCGGTGTCGCGCAGCTCGTCGATCAGCGCGAACACCGCATCCAGCGCCACCAGCAGGACCACGGCCAGCGCGGTCCCGATCAGGACCTGGCGCATGATGTAGCGCCCCAGCACCGTCGTCATGGCGTCACCTCGTCACGCTCCATGGCCCGGCCGAGGCCCAGCATGCCCTTGCGCCAGGCGAGCACCAGCCAAAGCACCAGCATCGAGCCGTGCGTCCACCACAGGCCCAGGGCCAGCGGCGTGCGCCCGTCCGCCAGCTGGCCCTGCCCCAGGATCAACAGGTTGGCATACAGCACGTAGACGCCGATCGCCGCCGGGATACGCGCATAACGGCCGGTGCGCGGCGGCACCTGCGCCAGCGGCAGCGCGATCAGGCTCAGCACCAGGATCGACAGCGGCATGGCGAGGCGCCATTCCAGCTCCGCGCGGTGGTCGGGGCGATGCCGCTCCTCCCAGAGATCCAGCGTCGACATCGCGTTCAGCGAGCGGCGCCCCGCCCCGGCGTCCGGTTCGGTGATCTGGGTCCGCAGGCGCTCGAACTCGAGCATGCGGAAGCTGCTTTCGCCCGGAACGCCGACGTGGCGGTAGCCGTTCTCGAGGATCAGGAAGCCGCTGCCCTCCGCCCCGGGATCGGGGATCGCGCGCTCGGCCACGGTCACCTGCGCCTCGCCCTCCACCTCCCGGTAGATGAACACCTCCAGCAGCGCCTCGCGGTCTTCGCTCAGGCGCTCGGCGAAGAAGACCTGCTCGCCCACCCGCGAGCGCAGGAAACGCCCGGGGGTAATCCCGACCAGGTCGGAGCGCTGCTCGGCCAGGTCGCGGAACTGATCGATCTGGGCCTCGGTACGCGGCACCACCAGCATCATCAGCACCAGCAGCAGCAGCGTCGCGGGCACGGCCACCCACAAAAGCGCGCGATAAAGCGCGGCGAAGGACATGCCGCTGGCCTGCAACGCGACCAGTTCGCTGTCGCGCTGCAACCGGCCCAGCACCAGCATGAAGGCCAGAAACAGCGCCACCGGCCAGAGGAAGACAATGCCCTTGAAGGCACCGAAGGCCACCAGCGGCGGCAGAAAATCGACCGGGATCGTGCCCTCGGCGACGTCCCGCAGCACCCGCGCCAGCACGCCGCCGATGATGACCAGCAGCAGGACGATGGTGACCGCGGTCTGGGTGACCAGCAGCTCGCGGGCGATGAAGCGTTCGGCACGGCGCAGAATCATGCGCGCATTACCCCGCGGCCCGCGCGGCGCGTGGTCGGTCGCCGCGTGGCGCTGGTACCATGATGGAACTCATTTTCGGGAGGCATTCATGCAATTCTCCGTCACCACCTCGACCCTCGACAAACCCCGCGCCGGCATCCGCGCCGCCGGCATCAATCACAAGCGCAAGCCGGCCGCGGGCGCCAGCGCCCTGGATGCCGCGCGCGACGGCGAGATCGCGGCCCTGCTGAAGGCCGGCGAGATGGATGGCGAGGCCGGCAGCCAGTTGTTGCTGCCCGGCGGTGGCAGCCCAGGCAATCAGGGGAAGGGTAGCGCACTCCTGATCGGCCTGGGGGCGAAGAAGGACTTCGACGCCCGCGCCGCGCGCAAGGCGGCTCAGGCCCTGGCCGGCGCGCTGGTCGAGCGCCCGGCCACCAGCGCCGCGATCGCGGTCGCGGACTTCCAGCCGCGCGGCAAGGACATCGCCTGGGTGGTGCACACCCTGGTCGCGGCGATCTCGGAGGCCGCCTATCGCTTCACCCCGTTCAAGGGCAAGGAGAAGACCACCCCGGTTAAGCTGGACAAGATCCAGCTGTGCGTGGAGCGCAAGGACGCCGAGGCCGCGAAGCAGGCCTGCACCGAGGCCGCGGCGATCGCCACCGGCGTGAACCGCGCGAAGGACCTGGGCAACACCCCGCCGAATGTCTGCTACCCGGAGAGCCTGGCCGACACCGCCCGCGAGATGGCGAAGCAATACAAGCAGCTGAAGGCCACGGTCCTGGACGAGAAGGACCTGGAGAAGCTCGGCGCCGGGGCGATCCTGGCGGTAGGCAAGGGTTCCGAACGCCCGCCGCGCCTGATCGCGATGGAGTACTCCGGCGGCAAGAAGGGCGACGCCCCGGTGGTGCTGGTGGGCAAGGGCATCACCTTCGACACCGGCGGCATCTCGCTGAAGCCCGGCGCCGAGATGGACGAGATGAAGTACGACATGTGCGGCGCCGCCAGCGTGTTCGGCGTGATCGAGGCCTGCTGCGAGCTGGGGCTGCCGGTCAACGTGGTCGGCGTGGTTACCAGTGCCGAGAACATGCCCGACGGCCGCGCGACCCGCCCCGGCGACATCGTCACCACCCTGTCCGGGCAGACCGTCGAGATCCTGAATACCGACGCCGAGGGCCGCCTGGTGCTGGCCGATGCGCTGACCTGGGTCGAGCGCTACAAGCCGAAGGCGGTGATCGACATCGCCACCCTGACCGGGGCCTGCATCATCGCGCTGGGCCATCAGGGCGCGGCAATCCTGGGCAACAACGAGCGCCTGGCGAAGGGTCTTCTGGCCGCCGGCGAGGAGACCGGCGATCGCGGCTGGCAGCTCCCGTTGTGGCCGGAGTACCAGGAACAGCTGAAGAGCAATTTCGCCGACATGGCCAATATCGGCGGGCGCCCGGCCGGCACCATCACCGCCGCATGCTTCCTGTCGCGCTATACCGAGGACTACACCTGGGCGCATGTCGACATCGCCGGCGTGGCCTGGAAGAGCGGCAAGGAGAAAGGCGCGACCGGCCGCCCAGTGCCGATGCTGATGCGCTACCTGCTCGACCAGGCCTGATCCGGGTCGGGCGCGGATGACCCACGTCAGCTTCTACCTGCTGCAGGACCCCGCCCCGGAGGCGCGCCTGCGCTTCACCTGCCGCCTGGCGAAAAAGGCCAGCGGCCAGGGCCATCGCGTGCACATCCACACCGGCTCGCCGGAGCTGACGCGCACGCTGGACGAGTGGCTGTGGACCTTCGAGGACACCGCGTTCCTGCCGCACAGCACCGACGTGCGCGATGCGGACGTTTCGGTCTCGCTGCACGAGGCCCATGCCCCGTCGGATCGCTGCGACGTGCTGATCAACCTGGCGCCGGAGGTGCCGGAGTACTGCGGGCGCTTCGAGCGCGTCGCCGATATCGTCGGCGGCGAGGAATCGGAACGCGAGGCGGGCCGCGCCCGCTACCGCTACTTCAAGGAACGCGGCTACCCGCTGGAGCACCACAACATCCAGTAAAGGGGCGCTGACGGGGGCGGTTCAGACACGCGGCGGCGGGTCGGGGATCTCGCGCAGCCAGGCCTCCAGCTCGAACAGGGGCAGACCGACCACATTGGTGTAGGACCCCTCGATCCATTCGACAAAGGCGGCACCGCGTCCCTGGATGGCATAGGCGCCGGCCTTGCCACGCGGCTCGCCGGTCGCCCAGTAGGCCGCGATGTCGGATGACGTCAGCGGCCGCATGCGCACGCGGGTCGTCACGGTACGCGCCCGCATGGATGCAGCGGGCCGGCCCAGCGCCATGCCGGATACCACCCGGTGCTCCCCGCCGGAAAGGCGTTGCAGCATGGCATCGGCATCGGCGCAATCCGCGGGCTTTCCCAGGGCCTCGTCGCCCACCGCGACGACGGTATCCGCGGCCAGCACCCACTGCCCCGGGATGCCGCACGCGATGGCCGCCTTGGCCTTGGCGATGGCGAGGCGTTCGACCAGCGCCTCTGGGGACTCGCCCGGTAACGGGGTCTCGTCCACGTCCATCGGGGCCACCTCGTAGGCGAGCTGGATCTGCTCCAGCAGTTCGCGGCGGCGCGGGGATGCGGAGGCCAGCAGCAGCGGATGAGCCACGGGCGTCACGCGCGGTGGTAGGGGTGGTTGTTCAGCAGCGACCAGGCGCGGTAGAGCTGCTCGGCGACCAGCACCCGCACCAGCATGTGCGGGAAGGTCAGCGGCGACAGCGACCAGGCCCATTCCGCACGGGTGCGCACGGCCTCATCCAGCCCCGCGGCCCCGCCGATCACCAGCGCGACATCGCGCCCGTCCTGCTGCCAGTCCGCCAGGCGCCGCGCGACGCCCCTGGTGTCCACGCCCTTGCCGCGCTCGTCCAGCAGGATCACGCGGGCGCCCTCGGGTATGGCCTTCAGCAGGATCTCGCCCTCGCGCCGCAGCAGCGTGGCCGTATCCATGGACTTGGCCCCGGAGGGACCGGCCAGGGCCTGCAGGTTCAGGTTCAGCTCGCGCGGCAGACGACCGGCGTACTCGTCGAACCCGGCCGCCACCCAGTCGGGCATGCGCTTGCCGATCGCAATCAGGTCCAGGCGCATGGCGGCGCGCCCCGGTCAGCCGCGCAGGCGGCGGACGCGCTCCAGGCTGGGGTCCTCGGGCGCGGCCTTTTCGGTATCCGCGGCCTCCTCGGCCAGCCAGAGCTTTTCCAGGTTGTAGAAGTCGCGGGTCTCCGGGAGCATCACGTGGACGATCACGTCGTTCAGGTCCACCAGCACCCACTCCTGGCTCTCCTGGCCCTCGACCCCCAGCGGCTGGATGCCGGCCTCCTTGGCCTTCATTGCCACCGACTCCGCGGTGGACTGCACGTGACGCCCGGAGGTCCCGGAGGCGATCACTATGTAGTCCGCCAGCGTGGTCTTGCCGCGCACGTCGATGCTGCGGATGTTCTGGGCCTTCATGTCGTCCAGAGCGGTAGTCACCAGCTCCAGGAGTTGTTCACTGTTCATGCTGTCGGTCATATCCCGTGATTGCGGTTCGACACGGCCCGGTACAGGCCGCGGTCGTGGATGTAGCGATTGACGGCGCCGGGGAGCAGGAAGCGCGGGCTGCGCCCGGCCTGCAGTTCATCCCGGATCGCGGTGGCGGAGATATCGAGCTGGGTCACCGGCTGGAAATAGACCCGCCCGCCCGGGGCATTGCGCAGCACCGCCGGGTCGCGGGTTGCGGCATTACCCAGCCAGCCCCCCAGATCCTGCGAGGCCGGGCTGCCGGGACGATGCGAGACCACGATATGCGCCAGATCGAAGATCTGCTTCCAGCGGTTCCACGACGGCAGGCCGGCGAAGGCGTCCATGCCCATGATCAGCACCAGCGGTGCCTCCGGCCCCAGCTCCTCGCGGAAGCTGAGCAGGGTGTCGACGGTGTAGGACGGCCCTTCGCGATCCAGTTCACGGCGATCGGCCACAAACCCCGGCACGTCCGCGATGGCACTCTCCACCATCGCCAGCCGGTCGTCGCTGCCGGTGCCCGGGCTCGCGCGATGCGGCGGCACGTGGCAGGGGATGAAGTGTACCCGTTCCAGACCCAGATGCTGCTGGATCTCCAGCGCCGGACGCAGATGCCCGAAGTGGATCGGATCGAAGGTGCCGCCGAGGATCCCGATCACGCCGGGCGTGCCCCAGGGAGACGCTGATCCAATCGCGCGTCTTTCTCAGCCACGCACATGACCGTCGCCGAACACCACGTACTTGAGGGTCGTCAGCCCGTGCAGGCCCACCGGGCCGCGCGCGTGCAGCTTGTCGGTGGAGATGCCGATCTCCGCACCCAGGCCGTACTCGAAGCCGTCGGCGAAGCGGGTGGAGGCATTCACCATCACCGAGCTGGAGTCCACCGCGCGCAGGAAGCGCCGGGCCCGGGTGTAGTCCTCGGTCACGATGCTGTCGGTATGGTGCGAGCCATAGGTATTGATGTGGTCCATCGCCATATCGAGGTCGTCGACCACGCGGATCGCGAGGATCGGCCCCAGGTATTCGGCCACCCAGTCGTCCTCGGTGGCCTCGGCGATGTCCGTCCCGGTGTGCGCGAGGATGGCCCGGGTGCGCGCGCAGCCTCGCAGGCTCACCTGATGTTCCGCCAGGGCCGTCGCCAGGCGCGGCAGGAAGGCCTCGGCCTGATCCGCGTGCACCAGCAGCGTCTCCATGGTGTTGCAGGTGCCATAGCGCTGGGTCTTGGCGTTCACCGCGACCGCCAGCGCCTTGTCGAGATCGGCCCCGCCGTCCACGTACACGTGGCAGACGCCGTCCAGGTGCTTGATCACCGGGATCTGCGACTCGTTGCTGACGCGTTCGATCAGGCCCTTGCCACCGCGCGGGACGATCACGTCCACGTACTGCGGCATGCGCAGCAGCGCGCCCACCGCCGCGCGGTCGGTGGTCGGCACCACCTGCACCGCCTCGCGCGGCAGCCCGGCCTGCTCCAGCCCGGCCTGGATGATCGCGGCCAGCGCCTGGTTGGAGTGCAGGGCCTCGGAGCCGCCGCGCAGGATCGCGGCGTTGCCGGACTTCAGGCACAGCGCGGCGGCGTCGATGGTCACGTTCGGGCGCGACTCGTAGATGATGCCGATCACGCCCAGCGGCACGCGCATCTGGCCGACCTGAATGCCGCTTGGCTGATAGGCCATGTCGGAGATGGTGCCCACCGGATCGGGCAGGCCCGCCACCTGGCGGCAGCCCTCGATCATGGTGTCGATGCGGGCATCGGTCAGCGCCAGGCGGTCCAGCATCGCGGCGTCCAGGCCGCGCTCGCGTCCCGCCTCCAGGTCGCGGCTGTTGGCCTCCGCCAGTTCGGCACGGCGCGCGGCGATGCCCTCGGCGATCGCGTGCAGGGCCGCGTTCTTCGCGCCCGGCTCGGCCTCGGCCATGCGCCGCGAGGCCACGCGCGCGGCACGGCCCAGCGCCTCGACCTGGGCGATCACATCGTCGGCTACGGATTCGGTGGGGTTCACGGCAGCGTTCATGCGGTCAGACTCGTTCCGGGTTCAGGGCGGGTGCGGCCACGGTCAGCGGGCGCCCCGCCATACGGGCCACCAAGTCTAGCAACCCCTGCCGGGCATTGCCGTTTTCCTGACCCTTGATCACGCGATCCACGCGCGCGGCCTCGGCCAGCAGGCCCCGCGCCTGCGTCAGGCTCAGTCGCGCCATCGCCTGGCGCAGGGCCTTCTGGCTGTCGCCGAAGCTGCCCTGGAAGGCCTCCTTGTCGGGCGCGCCGGCGGCCTTGCGCTCCATCGCCTGCACCAGCAGCCGGCATTCGCGCGCCAGCGCCCACAGGATCAGCGGCTCCGCCTGGCCCTCCTCCAGCAAGCCCTCCAGCATGCGCAACGCGTGGCGGACATCGCCGCGCAGCGCGGTCGGGGCCAGGGCGAACAACTCGAAACGCGCGGCGTCGGTGGTGGCCTCCGCCAGCACCGTCTCGTCGATCTCGGTCACGCCGGCCAGCGCCAGCTTCTCGATCTCCTGGCGCGCGGCCAGCAGGTTGCCCTCCACCCGCGCGACCAGCAGCGCCAGCGCCGGGTCGGTGATGCGCAGCCCGTTCTTCTGCAGGCGCGCTCGGATCCAGCTGCCCAGCTGGGCCGGCGGCACCGGCCGCGCATGGATCACCACCGCACGGTTTTCCAAGGCCTTGAACCAGGCCGCCCGGCGCATATCGCGGTCCGGACGCGGCAACTGGAGCAACAGCACCAGGTCGTCCTGCGGATCGCCGGCATAGGCCTTCAGGTGGTCGCCACCGGTCTTGCCCGGTTTGCCGGTGGCCAGGCGCAGGTCCAGCACCGTGCGCTCGGCGAACAGCGAGCGGTCGCGGATCGCGGCCTCGAACGGCCCCCAGTCGGACTGCGCGGTCAGGTCCAGCACCGTGCGCTCGAGGAAGCCCTGCTCGCGGGCGGCCGCGCGGATCGCGTCGGCCGCCTCGATCGCCTGCAGCGGCTCCTCGGCCAGCAGCAGGTAGATCGGCGCGAGGCCGCGCGCCAGATCCTGCTCCAGGCGGGCGACATCCAGCGCCATTACGGGGCCGGCTCCTCCACCGCCTCGCGCAGCGTACCGTCCGTCTCGGTCAGCGCCGCAATGCGGCGCTGCAGCTGGCCGACAATGTCACGGTCCATCGCCTCGCGCAGGGTCGCCTCGCGCTCGCCGCGGCTGAGCACCGACG
The DNA here is from genome assembly GCF_000381305.1 of Thioalkalivibrio sp. ALE16. Lineage (NCBI taxonomy): Bacteria > Pseudomonadati > Pseudomonadota > Gammaproteobacteria > Chromatiales > Ectothiorhodospiraceae > Thioalkalivibrio > Thioalkalivibrio sp. ALE16. The sequence goes on from NZ_KB906365.1 coordinate 59,304, forward strand.
TCCCGTCGAACAGGTAGATGCGCGAGGCGCGCAGCGGGCCCAGTTCCACCGCCTCGCCATCCACCGGGCGCAGGCGGGCGTTGACCGTGCGGACCAGTTCGTACTCCGAGACCCGGGCGGCCTCGGTCACCGACAGCGTGCGCCGCTGATCGTTGACCGAGCGGATCTCGAGGATCGCACCCTGCCCCTCCGGCCGCTGATGGACGATCTCCACGCCGGAGGCGCCCAGGGTCACGGCCAGCTCGCGGTACAGCGAGTCACGCGTATTGATGCCGGTGATCTGCACCGGCTGCAGCGCCTCCGGCCACTCGCCACTGCCCCGCAGCTGGAATCCACAGGCAGCCAGCGCGGCCACCAGCACCAGCACCAGCCCCGCACGCAGCAGGCCGGTCATTGCGGCTTCACCACGAAGTTGACCAGCCGGCCCGGGACCACGATCACCTTGACCACATGGTGGCCCTCGAGATGGCGCTGTACGTTCTCGTCGTTGCGGGCAACACTCTCGATGGCGTCCTTGTCAGCGCCGGCCGGGACCGCGATCTCGGCGCGGCGCTTGCCGTTCACCTGCACCGCCAGGGTCTCCTGTGCGGCCTGGCGCGCGGCCTCGTCGACCGTCGGCCAGGCGGTGGTCGCGACCAGCTCGTCATGGCCCAGCGCGCGCCACAGGGTCTCGGTCACGTGCGGGATGATCGGCGCCAGCATGCGCACGATGCCTTCCAGGGCCTCCTGGCGCACGGCCGCGGCCTGCGCACCATCCTTCGGGAATTTGCCGAGGTCGTTCAGCAGCTCCATGTTCGCGGCCACCGCCGTGTTGAAGGTCTGGCGCCGGCCGATGTCGTCGGTGACCTTGGCGATGGTGTCGTGCAGCTTGCGCCGCAGCTCGCGCCCAGCGTCGTCCAGCGCGTCCACATCCAGCGCACCCGGGGCATCACCATTCACGTGCTCGTGCACCGCCCGCCACAGGCGCTTGATGAAGCGCTGCGCGCCCTCGACGCCGGAGTCGGACCACTCCAGCGACAGGTCCGGCGGCGCGGCGAACATGGTGAACAGCCGCGCGGTGTCGGCGCCGAAGCGCTCGATCAGCGCCTGAGGGTCCACGCCGTTGTTCTTCGACTTGGACATCTTCTCCATGCCGCCCACGACCACCGGCTGGCCGTCTTCGCGGTGGCGTGCGGCCTTCACCGAGCCGTCCTCGGCGCGTTCCAGCTCGACATCGGCCGGGTTGATCCAGTCCTTCCCGCCGTCACCGCGCTCGCGGTAGAAGGTCGGCGCGATCACCATCCCCTGGGTCAGCAGCCGGGTGAACGGCTCGTCGGAGGCCACCAGGCCCTCGTCACGCAGCAGCTTGTGGAAGAAGCGCGCATACAGCAGATGCAGCACCGCATGCTCGATGCCGCCCACGTACTGGTCCACCGGCAGCCAGTGGTCGGCGCGCGTGTCCAGCATCGCGGTGTCGTTGTCCGCGCAGGCATAGCGGGCAAAGTACCAGCTGGATTCGAAGAAGGTGTCGAAGGTGTCGGTCTCGCGCCGTGCTGGCTTGCCACATTCCGGGCAGGTCGCCTCGAAGAACTCCGGCATGCGCGCCAGCGGGGAGCCGGCGCCGTCCGGGATCACGTCCTCCGGCAGGCGCACCGGCAGGTCGCCTTCCGGCACCGGCACCGCCCCGCAGTTGTCGCAGTGGATCACCGGGATCGGGCAGCCCCAGTAGCGCTGGCGCGAGATGCCCCAGTCGCGCAGGCGGTAGTTGCGCCGGCGTCGGCCCAGCCCGGCCTGTTCGAGGTGCTCGGCGATCGCGGCCTTGGCCGCCTCGGAGGCCTGCCCGTCGAAGTCGCCCGAGTTCACGAGCACACCGGGATCGGTGAAGGCCGCAGCCTGTACATCGCACTCGGCACCGTCGGCCGGGGCAATCACCTGCCGGATCGGCAGGTCGTATTTCGTCGCGAATTCGTGGTCGCGTTCGTCGTGTGCCGGCACGGCCATCACCGCGCCGGTCCCGTATTCCATCAGCACGAAGTTGGCGACCCACACCGGGACCTCCGCTCCGGTCAGCGGATGGCGGGCGGTAAAGCCCAGCGACCGGCCCTTCTTCTCCATGGTCGCCAGATCGGCCTCGGCCACCCCACCCTGCGCGCAGTCGGCGATGAACGCGGCCAGTTCGGCGTCGTTCTCCGCCAGCGCCTGCACCCGCGGGTGCTCCGGGGCCAGCGCCATGTAGGAGACGCCGAACAGGGTGTCCGGGCGCGTGGTGTAGACGGTCAGCGGCTCGCCGCCATCCACCGCGAACTCCAGCTCCACGCCCTCGGAACGCCCGATCCAGTTGTGCTGCATGGTGCGCACCTGGTCCGGCCAGCCGTCCAGCCCGTCCAGGGCCTCCAGCAATTCGTCGGCGTAGTCGGTGATGCGCAGGAACCACTGCGGCATCTCGCGGCGTTCGACCAGCGCGCCGGAACGCCAGCCACGGCCCTCGATCACCTGCTCGTTGGCGAGTACGGTCTGGTCCACCGGGTCCCAGTTCACGGTCGCCTTCTTGCGATAGACCAGGCCCTTCTTCAGCAGGCGCACGAACAGCCACTGTTCCCAGCGGTAGTAGTCGGCATCGCAGGTCGCGAACTCGCGCGACCAGTCGTAGGCAAAGCCCAGGCGCTTGAGCTGGGTGCGCATCTGCTCGATGTTCTGGCGCGTCCAGGCGGCCGGCGGGACATGGTTCTGCATCGCCGCGTTCTCCGCGGGCAGGCCGAAGGCGTCCCAGCCCATCGGCTGCAGCACGCTCTTGCCCTGCATGCGCTGGAAACGGGCGATCACGTCACCGATGGTGTAGTTGCGCACATGCCCCATGTGCAGCTTGCCCGAGGGGTAGGGGAACATGGACAGGCAGTAGAACGGCTCGCCGGGGGCATCCTCGCGCGCGCGGAAGCAGTCGGCCTCCTCCCACTGGCGCTGTGCCTGCGCCTCGACCGCCTCGGGGGAATAGTGCTCCTGCATGCGCCTCACCTGTCCTGATCGCCGAAAACAAAGAACTGCGCAGAATACCAGCGCCCCCCACCCCCTCCAAGGGAAACAGCGCCCCGCAGCCTCGCGCGGCGCAGGGCAGAGATCCGGAGGGACACCCGGATCACCGGCGGCCTGTGAACCGCGTCACGTCAATTCAGGAACATGCCCCCGGCCCGGACTGCCTCACTGGGTAAAGCAACCGGAAACGTTGAACCTGACGTTCCAAGGAGGAAGGACATGCACGAGAAGGACGAAATCCCCGTTGTGCAGCGGGCCTACCCGGAGGATCTGGGCGAGACCCATCCCGAACACACGCCCGAGACCGACTCGCCCGCGATCCGTGAAGTCGCGCCCGAGGACCTCGGCACCTGGCTCGGCAAGGGCTGGCGCGACCTCTGGAAGACGCCGGTGGCCCTCGTACACGGCCTGGTGATTGCGCTGGCCAGCCTGGTCCTGTTGGGCCTGTCGTGGAACCAGCCGTGGATGGCCTTTTCCTTCCTCGCCGGCATCCTGCTGCTCGGCCCTGTACTCGCGGTGGGGGTGAACTACCTGGCGCTGCAGAAGGAACGCGGCGAGCCGGGCGGTGCCGGACTCGGCTGGCTGGGCACCCTGGGCGGATCGATCTGGGGCTTTGCCGCGCTCCTGGCCGTGCTGTTCGTGATCTGGGCCAGTTTCGTGTGGATGTGGATCGCGGTCCTCAACATCGGCGAACTCGCCATGATGGGGCAGTTGCACCATCTGGTGGGTGCGATGCTCGGCAGCGGCGCCGGGATCATCTCGCTGGTGGGGGTCGTGCTGGCCGCCATCGTGTTCGGGCTGGTGGTCTTCGCCCTGAGCCTGGCGACCATCCCGGCCCTCCTGGATCACCGGGTGCGCGCCGATGCCCCGCAAAAGAGCCTGATCGAGTCCATTGGTGTCAGCCTGAAGGCCTTCAACCACAACCCGGGCACCCTGATTCTGTGGGCCCTGATCATCACGGCCCTGTTCATGGTGTCGATCGCAACCGCCCTGCTGGCCCTGATCGTGATCTTCCCGTGGCTGGGCTTCGCCATGTGGCATGGCTACCGGGATATGGTCGAGGCAAGCTGAGCTCCGACAGGCAAGCGCGGTCGTCCCCGGGGCGCGGGCTCCGGGGGCCCGCGCTCGTGCTAACGTTAGGGACACGCCACCATCTACGCTCGCAAAGGAGAGGCCAATGAGCGAAGAACAGAAGGATCAGGAGCGCGAATCGCGCCTGAGCGATGCCTATCACCGCATGCTGAACGAGGTCACCGAGGACCTCGAGAAGCTGGAAGACAAGACCAGCAAGGCCATCACCGAGGCCCTGGAGAACGCCCGCGACCGTGTGCAGAAGGCCAGCGACCTGACCCGCGAAGAGGCCCACGAGGTGATGGACTACCTGCGCCGCGACCTGCAGGACCTCGGCGCCTACCTGGACAGTCGCAGCTCTGACTGGCGCGGCTGGCTGCAGATCGATCTGGGCCTGATCGAGGCCGGCATCAAGAACGCCCTGGAGCGGATCGCCGACCGCACCCGGATCGAGATCACCGAACTGACCGCGCGCGCCCAGGTGATGGGCGAGTGGCACACCGGCGAGATCACCGGCCCGGGCGAGCTGCTGTGCAAGAAGTGCGGCCATCCGCTGCACATGACCCGGGTCGGCCGCATCCCCCCGTGCTCCAACTGCCACAACACCACCTTCCGCCGCGGCCCCGGAGGGACCGAGGCGGAATAACCCGCCCGGTAGACGGGTTCAGTCGGCCCCGCGGGCGCCGCGCCGGCGCCCGACGGCGGCACCGGCAATCACCAGCACCAGCGCGGCAAGCACGGCCGGGCCCGCCCCGGTGGCCGTCGCCGGCGTCACGCCCTGACGCGGCTGCAGGGTGCCGGTGACCACCTCGCGGGTAAAGGAGCCCGAACGCTCCAGAATGCGGCCATCGGCATCGATCAGGGCCGAGATCCCGGTATTGGTCGCGCGGATCATCGGGCGCCCGGTCTCCACCGCCCGCACCCGGGCGATCTGCAGATGCTGGGCCGGCGCCAGGCTGTCGCCGAACCAGGCGTCGTTGGAGACATTGACCAGGAATCCCGCCTCCGGCAGCGCGGCCCGGATGTGGCGCGAATACGCAGACTCGTAACAGATGCTGACCCCGGCCGTCTGGCCGGCCACCCGCATGCGCCCGTCACCGGTCCCCGGGGACAGGTCGGACATCGGGATCGCCAGCAGCCGGTCCAGCCAGTCGAGCTGGCCGCGCAGCGGGATATATTCGCCGAACGGGACCAGCTGGCGCTTGTTGTACCCCGCGCCGGTGGTCACGTTGATCACCGAGTTGTAGACGTGACGGCCGGCCGAAGCATGGTCGAACACCCCGACCAGCAGCTCGGCATCGTGCTCCGCCAGCGACTGCGCGAGCTGCCCCAGCGGGCGCTGCACTTCCACATAGAACGCCGGGATCGCGGTCTCCGGCCAGACCACCAGATCCACGTCCCCTGCCTCGCGGGTCAGTTCCTGGTAGATCCCCAGCGAATACTCGATGCCGTCGGCATCCCACTTGCGTGCCTGATCGATATTGCCCTGCACCATGGCCACCGAGATCGCCTCGCCGCCCGGCTCCGCCCAGCGCGCGAGCCCCAGCACGAGCGAGGCCAGCACCAGCACCCCGACCAGCCCCGCGCCCGCCCCGCGCTGCCCGGCCCGGAACACGCTGACCACGGCCACCGCCAGCAGTGCCACGACCAGCCCCGCCCCCAGCTCGCCGGCCAGCGGCAGCCAGGGCTGCAGCGGTGTGTCCAGCACGGTGTGCCCGAACAGGAGCCAGGGAAAGCCGGAGAACAGCCAGGAGCGCGCCAGCTCCATCAGCACCAGGCCACCGGCCAGCGCCAGCATCCCGGCCGGACGCCCCAGCGGCAGGAAGCGCGCCGCCAGCGCGGCCAGCAGCGCCGGATAGACCGCCATGGCCAGCACGAACAGCACGGTAATCAGCGAGGCCACGACCAGCGGGGCCTGGCCGAACACCAGCAGGCTGTTGAAGATCCAGGTCACCCCGACGCCGAAGAATCCGAGACCAAAGGCATAGCCGATCCCGGCGGCCCGGCGCGGGGTCACCCCGGGCAGCAGGGCAAACCAGGCGGCCAGGGCCAGCGGGGCCGCCAGGAACCAGCCCACCGGGGCGAAGGCCAGGGTCGCCCCCGCCCCGGCCAGCAGGGCCACCAGCCCCGCGGCCCAGGGCGGCAAGTCCGCGACACGGATCGGCATGACCGTCAGGGGGCGCGGTGGTCGCCCGGCTCCGGGGCCGGGCCATCGAATGGCTGCGCCCCCTCGCCGGTGGTCACGCGGCCATCCGGCTCGGGCAGGCGCATCTCCAGCAGATGCAGACGCCGGTTGTCGGCCCGCAATACGCGAAACTGCATGCCATCCACCACGATCTGTTCGCCGCGCCGCGGCACATGCCCGAAGTGCGACAGCACCAGGCCTCCGATGGTGTCGAAGTCGGCCTCGCTGTAGGCGGTCTGGAAGTAGGCGTTGAACTCCTCCATCGGCGTCAGCGCCTTGATGGTGTAGCGCCCGCCGGGGTGCTGCATGATCTGGGTCAGGTAGTCCTCGACATCGTGCTCGTCCTCGATCTCGCCGACGATCTGCTCCAGCACGTCCTCGATGGTCACCAGGCCGGCCACGCCCCCGTACTCGTCCACCACGATCGCCATGTGGTTACGGCTCAGGCGGAACTCCTTCAGCAGCACGTTCAGACGCTTGCTCTCCGGCACGAACACCGCCGGGCGCAGGATCTCCTGCATGTCGAAGGCAGCATCGTCGGGCTCGCCGAAGAAGCGCAGCAGGTCCTTGGCCAGCAGGACGCCAACGACCTCGTCACGGTGATCCCCGACCACCGGCAGCCGCGAGTGCGCGGAGGCCACCACGTCGGGGAGAAACTCGGAGAGCCCCGCATCCCGGCGGACCACTTCCATCTGCGCGCGCGGGATCATGATGTCGCGCACCTGCATGTCGGCGACGTTGAGCACGCCCTCCAACATGGTCAGGGCCTCGGGGTCGACCAGTTCGCGGGCGTGGGCGCCCCGCAGGGTCTCGATCAGCTCGCGGCGGGTGGCCGGCTCGCGGCGCGGACGCAGGGTCTCGGCGACGCGGGCCAGCCAGCGCCGCCAGATCGGTTGCTCGTCGGGTTCGGGTTCAGGCATCGGGGGCGTTTCCGGCTGGGTGCGGCGTCAGGGCACGGACCGGATGCTCGGCGTAGGGGTCGGGATAGCCTAACCCGGCCAGGATGGAGCGCTCAACGGCCTCCATCCGCGCGGCCTCGTCCGGCGTCTGGTGATCCATCCCCTGCAGGTGCAGCATCCCGTGCACCACCATGTGGTGGTAGTGGGCGGCCAGGGGCTTGCCCTGCTCCACCGCCTCGCGCGCCAGCACCGGCGCGCACAGGATGACGTCGCCGAGATAGGCGTTCGCCTCGGGCGGCAGACCGGGTGGCAGCTCCGGTGCGGGGAAGGACAGTACATTGGTCGCGTAGTCGCGGCCGCGGAAGGCATGGTTCAGGGTGCGCCCCTCGTCGACATCCACCAGGCGCAGCGTCACCGCGGCCTCGCCGGCGCCGTGCCAGGCCGCGCGGGCCGCGCGGTGCAGGGTGGTGGCAGCCGGCAGGCCGGCGCGCGGCACGGCGTACTGCACCGCAACCTCAAGCCCCATCGGCGTCCTGCCCGTCCACAGCGGCGCCGGCACCGGACTCGGGCGCCGCATCCGGTTTGCCGGAGGCGCTGTCGTGGGCGTCGTAGGCCTCCACAATGCGCTGCACCAGCGGATGGCGCACCACGTCACCCGCCTGGAAGCGGGTGATATGTACACCCTCCACGTCGTTCAGGATCTGCATCGCGTGCTTGAGCCCGGAGCGCTGGCCGCGCGGCAGGTCGACCTGGGTGATGTCGCCGTTGACGACCGCCGTGGAACCAAAGCCGATGCGGGTCAGGAACATCTTCATCTGCTCAACCGTGGTGTTCTGCGCCTCGTCGAGGATGATGAAGGCCTCATTCAGGGTGCGCCCGCGCATGTAGGCCAGCGGGGCCACCTCGATCACCTGACGCTCCATCAGGCGCGCGGTCTGGTCGAAGCCCATCAGTTCGTACAGCGCGTCGTACATCGGGCGCAGGTAGGGGTCGATCTTCTGCGCCAGGTCGCCGGGCAGGAAACCCAGACGCTCGCCGGCCTCCACCGCCGGGCGCACCAGCACCAGGCGCTGCACGCGGTCCTGTTCCAGCGCCGCGACGGCGGCGGCGACCGCGAGGAAGGTCTTGCCGGTACCGGCCGGCCCGATGCCGAAACTGAGGTCGTGCTGCGCAATCGCCGCCAGGTATTTCGCCTGGCGCGGGCCGCGCCCGCGGATCACCGCGCGCTTGAGACGCAGCGACGGATCGCCCGCATTGCCGTCGGGCTCGGCCAGGCCTTCGACATGCGCCGTCTGCAGCGCCGTATGCACCTGTTCCAGGCTGACCGGCTCCTCCTGCGCCATGCGATGGAGGTCGTGGATCAGCGCCCCGGCGGCCTGCACCGCGGTCTTCGGACCGGTCAGATTAAAGCGCGGGCCGCGGTTGTGCACGGCCACGCCCAGGCGCGACTCGATCAGGCGCAGATGGGCATCCAGCGGCCCGGAGATCCGCGCGAGCGTCTCCTGGTCACCGGGTTCCAGGGTGAAATCCAGACGATTGGCCATGCGCTAGGGAACCACTGAACAATGTGCATGTTCGCGCTCGAGTCGCTTTTGCTCGCTGACCAGGCGCGGTGAGTGAAGTGTAGCCTGGCTACATGAACGAGCCGCAACGCCGTCCGCGGGCAAAAGCGGCCGAGCCCCGGCTTCAAATGATTTGTGGGGTTGACACCCCATGTTCCCCGATCCTGCGTTGCGGCCCTTGCCGGTAGAACCACTACCGCCTGCGGACCGCGCCTTGACTCGGAAAACATGGGGTGCCAACGCGAACATGCACATTGTTCAGTGTTTCCCTAGGCGCCGACGGCCGCAGACATGGCCCGCTCCACGGTTCGGCCGCGCAGGGAATGCGCCAGGGCATCGGTGATCTCGACCGGGATCATCTGCCCGATCAGGCCGGGGTCGCCGGCGAAGTTCACGATGCGGTTGTTCGCCGTGCGTCCGGCCAGTTCGCCGGGATTGCGCTTGGCCGGGCCCTCGACCAGTACGGGCTCGATGTTGCCGACCATGGCCTGGTTGCGTTCGCGCCCGTGCTGCTCGATCAGGGCCTGCAGCTCGGCCAGGCGGGCCTTCTTGGTGGCCAGCGGCACGTCGTCCGGCAGCGAGGCCGCCGGTGTGCCCGGACGGGCGCTGTAGATGAAGCTGAAGGAGAAGTCGAAGTGCAGCTCCTCGATCAGCTTCATGGTCGCCGCGTGGTCGGCATCCGTCTCGCCGGGGAAGCCGACGATGAAGTCGGAGGACAGGTCCAGGTCCGGGCGCGCCTCGCGCAGGCGGCGGATCTTGGACTTGTATTCCAGAATCGTGTGGCCGCGTTTCATCTGCGCCAGGATGCGGTCGGAGCCGCTCTGTACCGGCAGGTGCAGGTGACTGACCAGCTTGGGCTCGTCGGCAAAGGCCTGGATCAGCGAATCGGAGAACTCCACCGGGTGCGAGGTGGTGAAGCGGATGCGTTCGATCCCGTCCACCGCGGCGACGTAGTGAATCAGCAGCGCGAGGTCGGCGGTATCACCGTCCTCCATCGGCCCCTGATAGGCATTCACGTTTTGTCCCAGCAGGTTGATCTCCCGGACCCCCTGCGCGGCCAGCGCGACCACCTCGGCGATCACGTCGTCGAACGGCCGGCTGATCTCGTCACCGCGGGTATAGGGCACCACGCAGAAGCTGCAGTACTTGGAACAGCCCTCCATCACCGAGACGAACGCGGTCGGGCCATCGGCCTTCGGCTCCGGCAAGCGGTCGAACTTCTCGATCTCGGGGAAGGAGATATCCACCACCGGCGCGCGCTCGCGGCGCACCGACTGGATCATGGCCGGCAGCCGGTGCAGGGTCTGCGGGCCGAACACCAGGTCCACGTACGGAGCGCGTTCGCGCAGGGCATCACCCTCCTGGCTGGCGACACAGCCCCCCACGCCGATGATTACCTCCGGCCGGCGCTCCTTGATCTGGCGCCAGCGCCCCAGCAGCGAGAAGACCTTCTCCTGCGCCTTCTCGCGGATGGAGCAGGTGTTCATCAACAGGACATCGGCCTGCTCCGGATCGTCGGTACGCTCGGCCCCGTGCAGCTCGCGCAGCGCGTCGAGCATGCGATCGGAGTCGTACTCGTTCATCTGGCAGCCGTGCGTCTGGATGTAGACCTTGCGGATCATGCTCTCGGTACTTCGCTGGTTGGGGAGTTCAGGGATCGCGGTGGCTAGAACGGGACGTCGTCATCGTCGAAGCCGCCACCGGAGACCGGTGCACTGCTGCGATTGCCGCTCTGCTGGCCGCCACCGCCATAGGCATTGCCGCCGCCATAACCCGGGTCCTGATCGAACCCGCCACCGCCGCCGCCCCCGCGACCGCCGATCAGCTGCATGTCGTTGGCGACCACCTCGGTGCTGTAGCGGTCGTTGCCGGACTGGTCCTGCCACTTGCGCGTCTGGATCTTGCCTTCGATATAGACCTGCGAGCCCTTGGACAGATACTGCGCGGCGATATCCGCCAGGCGCCCGAACATCACCACCCGGTGCCATTCGGTGTTCTCGCGCTTCTCGCCGGAATTCTTGTCGGTCCACTGTTCCGACGTTGCCAGACGCAGGTTGGTGACGGTAACCCCGTTGGGGGTCTCGCGCTTTTCCGGGTCGGCCCCGAGGTTGCCGAGCAGGATGACTTTGTTGACGCCGCGGGCCATGGGGCCTCCTTCAGTCGGGCATGGAGAGACAGACCCGATAGTGTAGCAGCCCGCCCCCGCCGCGACAGTGCACCGGTCCACGACGCGGAGCGGGCACGTCCTGCCGGCGCTACCGGGAGGGCGGGCGCGCCAGCCAGGCCGCCAGCTCGGGGGTATCCGGACCGCCGGGCTCCACCTTCAGGTAGAGGGACCCGGCGTCCGGCGACAGCTCGGCCTCGTGCACCCCCGGCCAGTGCGCGATCAGGCGCAGCAGCTCGGCCTCGCGACCGGACCAGTGGGCGGGCAGCGCCAGCACGCGGTTGGAGCGGTAGCGCGGCTGCATCCCGCGCGCCCCCCACCACCACAGCAGCAGCAAAGGCACCCCGGCGAGGAACACGCCGACCGGCCCGGCGACCGTCAGCAAGGCGCCCCCCAGCATCCCGCCGGCGAAGATCCCGAGGAACTGCGCGGTGGCGAAGCCGCCCATCGCGGTGCCCTTGTGGGCCACCGGCGCCACGCGTGCCACCAGGGACGGCAATCCGGCCTCCAGCAGATTGAACGCGGCGAAGAACAGGATCATCAAGGCGCCCAGCGTCCACAGGCCGCCACCGTCCAGCACCAGCAGGGCCAGCAGGACCTGCACCCCGGCCAGCAGGAGGATCGCCGCGCGCAGCACGGCGTGCACGCGCCGCCGCCGCTCGCCGAAGATGATCCCCGGCAGCATCAGCACGAACCCCGCCAGCAGGACCGGCACATAGAACTTCCAGTGACTCGCCCCGGGCAGCGCCAGGGTCTCCAGCAGCAGGACCGGGATCACCAGGAAGTTCGCGGCCAGCACCAGGTGCAGCACAAAGATGCCGAGATTCAGGCGCAGCAGGTCGGGGGCGCGCAGGACCCGCGGCAACGCGGACCACACCGGCACCATGTCCGGATGCCTGCGCACCCGATCCGGGCTCGGCACCCACAGGAACAGGATCACGATCGCGACCAACCCGAGCAGCGCAGAGAGGCCGAAGACCCCCTCCAGCCCCGCCGCACGGTCCACCAAGGGGCCCAGGGCCATCGCGGCGGTAAAGGTCAGACCGATGGTCAAGCCGATGGCAGCCAGCGCCCGCATCCGACGCTCCTCGCCGACCAGGTCCGCCGTCAGGGCCAGGATCACCGCGGCCACCGCGCCGGCCCCCTGCAGGGCACGCCCGAGGATGATGCCGTGGATGGTCTCCGCCAGCGCGGCCACCAGGCTGCCGGCAACGAACAGCAGCAGGCCGACCAGGATCAGCGGCTTGCGCCCCACGCGGTCGGACAGCAGCCCGAACGGGATCTGCAGAATCGCCTGGGTGAGGCCGTAGATCCCCAGCGCCAGCCCCATCAGCAGCGGGGTCGCGCCGGGGATACGGTCGGCATGCAGCATGAAGACGGGCAGGACCATGAACAGGCCCGCCATGCGCACGCCATAGATCGCCGCGAGCCCGGTGGTGGCGCGCAACTCCCGCGGGCTCATGGCGTCCGGAACCGGCGCATGGACGGAGGGGTGTTCATGGCAGCGGAGTTTACCGGCAACCCCGGCGCGGAAACCATGGCGCCGCACGCCCGGGTGTTAAGATGGCCGGTTTGCGGTACCCCGGATGACCGGGCACACCGCGCGACGCAACCCGGTGGAGTCGACCCAGCCCCATGGACAGCATCAGCATTCGCGGCGCCCGCACCCATAACCTGAAGAACGTGGACCTCGATCTGCCACGCGAGCGGCTGATCGTGATCACCGGCGTCTCCGGCTCGGGCAAGTCGTCGCTGGCCTTCGACACCCTGTTTGCCGAGGGCCAGCGCCGCTACGTGGAGAGCCTGTCCACCTATGCCCGGCAGTTCCTGTCGATGATGGAGAAACCCGACGTCGACCAGATCGAGGGCCTGTCGCCGGCGATCTCCATCGAACAGAAGAGCACCTCGCACAACCCGCGCTCCACCGTCGGCACCATTACCGAGATCTACGACTACCTGCGCCTGCTGTTCGCCCGCGCCGGCGAACCGCGCTGCCCGGAACATGGCGAGACCCTGGCCGCACAGACCATCTCGCAGATGGTGGACCAGGTGCTGGAGCTGCCGGAGGGCGACAAGGTCATGCTGCTCGCGCCCGTGGTGCGCGGACGCAAGGGCGAGCATCACAAGATGCTGGAGGCGATGCGTTCCCAGGGGTACCTGCGCGCGCGCATCAATGGCGGGATTCACGACCTCGATGCCCTGCCGGCGCTGGACCCGAAGCGCAAGCACAACATCGAGATCGTGATCGACCGCTTCCGCGTGCGCGAGGACCTGCGCCAGCGTCTGGCCGAGTCCTTCGAGACGGCCACCGAGCTCGCCGACGGCCTGGCCCTGATCGCCTGGATGGACGAGCCGGAACGCGAACCGATGATCTTCTCCGCCCGCTTCGCCTGCCCGGTCTGCGGATATGCGCTGCGCGAGCTGGAGCCGCGCCTGTTCTCGTTCAACAACCCGGCCGGGGCCTGCCCCACCTGCGACGGCCTGGGCGTACACCAGTTCTTCGATCCCGAGCGCGTGGTCTCGCAGCCGGAGCTGAGCCTGGCCGGCGGGGCCGTGCGCGGCTGGGACCGACGCAACGCCTGGTACTTCAGCCTGCTGACCAGCCTGGCCCGGCACTACGGCTTCGACGTAGAGACCCCGTGGCAGGAGCTGCCCGCGGAGGTGCGCGCGGTGGTCCTGCACGGCTCCGGCAAGGAGAAGGTCAAGCTCGCCACGCCCGCCGCCAACGGCCGCCTGCGCACCGACGAACGCGTGTTCGAGGGCGTGATCCCGAACCTCGAACGGCGCTACCGCGAGACCGACTCCTCTGCCGTGCGCGAGGAGCTGGGCCGCTACCTGGCGGAGCAGCCCTGCCCCGACTGCCACGGCACGCGCCTGAATTCCGCCGCGCGCCATGTGTTCGTCAATGACTTGACCTTGCCGGAGGTCACGCACATGAGCGTGGCCAATGCCCAGACCTTCTTCAGCGACCTGCGCCTGCCCGGGCGTTTCGCCCAGATCGCGGAGAAGATCGTGCGCGAGATCTCCGCGCGCCTCGGCTTCCTCAACGATGTCGGGCTCGACTACCTGACGCTGGACCGCTCCGCCGACACCCTGTCCGGCGGGGAAGCCCAGCGCATCCGGCTGGCGTCGCAGATCGGCTCGGCCCTGGTCGGCGTCATGTACATCCTCGACGAACCCTCCATCGGCCTGCACCAGCGCGACAATGCGCGGCTGCTCAACACCCTCAGCCACCTGCGCGACCTCGGCAACACTGTGATTGTCGTCGAGCATGACGAAGACGCCATCCGACAGGCCGATCACGTAGTGGACATCGGACCGGGCGCCGGCCGCCACGGGGGCCAGATCGTCGCCTCCGGGACCCCCGAGGCCGTCGCCGCGCATCCTGAATCGCTCACCGGTGCCTACCTGCGGGGCACACGATCTATCCCGGTCCCGGAACAGCGCCACGCTGCCGATCCGGAAGCCGAAATACGGGTGATCGGCGCGCGCGGCAACAATCTCAAGGGCGGCGATTTCGCCTTCCCTACGGGCCTGTTCACCTGCGTCACCGGCGTGTCCGGATCCGGCAAGTCGACCCTGGTCAACAACACCCTTTATCCGGCCGTCGCGACCGCCCTGCATGGGGGCCGCCACCACATCGAGGCCCACGAGCGCATCGACGGCCTGGAACGCATCGACAAGGTCGTCGACATCGACCAGAGCCCGATCGGGCGCACACCGCGCTCGAACCCGGCGACCTACACCGGACTGTTCACCCCCATCCGCGAGCTGTTCGCCGCCACCGCCGAGGCCCGCTCGCGCGGCTACAAGCCGGGGCGCTTCTCTTTCAACGTCCGTGGCGGGCGCTGCGAGGCCTGCCAGGGGGATGGCGTGATCAAGGTCGAGATGCACTTCCTCCCGGATGTCTTCGTGCCCTGTGACGTCTGCAAGGGCCACCGCTACAACCGCGAGACGCTGGAGGTGCGCTACAAGGGCAAGAACATCCACGAGGTCCTCGAGATGACGGTGGAAGAGGCCCTCGACTTCTTCCAGCCCGTGCCGGTCATCCACCGCAAGCTGGAGATGCTGATGGAGGTCGGGCTGTCCTACATCCAGCTCGGCCAGAACGCGACCACCCTCTCCGGCGGCGAGGCCCAGCGCATCAAGCTGGCGCGCGAGCTCTCCAAGCGCGACACCGGACGCACCCTCTATATCCTCGACGAACCCACCACCGGGCTCCATTTCGAAGACATCGCCCAGCTCCTGCGCGTGCTCCACCGCCTGCGCGACCACGGCAACACCATCGTCGTGATCGAGCACAACCTCGACGTGATCAAGACCGCTGACTGGCTGATCGACATCGGGCCCGAAGGCGGCAGCGGCGGCGGCGAACTGCTGGTCGCCGGCACCCCGGAGACCGTCGCCGCCACCCCCAACAGCCACACCGGCCAGTTCCTCGCGCCGCTCCTGGCCCCGGCCGCCCGCCCTCGGGCCGTCTCCAACTGAAGCCGCGCATCCCGCGACCGGCTCGCAAACACCCCGCCCCGGACGCAAGAAAGCCGGCACGAGGCCGGCTTTCTTGGGACCGCCACCCCCGAGAGGGTGCGGTTCATTGCACTGCGAAATCTCAGGCGGCTTCGCCGTCCCCGGAATCGCCCTCGGGGCGATCCACCAGCTCCACGTAGGCCATCGGGGCGTTGTCACCCGGACGATTGCCGCACTTGAGGATACGCAGATAGCCACCCGGGCGCTGCTGATAGCGCGGACCCAGCTCACTGAACAGCTTGCCCACGATCTCCTTGTCGCGCAGACGCGCAAAGGCCGTGCGACGGCCATGCACGCTGTCTTCCTTGGCCATGGTGATCAGCGGCTCGGCGACCCGGCGCAGTTCCTTCGCCTTGGGCAGCGTGGTCTTGATCAGTTCGTGCCGGAACAGGGCCACGGACAGGGCCTGAAACGTGGCCTTGCGGTGCGAGCTGTTACGGCCCAGCTGACGGCCGGAATGACGATGACGCATGAGAGGCTTCCTCTAGAAAAACGATGGGCGCAGGGCGCCGTGATTACTCGTTGTCGTCGCGCAGACCCGGCGGCGGCCAGTTCTCGAGACGCATGCCCAGCGACAGCCCATGGGTCGCCAGCGTGTCCTTGATCTCGGTGAGCGACTTCTTGCCGAGGTTCGGCGCGCGCAGCAGCTCGACCTCGGTGCGCTGAACCAGGTCCCCGATGTAGTACAGGTTCTCCGCCTTCAGGCAGTTCGCCGAACGCACCGTGAGCTCCAGTTCGTCCACCGGACGCAGCAGGACCGGGTCGATCGCACCACCGGCGGTCCCGACCACCTCGCCGGCCTCTTCCTGGAGGTCGACGAACGGGGCCAGCTGGCCCTGCAGGATCGTCGCTGCCTGACGCACCGCGTCATCCGGCGCGATCGCACCGTTGGTCTCCAGTTCCAGCACCAGGCGGTCCATGTCGGTACGCTGCGCCAGACGCGCGCTCTCGACGCGGTAGGACACGCGGCGGATCGGGCTGAAGCTGGCATCCAGCAGCAGTCGGCCGATGCCCGTATCGTCGCCCGCCTCGGACTGGCGTCGGGCGCTCACGGGCTCATAGCCACGGCCGGCCCGCGCGGTCAGCGTCACGTCCAGGTCGACGTTCTTGGTGATGGTCGCGATCACGTGTTCAGGATTCACGACCTCCACGTCATGGTCCACCTGGATGTCACCCGCCGTCACCACGCACGGACCCTTCTTCTTCAGGGTCAGGGTGGATTCGTCACGGCTGTGCATGCGCAGCGCCACGCCCTTGAGGTTCAGCAGGATGTCAACGACGTCCTCCTGCACCCCTTCGATCGTGGTGTATTCGTGCAGCACGCCCTCGATCCGGGCCTCGACGATCGCGGCACCGGGGATGGACGACAGCAGCACACGCCGCAGGGCATTGCCCAGGGTATGCCCGAAACCGCGTTCCAGCGGCTCGAGCGCGACCTTGGCCTGATTCCGGTTCTCGGCCTCGACCTCGATCTGCTGTTTCTTGACCAGTTCGTTCGACTGCATTGTGACTCCTGGCGCCAGGCCGAAAAACGATTACTTCGAGTACAGCTCGACGACGAGCGACTCGTTGATGTCCGCGGGCAGATCCGAACGGTCCGGGATCGCCTTGAAGGTCCCTTCGAACTTGCTGGTGTCGACTTCGACCCAGCTCGGGAAACCGGTCTGCTCGGCCAGGGTCATCGCATCCTGGATGCGGACCTGCTTGCGGGCCTTCTCGCGGACCGTGACCACATCCGACGGCTGAACCTGATAGGCGGCGATGTTCACCACCTGGCCATTCACCATGATCGCGCGATGCGCCACCAGCTGCCGCGCTTCCGAGCGGGTGGCGCCGAAGCCCATGCGGTACACGACGTTGTCCAGACGACCTTCTAGCAGCTTCAGCAGGTTCTCGCCGGTCGAGCCCTTGCGCTGGGCGGCCTTCTTGTAATAGTTGCGGAACTGCTTCTCCAGCACGCCGTAGATCCGGCGCAGCTTCTGCTTCTCGCGCAGCTGCACGGCATAGTCGGACAGGCGGGTACGGCGTTCACCGTGCTGACCCGGCGGCTTGTCCAGCTTGCACTTGGTTTCCAGCGCGCGGGCGCCGCTCTTCAGGCCCAGATCCACGCCTTCGCGGCGGCTGAGCTTGCACTTCGGTCCAATGTAACGAGCCATTCTCGAACTCCAGCCTTAAACGCGGCGTTTCTTGGGCGGCCGGCAGCCGTTGTGAGGGATCGGGGTCACATCACTGATGTTCGTGATCTTGAACCCGGCATTGTTCAGCGCACGCACCGCCGATTCGCGACCCGGACCCGGGCCCCGCACCATCACGTCGAGATTCTTCACGCCGTGCTCGGCCGCGGTCGTCCCGGCCCGTTCGGCCGCGATCTGCGCGGCGAACGGCGTGGATTTGCGGGAACCACGGAAACCGGAGCCACCGGAGGTGGCCCAGCTGATCGTATTGCCCTGCCGGTCCGTGATCGTGATGATCGTATTATTGAACGTGGCATATACGTGAGCCACGCCCTCGGCGATATTCTTGCGGACCTTCTTCTTGGTCCGAGTCTGCGCTTGTGCCATGTACCTGAGATCCCAGTCTGATTACTTGCGAATCGGGCGACGCGGGCCCTTACGGGTGCGTGCATTCGTCTGCGTCTGCTGACCCCGCAGCGGGAGGCCGCGGCGGTGACGCACGCCCCGGTAGCAGCCCAGGTCCATGAGCCGCTTGATGTTCATGCTGACTTCCCGGCGCAGATCCCCTTCCACGGGGATCTTGTCGATCTGCGCGCGCAGGGCATCGACTTCGGCATCGGTCAGATCCCGCACCTTGATGTCCCGACGCACACCCGCGGCATCGCAGATCAGGCCGGCCCGGGTGGGGCCAATGCCATAGATCGCGGTCAGCGCGATTACCGTGTGCTTCTGGTCAGGAATATTGATTCCAGCGACGCGAGCCATCCAACCTCTCCATCTAAATCCGGCAAAGCCGGCTATAGTAGCAATGAATATCCGTTACGCCAAGCGTTAGCCCTGGCGCTGCTTGTGGCGGGCATCCGAACAGATCACCCGCACCACACCGTTACGCCGAATGACCTTGCAGTTTCGGCAGATCGGCTTTACAGATGCACGTACCTTCATGGTCTTTCTCCTGGTCTAGCGGATCCCGGTACCGCCGAAACCCTTCAGATTCGCTTTCTTCATCAACCCTTCGTACTGGTGGGACACCAGATGCGACTGCAGCTGGGCCATGAAATCCATCACCACGATCACGATGATCAGCAGCGACGTCCCACCGAAGTAGAACGGCACGTTCCAGTACAGGATCAGGAACTCGGGCAGCAGGCAGACCGCGGTGATATAGACCGCGCCCACCGCCGTCAGCCGGGTCATGACCCCGTCAATAAACCGTTCCGTCTGCACCCCGGGACGAATCCCCGGGATGAAGGCGCCCTGCTTCTTCAGGTTCTCCGCGGTATCCCGGGAGTTGAACACCAGCGCGGTGTAGAAGAAGCAGAAGAAAATAATCGCGGCCGCATAGAACATCACGTACAGCGGCTGCCCCGGCGCCAGCGTCGTCGAGATCTCGCGCAGCCAGTCCATCCCTTCGGCCTGCCCGAACCACTGCCCCAGCGTCGATGGGAACAGGATGATACTGGAGGCGAAGATCGGCGGAATCACCCCGGCCATGTTCAGCTTCAGCGGCAGGTGGGAGGACTGCCCGCCCACCATCTTCCGCCCGACCTGGCGTTTCGCGTAATTGATCGTCACGCGTCGCTGACCGCGCTCGACGAACACCACGAAGGCCGTCACCGCCAGCGCCAGCACGATCAGGATCACCACGAACGCCGCCGCCAGTTCGCCGGTACGCGCCAGCTCCAGGGTGCCGCCAATGGCCCCCGGCAGCCCCGCCACGATCCCCGCGAAAATGATGATCGAGATCCCGTTCCCGATGCCGCGCTCGGTGATCTGCTCGCCCAGCCACATCAGGAACAGGGTACCGGTCACCAGCGAGACGACCACCGTAAAGATAAAGATCGGCCCCGGGTTCAGCGCCATCGGCATGCCCTGAATGGTCTGTCCATTCAGCGCAATCCCGATCCCGATACTCTGAAACAGCGCCAGCGCCACGGTCCCGTAGCGCGTGTACTGCGTGATCTTGCGCCGCCCCTGCTCGCCTTCCTTCTTCAGCTGCTGCAGGGCCGGCACGGTGGCCGCGAGCAGCTGCATGATGATCGCGGCGGAGATATAGGGCATCACCCCGAGGGCAAAGATCGACAGCCGTTCCAGCGCCCCGCCCGAGAACATGTTGAACATGTCCAGGATCGTGCCGCTTTGTTGCTCGAAGAACTGCGACACCGCGACCGGGTTGATGCCCGGCACGGGGATGAACGTCCCGATGCGGTACACCACCAGGGCGCCCAGCACGAACAGCAAGCGTTGGCGTAACTCAGTAAAGCCGGTGAGTCCGCCACCGGAACGTGCTGTCGCTCCACGCGCCATTATTTAGGCCTCGACGCTCCCGCCGGCCGCTTCGATCGCGGCCCGCGCACCCTTGGTCACACCCACGCCCTTCACGGCGCAGGCACGGGAGACTTCACCGGAGGCGAAGATCTTCGCGCTCTGGGCGTCGCTGCGCACGACACCGGCGGCCTTGAGGCTTTCCAGGGTCACGTCACCGTCCACCTTGGCCAGCTCGCTCAGGCGCACTTCGGCCGCGTACTGCTGCTTGCGGGAGCGGAAGCCCACCTTCGGCAGGCGCCGCTGCAACGGCATCTGGCCGCCTTCGAAGCCGACCTTGGTGAAGCCGCCGGAGCGGGACTTCTGGCCCTTGTGGCCACGGCCGCCAGTCTTGCCCAGACCGGAACCAATGCCACGACCGACGCGCTTGCCCGGCTTGCGGGCGCCGTCGGGGCTTGCAATCTCATTCAGTCGCATCGTTAGACTTCCTCTACCTTCAGCAGGTACGACACCTTCTTGACCATGCCCAGATTTTCCGGGGTGGCCTCGACCGTCGAGGTGCTGTGGGTCTTGCGCAGCCCCAAGCCGCGGACGCACGCCTTGTGCGATGCGATGCGGCCGGCGGTGCTGCGTACCAGGGTCAGTTTCAGCTTGCTCATGGCTTAGCTCGTCACTTCGTCAACGGTCTTGCCGCGCTTGGCCGCCACACGCTCCGGCGAGCTCACCGTGGTGAGCCCGTCGATCGTGGCCTGCACGACGTTAATCGGATTGCGCGATCCCACGCATTTGGCAAGCACGTTACGCACCCCGGCCACTTCCAGCACGGCCCGCATGGCCCCGCCGGCGATGATCCCGGTACCTTCCGAGGCGGGCTGCATGTAGACGTTCGCGGCACCGTGGCGGCCATTGACCGCGTAGTGCAGGGTCCCTTCGTGCAGGGCCACGTTGCGCATCTCCATCCGCGCCTGCTGCATTGCCTTCTGGATCGCGGCCGGAACCTCGCGCGCCTTGGCATAGCCATAGCCCACGCGACCTTCTCCGTCGCCCACCACCGTCAGTGCGGCAAACCGGAACTGGCGACCGCCCTTGACCACCTTGGCCACGCGGTTCACGCCAATCAGCTTTTCCTGCAGGCCGTCTTGCGCTTCGCTTACATCGTTACGTGCCATATCTCTCTCCGCTCGATCCCGTTTGACTAGAACTGCAGGCCGTTTTCACGTGCGGCGTCGGCCAGAGCCTTCACCCGTCCGTGATAACGGAAACCCGCGCGGTCAAACGCGACCTGTTCAATACCGGCCTTGCGCGCGCGCTCGGCAATCGCCTGCCCCACACGGGCCGCCGCCTCGGCGTTCCCGGTCGAACCACCGGCATTCTTCAGATCCTTCTCCACCGTTGACGCCGCGGCGAGTACCGCGTCGCCGGACGGGGCGATGATCTGCGCGTACATGTGGCGGGGCGTCCGGTGGATACAGAGACGATGCACCCCCAGCTCACGGATCTTGAACCGTGCGCGACGCGCCCTCTTAATTCTGGCCTCTTTCTTGTCCACTGGTGCCTACCTACTTCTTCTTGGCTTCTTTGCGCACAATGCGCTCGTCTTTGTACTTCACGCCCTTGCCCTTGTAGGGCTCCGGCGGGCGGAAGGCGCGAATATTCGCGGCCACCTGGCCCACCTTCTGGCGATCGGTCCCCTTGACCACGACCTCGGTCGGGGTCGGCGTTTCCACCGTCACACCCTCGGGGATCTCGAAGTCGATCGGATGCGAATACCCGAGGGTCAGGTTCAGCTTCGCGCCCTGCATCTGCGCGCGGTAGCCGACACCCACCAGCTCCAGGGCCCGTTCGAACCCCTGGCTGACACCGTGGACATGATTCCCGAGCAGCGCACGGATGGTACCGGCGAGCGCGACGTTTTTCGCATTCTCGGCGGCCTTCACACGCACCACGCCGTCCTCGACGGTAACCGTCACCGCCTCGGGGCAGGTGAGCTGAAGCTCGCCCTTCGGGCCCTTGATCTTGATCTCGCTGTCCGTCTGCTCCACGGACACACCGCTCGGCAGCTGGATCGGCAGATTTGCAATGCGCGACATGGCTGATTCCTCAGTAGATCTTGCAGAGGACCTCGCCACCCTGGCCAGCGGCCCGGGCTGCGCGGTCACTCATGACACCCTGCGGCGTGGAGATCACCGCGACACCAAGGCCCGCGTTGATCCGCGGCAGTTCGTCCTTGCCGCGATAGATCCGCAGACCCGGGCGGGAAATCCGTTCGACGGTCTCGATGACCGGCCGTCCCTCGAAATACTTCAGCTTCACCACAAGCTTCTTCTGTGCGGCTTCGCCCTCGACCTGCATGTCGCCCACGAAACCCTCTTCCGCGAAGACCTTCAGGATGCGCTCCTTGGCCTTGCTGTAGGGAATGGCGACCTGCTCCTTGTTCGCGCGCTGCGCATTGCGCACGCGGGTGAGCATGTCGGAAATCGGATCGGTCATCATCGCTTCAAATCTCCTTACCAGCTCGCCTTGCGCAGGCCCGGAATCTCGCCCTTCATGGCGTATTCCCGCAGCTTGTTGCGCCCCAGGCCAAACCGGCGGTAATAGCCCTTCGGCCGGCCGGTCACGCCACAGCGGTTCTTCTGACGCACGCGCGACGAATCACGCGGCAGTTTCTGCAGCGCATGCATGGCCGCCAGACGTTCCTCGGAGGACTTGGTGTCGTCCACCAGGATTGCCTTGAGTTCGGCCCGCTTGGCCGCGTACTTCTTTACCAGTCGTTCGCGCTTTTTCTCGCGCTCGACCATCGATACCTTCGCCATGTGCGCCTACCTCGTTTACTGCCGGAACGGGAATCGGAAGGCCTCCAGAAGGGCCTTGGCTTCCGCGTCCGTCTTTGCGCTGGTTGTGATGGTGATGTCCATGCCGCGCAGCTTGTCGACACGGTCGTAGTCAATCTCCGGAAAGATGATCTGTTCCTTGATGCCCAGGCTGTAGTTGCCGCGGCCGTCGAACGCCTTCGCGGAAAAACCGCGGAAGTCGCGTACCCGGGGCAGCGCCACATTGATCAGGCGATCCAGGAATTCGTACATCTGCCGGCGCCGCAGGGTCACCTTGCAGCCGATGGGATAATCATCACGGATCTTGAAGCCCGCAATCGACTTGCGTGCCTTGGTGACCACCGGCTTCTGCCCGGCGATCGCAGTCATATCACCGACCGCGTGTTCGATCACCTTCTTGTCCGCGACCGCATCGCCGAGACCCATATTGAGGGTCACTTTGGTGATGCGCGGAATCTCCATCACGTTGGCATAGCCGAACTGCTCGCGCAGGGCCTGCTTCACGTTGGATTCGTATTCTTCTCTCAAGCGTTCCATAAACCGTCCGTCCCGCGTTATGCGTCCACGACCTCGCCGTTCGAGCGAAAGACCCGCACCTTGCGGCCGTCTTCCAGGGTCTTGAACGACACGCGATCACCCTTGTCGGTTGCCGGGTTGAAGAGCATCACGTTCGAGACATCGATCGGCATTTCCTTCTCGATGATCCCGCCACCGACACCCTGCTGCGGGTTCGGCTTCTGATGCTTCTTCACCATGTTGATGTTCTGGACCAGGACCTTGCCGTCCAGGACCTTGATGATGGTCCCGCGGCGACCCTTGTCCTTGCCCGCGATCACGACGACATCGTCGCCCTTGCGAATCTTGTTCATCACGTCCTCACAGCACTTCCGGGGCGAGGGAGATAATCTTCATGTACTTCTCCCCTCGCAGTTCACGCGTCACCGGCCCGAAGATACGGGTGCCGATCGGCTGGTGCTGGTTGTTCAGCAGGACCGCGGCGTTGCGGTCGAAGCGGATGATCGAACCATCCGGGCGCCGCACGCCGGAGGCGGTACGCACCACGACGGCGTCGTACACATCGCCCTTCTTGACCTTGCCACGCGGGATCGCGTCCTTGACGCTCACCTTGATGACATCGCCCACACGGGCGTACCGGCGGTGCGAGCCGCCCAGCACCTTGATGCACTGGATGCGTCGGGCGCCGCTGTTATCGGCGGCCTCGAGCACGGTCTGCATTTGAATCATGACTTATCTCCTGGCAGCCGATTCAGAGCGCGTCCTGCCCGACCACTTCGATCAGGGCAAAGCGCTTCTGCTTGGAAACCGGCCGGCATTCACGGATACGAACCCGATCGCCCATGCGGGAAACGTTCTCCTCGTCGTGGACGTGCAGTTTCGTGCTGCGGCGGATGAACTTGCCGTACAGCGGATGACGCACGCGACGCTCGACCAGGACCGTCCGGGTCTTGTCCATCTTGTCGCTGATCACCCGCCCCACGACGGAACGCTGAGTCTTGGAACCTTCTTCGGTCATCTTCTTAGCCTGCCCTTCTGCGTTCATTCATCAGCGTCTTGATCTGCGCGATCTCGCGCCGCACCTTGCCGACGCGATCCGGGCGCGCGAGCTGTCCGATCGCCTTCTGCATACGGAGGCCGAACTGCTCCTTGTAGAGCGCTTCCAGCTCCTGGTTCAGATCGTCATCCGACTTCTTTCTGAGTTCTTCTGCTTTCATTACATCACCTGCCGACGGGTGAAGACCGTCTTGACCGGGAGCTTGGCGGCGGCCAGGCGCATGGCCTCGCGGGCCACGTCCTCGTGAACGCCTTCCATCTCGTAGAGCACGCGGCCGGGCTGGATCTTGCAAACCCAGTACTCCACGCCACCCTTGCCCTTGCCCATACGCACTTCAAGCGGCTTCTTGGTCACCGGCACGTCCGGGAACACCCGGATCCAGATCTTCCCGCCACGCTTGATGTGACGCACCATCGCACGCCGCGCGGCCTCGATCTGGCGCGCGGTAATGCGACCGCGTTCAACGGCCTGCAGGCCGTACTCGCCGAAGCTGACCTTGGCACCGGTCGAGGCCATGCCCCGGTTCCGGCCCTTGAACTGCTTGCGGAATTTGGTTCTTTTTGGCTGCAACATGGTCTATGTCCTAGCTCGCGTTGGCCGCAGCGCGCGTCCCTTCGACCGGCTCGAGACCGAAGACTTCGCCCTTGAAGATCCACACCTTCACACCGATGATCCCGTAGGTCGTACGGGCCTCGGCGAAGCCGTAGTCGATATCGGCACGCAGGGTGTGCAGCGGCACACGCCCTTCCCGGTACCACTCGGAACGCGCGATCTCGGCGCCGTTCAGACGGCCGGAGACGTGCACCTTGATCCCCTGGGCACCCAGGCGCATGGCATTGCCGACGGCGCGCTTCATCGCACGGCGGAACATGATGCGGCGCTCGAGCTGCTGGGCAATCCCTTCCGCCACCAGCTGGGCCTCGATCTCGGGCTTGCGCACTTCCTCGATATTGATCTTGACGTTGCCCTGGTCCAGGCCCGTCTCCGCCGCGACTTCACGACGCAGCTTCTCGATGTCCTCGCCCTTCTTGCCGATCACGATCCCCGGACGCGCCGTATGGATCGTGATGTGCGCGGCCTTGGCCGGACGCTCGATAGTAATGCGGCTCACCGACGCGTGCGCGAGTTTCTTCTGCAGGAATTCGCGCAGCTTGATGTCGTTGTTCAGCGTCTCGCCAAATTCACGACCGTCGGCGTACCAGGTCGCCGACCACGGGCGAGAAATGCCCAGCCGGATGCCGGTTGGATGTACTTTCTGACCCATGGTTAGTTCGCTCCCTTCTCGCTAACGCCAATCACGATGTGACTGGTGCGCTTCATGATGCGGTTGCCGCGGCCCTTGGCACGCGCCTGCATGCGCTTGAGCACGGGGCCCTCGTCGACCTGGATGCGCGAGATGCGCAGCTCGTCGATGTCGGCGCCGTCGTTGTTCTCCGCATTGGCGATCGCGGATTCCAGCACCTTTTTCACGATGGCGGCCGGCTTCTTCGGGCTGAAGGTCAGCTCGTTCAGGGCCTCTTCCACGCGCATACCACGAACCTGGTCGGCGACCAGCCGCGTTTTCTGCGGCGAGATGCGCGCGTAGCGCAGTTTTGCAATCGTCTCCATCGTTCGTCCTCAGCGCGACTTCTTGTTGGCGATGTGACCCTTGAAGGTCCGCGTCAACGCAAACTCGCCCAGCTTGTGGCCGACCATGTTTTCGTTGACCAGCACCGGAACATGCTGACGCCCGTTGTGAACCGCGAGGGTGAGACCCACCATCTGCGGGATAATCATCGAGCGACGCGACCAGGTCTTGATCGGCCGGCGATCGTTCTTCTCGCGCGCCTCTTCCACCTTCTTGCGCAGGTGGTGGTCGACGAACGGGCCTTTTTTCAGTGAACGCGGCATGCTGGCACTCCGTTACTTCTTGCGCCGACGCACGATCATGCCGTCGGTACGTTTGTTGTTGCGGGTCTTGTAACCCTTGGTCGGACGGCCCCACGGGGTCACCGGGTGACGCCCGAAGTTGCGCCCTTCACCACCACCATGCGGATGGTCGACCGGGTTCATCGCGGTGCCGCGCACGGTCGGGCGCACGCCCGTCCAGCGCTTGGCACCGGCCTTCCCGAACTTCTTCAGGCTGTGCTCCGTATGCCCGACCTCGCCCACCGTGGCGCGGCATTCGGACGGGATGCGACGCATCTCGCCGGAGCGCAGCCGGATGGTGGCGTGGGCGCCTTCGCGGGCCACGACCTGGGCCGAGGCACCGGCGGAACGGGCGATCTGGGCGCCCTTGCCCGGCTTCATCTCGATGCAGTGAATCACCGTACCGACCGGAATCGAGCGCAGAGGCATCGCGTTGCCCACCCGGATGGGGGCCTGGGAGCCGCTGTGCACCGCGTCCCCCTGCTTCAGGCCGCGAGGCGCGATAATGTACCGACGTTCGCCGTCCGCGTACAGTACCAGTGCCAAATGGGCGCTCCGGTTCGGATCATATTCCAGGCGCTCGACCTTGCCCGGGACGTTGTCCTTGTTCCGCTTGAAGTCGACGATGCGATAGCGCTGCTTGTGCCCACCACCCACGTGACGGGTGGTGATGCGCCCGGAATTGTTTCGGCCGCCCGTGCGCGTCTGCTTCTCCACCAGCGCCGCATGCGGGGCGCCCTTGTGCAGACCGTCACCGCGGATCTGAACCGCGTGACGGCGTCCGGCCGACGTCGGATTGGTCTTGATAATCGCCATGACTAGACCTGTTCTCCTTCACCCATGTCGATGCTCTCGCCCTCGGCGAGCGCGACATAGGCCTTCTTCCAGTGGTTACGACGACCGAACTGGCGACCGAAGCGCTTGTTCTTGCCCTGCTGGTTCAGCGTGCGGACCTGCTGGACACGAACCTCGAACAGCTTCTCGATCGCGGCCTTGATCTCGGCCTTGTCGGCATCCGGCAGCACGCGAAACACGTACTGCCCGACTTCCCCGGCGTTGGTCGATTTCTCGGACACCACCGGACCCTGAATAATCTGCATCAGACGCGAATTCATGCCAGCCACTCCTCGAGCTTGCGGATGGCGCCTTCCGTGATCACGACCGTCTCGGCCCCGACCAGGTTGGCAGGATTGACGCCGTTGACGTCGATCACGTCCACGTGCGGCACGTTGCCGAGGGCGCGGGCGGTCATCGCGTCCTCTTCGGCCAGGACCACCAGACCCTTCTCCAGGCCCAGTTCCTTCAGCTTCGCGACGCCGTCGCGGGTCTTGCCGGATTCAACGGCAAAGCCCGCAACCACCTTCAGGCGATCCTGGCGCAGCAGCTCGGAGAGGATCGACGCCATCGCGGCGCGATACATCTTCTTGTTGAGCTTCTGCGAGAAATCCTGGGTGCGCGCCGCGAATACCTTGCCGCCCCCGGTCCACAGCGGGCTGCGGATGGTGCCGGCACGCGCACGGCCGGTGCCCTTCTGACGGAACGGCTTGATGCCGCCGCCGCTCACCTGGGCGCGCGTCTTCTGCGCACGGGTGCCGCTGCGGGCTCCGGCGAGCTGCGCGACCACGCTCTGATGCACCAGGGATACGTTGAATTCCCGCTCGAAGCAGACGGCGGACAGCTCGACGCTGGCCCCGGTATCGGCAGTCGTTACTTGCATTGTCTTAACCCTTCGCCTTCACGGCCGGACGAATCATCACGTCGGAACTCGGCGCGCCCGGCACGGCACCCTGAACCAGGACCAGACTGCGATCGGCGTCGACACGCACCACCTTGAGGTTCTGGATGGTCTTGCGCTCCGCGCCCATGTGGCCGGCCATCTTCTTGCCCTTGAACACGCGGCCGGGGCTCTGGTTCTGCCCAATGGAACCCGGGGCACGGTGCGCCAGCGAGTTGCCATGGGTCGCGTCCTGGGTGCGGAAGTTGTGACGCTTTACCGCACCCTGGAAGCCCTTGCCCTTGCTCTGCGCGGTCACGTCGACGATCTGACCTTCCTCGAACCGGTCAACGGTGATCGCATCACCGGCGGCCAGGCCTTCCAGATCGGCCTCGTCCACGCGGAATTCCCACAGACCACGACCCGGTTCCACCGACGCCGCAGCAAAGTGACCGGCCTCCGGCTTGCTTACCCGAGACGGCTTGCGCGAGCCCGCCGTCACCTGGACCGCGTTGTAGCCGTCGCCTTCAGTGCGCTTGATCTGGACCACGCGATTGTTGTCCACCTGCAGCACCGTGACCGGCACGGAGACGCCGTCGTCCGTAAAGACGCGCGACATGCCGAGCTTGCGACCGATGAGTCCAAGAGCCATTACAAAACCCCTTCCGTATCAGACGGCGCTATCAAGCGCCCTAAAGCCGTGGCCCGGCGAAAATTCCGCCGGGCCACGGAAAGCCCAATAGTATGGCAGAAAATTTAACGTTAGTTAAGCCTGATCTGAACATTGACGCCCGCGGCCAGATCCAGCTTCATCAGGGCATCCACGGTCTTGTCGGTCGGATCGAGGATATCCATCAGGCGCTTGTGCGTACGCAGCTCGTACTGGTCACGCGCGTCCTTGTTGACGTGCGGGGAGACCAGGACCGTGTACGCCTCGCGCTTGGTCGGCAGCGGAATCGGCCCTTTGACCCGGGCGCCGGTCCGCTTCGCGGTCTCGACAATCTCGGCCGCGGAGCGGTCGATCAGTCGATGATCAAAGGCCTTCAGACGAATTCGAATGCGCTGGTTAGCCATCTCGTTCACTCAATAATCTTGGAGACGACGCCGGCGCCGACGGTGCGGCCACCTTCGCGGATCGCAAAGCGCAGCCCGTCTTCCATCGCGATCGGGTTGATCAGGGACAC
>NZ_KB906366.1:0-77066 GCF_000381305.1 Thioalkalivibrio sp. ALE16
GCGGTGATGTCGAACCACTATCACCTGGTGGTGCGGCTGGATTCGGATCGGGCGGCGGCGTGGAGCGAAGGCGAGGTAATGGAGCGCTGGGAGCGGCTGTTCTCCTTGCCGGTGCTGGTAGCCCGCTATCGGGCGGGGCAGACCAAGACGGTGGCAGAGCGCGAGCGGGCGCAGCTACAGATTGCCGAGTGGCGGGACCGACTGCAGGACCTGTCGTGGTTCATGCGCAGCCTGAACGAACATCTGGCGCGGCGGGCGAATGCAGAGGATGGCTGCAAGGGCCGCTTCTGGGAAGGCCGCTACAAGAGCCAGGCGCTGCTGGACGACGCGGCCGTGCTGACCTGCATGAGCTACGTGGATCTGAACCCGGTGCGCGCCGGGATGGCGGATGCGCCCGAGGCCTCCGATTTCACCTCGATCCAGCAGCGCATCCGGGCACTGGCCCGGGAGGGCCAGGGTCATGAAGGGCCGGCGTGTGAAGGCGACGAGCCTCGCCTGACCGTATTGGGGCGGGAAGGCGACGATCCACATGGCAATGCGGTGGCCTTTACTACGGAGGACTATCTGGAACTGGTGGACTGGACCGGTCGCGCGATCCGCGAGGACAAGCGGGGGGCCATCCCGGAATCCATTCCGCCGATCCTGGAACGTCTAGGGATCGATCCAGTGCATTTCCTGCGGCATGTCGGAAGGGGACAGAGATCGCACCATGTAGCGGCCCTGGGGCACGTGGAGCGTTTTCGCGAGGCGGTGAAGCAGCTCGGCCGTCGCAGCATCAAGGGTGTGGGGATATCGGTTCGGATGTTTCTGGCGCCGGCCGGTTGTCGTTGAACCAGCCCGGTTTCAGGGGACCGAAGAAAGGGACCGAAGAAAGGGACAGCCATGATTTCTTGCGACAGACGATGGAGACAGCCTGGATTGATGCGATGTGGCTTCGTGGGTCGGTGCGCCCATAGCGCCGGCGCCCGGGGGCACCGACGCATTGGGCTAGAACAGGCCGCAGGCGGGGCCGGTGCGTGCCGAGCGGACGTTGCGGATGTCCGGGTGGGCTCGCAGGTCATCCACCATCTGGCTGTACAGGCCGTCCGGGACGTCGCGTGCGAAGGTGATATCGACGGTGCCGTTGCGGCGCATGTTGTAGGCGGTGAAGGCGTCCGCCTCGTAATCGAACAGGATCTGGGCGAGCGCATCTTCGGAAGCGAGTGCTTCCGGTGTGTTCGGCTGGGAGGTGGATGCGCAGCCGCTAACGGCGAGCGGAAGCGAGATCAGGAACAGCAGGGCAAGGGTGAAGCGGATGTTCATGGCGGTGTCTCCTTGCTGGGAGCGACAGGAATGCTCCCCCAGACCATGGCGTTCGGTGCCCACTGACTCGCAGCGGCAGGCCCACGGGCTTTTTACAAGCATATGTTAAAACCAGAAGAAAACAAGGGTAGGGGGTTGGGGCATGCGACTTGGGGCCGCGCGAATGGAACCCGCTGTGGTCCGCCTTTGGCGTCATCTGGCACTTGGTTCGGGTGTCCACTCGTTCGCATAGCGGGGCAGGGTCTTGCGGAAGACCTTACAGGAACCGGATTCCAGTTCGCCGCGGTTGCACAGGTTGTTGATTCGAGTGAATCCGATGGCATCCATTAGGAGTGCGGATTCGAGCGTAGAACGATCTGATTTGGCCCAGGCCTGAAGTAATTGAACACCGCTTTCATCGAACTCCCAGTGGCGAGCGATGGCAACAGAGACGTTGCGTGTCAGTCCCTCGAACTCGTCGATGAAGCCTCGGGAGAGGGTGGATGCGCTGAGTGTTTGTAGTTCCCGCAGAAGAACCATGAGTCCGCTGCTATGTGCCAGGGCGGATAGATAGAGTGCGAATCCTTCGCACCCTCCGCCTAAATGCTGGGCACCGATTTTGACATTCATGGCCGTTTGCAGCGTTTCTGGCCAGATTTTCTGGATCCCCGCTGGGCTCAGACGATTGTCCCTTTCGAACTGGGCTATGGGGCTTACGATGGCCGCTGCGACTGCTTCCCTCATGCGCTGATTGCCGAGGATCGTAACGGCCTGTTCGATGCTCAAAATCTCAGACCGGGTTGGGCGTACGGACGGGCTATTGACGACCTTGAGCATGTTTCCGGCCAGAACCGGATCGCTTTCCAGCATTTTCGCGATCTCTTTTGACCGGTATTGCTCGGGGTCGCGCAGCGTGGCCATGAGCCGGGGTGCGATTCGGGGAAGCCGCGGCACTTTGGCACTGAATGAGGTGGCATTCTCCATAAGCCGGTCGCGGAGGCCACGCAGCCAGGCTCGTTCTTCCGGGGAGGGCTCGTCCCAGGAATCGAGCCCTATTTCGAATAGGCCCGCACAGTAGCGCGAGGAGAGCTCTCGTTCCGAGAGAAGCTGCTCCATGCCGTCGTGTTCTTGTTCCCGAGGGCTGTTGGCGAACTCTTTGTTGGATGGAGGCGGGTCGCTGGGTGGCAGATGTTTGTTGTCGCCCACGCGACTGAACCATCGGCGAAGGCGAGAGAGCATCATGGCGGATAGCCGTCCTCGAGTACGGTATATGGCTAGTGGCAGCCGGCGCTGGCTGGCAGCCGCGAGCCCCAGACTGGCGTGTACGGGATAGACCTCAGGTTACTTTCTGGCACAGACCCGATTGAGCGTTTGGCGGCACGAGCGTGAGGCCGACGTTAGGGAGTCACATGGTTTGTGCGTTCGGTGAGTCAGTCCCCGCGATGTGTCATATTCCGGAACGCAAACACAGCGCTGGCGATGATCACCGCGATGGCGAGGCCGTAGTAGAGCGTTTCCAGTGATGCGCCAACCTCCACTGCCTGCTCCAGAAAAAGCACCACCAGGATCACGATCGCGACCTGAATGATCGTGACTTTGAGGTCGTGGAAATGCCGGATCTCCAACACGGAGAGCAAGCTGCTTTTGCTGCCGGAATCCGGCTTGATGAACAGCCGAAACAGGCCAACCGCGATGATCTGGAAAGTCACAGCGATGAGCAGCATGTCGAGGACCTTCAGGAACCTCACCGCCAGGCTCTTGCCCTCATCGACCGAGCTGGGTACCTGCTGGACAAAATCGACCACGATATTGAACACGATGTATACGTTGGCGGCATACAGCAGGAGAGCCGCGATGGTGCTGACCACGACCGTCACCAGTACCAGCAGCCGGCTGGTGGTGAACATTCTTTCGATCATTCGTGCATGACTCCATGGCGGGTAGTGGCGATCCGGAGAATGGAATATGAGGCGGACCGGCGGATATTGATCTATCGAGTGTGGGCCAGCTGGTTCCGGACGATGCTGCCGCCCTTCATGATCAGGTCCAGGTGGTCGGCGGGTGCATCCAGCCAGTCCAGGCCGGCTGCCGGGTCGGCATCGACCACGAGCAGGTCGGCCAGGGCCCCTTCGGCGATGACGCCGAGGCGGCCGGGGTAGGGGGCGCGGTCGCCGGACAGGGCGAGCAGTTGGCCGGCCGCGCCGGTGGCCATGTGCAGGGCCTCCAGCGGGGACATGAAGCGGGTCAGCTTGGCGAGCTGGCGGCCCTGGCTGGCGGCGCCCTCGGGGCTGAACAGGATGTCGGTGCCGAAGGCCATGGGCACGCCGTACTGGCGGCCCAGTTCGAAGGCGCGCTCGGTGCCCGCGCTCACCTGGAGCTGCTTGGCCCGGGAGACGGGGTCCGTCTTCGGGTTGGCGTCCTCGTCGTCCAGGAAGGGCTGGATGCTCCACCACACGTTGGCATCCGCCATCATGCGCACCGTCTCCTCGTCGGCGAGCTGGCCGTGCTCGATGGAGCGCACCCCGGCGCGGATCGCGCGCTGGATGCCCTGCGGCGTGTAGACATGGGCGCATACGTAGGTGCCCCAGTCGGCGGCGGCGCGCACGGCGGCACGCATCTCCTCTTCCAGGTACTGGGCGGTATCCAGTGGGTCGTACAGGCTGGAGACGCCGCCCCCGGCCATGATCTTGATCTGGCTGGCGCCTTGCATCAGCTGTTCCCGGGTGCGGCGCAGCACCTCGTCCACGCCATCGGCGATCGCAGCGACACCGCTGCTCTCGATGTAATTCGGCGGGGTGCTCGGCATGCGTGGCAACTCGTGGCGCTGGCGAAAATCGCCGTGCCCGGAGGTCTGGGAGATCATCGCGCCGCAGGGGAAGATGCGCGGGCCGGCCACCGCGCCGCGGTCGATGGCCATCTTCAGGCCGAAGGCCGGGCCGCCGAGATCGCGCACGGTGGTGAAGCCGCGCATCAGGGTCGCGCCGGCCTCGCGCCCGGCCATCAGGTGCAGGAAGCCGATGTCCGCGGTCATGGCGGTCATCTGGCTGACCCCGACCAGCGTGCTGTGCCAGTGAGCGTCGATCAGGCCCGGGATGACCGCGCGCCCGCCGCAGTCGATTATGCGTGCGGCGGTCGGGCCCTCGCCGCGCCGGGGCAGCGCGGCGATGCGGCCGTCCTCGATCAGGATGTCCACGTCCTCGCGCATCTCGAGGGTCTCGCCGTCGAACAGTCGCAGGTGTGTGAGCAGCAGCGGCTGCCCGGGCTCGCCGGCCTTGAGCTCGCGCGGGGCGAGGCCGAAGCCCGCGAACATGCCCAGCACGGCGGCGGCACCGCCGAGGAACTGGCGCCGGTTCAGGTCGGCCTCGATGCGCCGGAGGGCTGCCTGGGTATGGGCCGCGCCACAGTGGCAGGGGTTGATGCCGGCGTTTGCGCCGTGCGGTGCACAACAGGCCATGCCCATGACGGTGTGGCTCCTGGTTAACGCACGCGACATCGGGATGCGGCGCCGCGTGGTTCGGGACGCGCCCCGACGCCCGTGCGGGTGCCGGAATCCCGGCCGCTGCCGATCGCGAGCGATAGCCGGGGCTATGCTTGCAGCATACCCAAGATCTGGCGCGCGTCTACTGGCCTGACCGGGGCGCTGGCGAAAAGATGAAAAGATAAGGACACCCATGATCTTCCCAGGCCAAGCCTGCTCGAAGTGCGGCAGCGCCATGGTGAAGCGCAAGGCCCGTCGGGGCTCCAATATGGGGCAGGAGTTCTGGGGGTGCACGCAGTATCCCGGCTGCCGCGGGACGAAGGCAGTCCAGTAGGCGGTGACCGGGCGAGACGATGCCCCTGTCGAAGGTCAGTTGTCCCGCCGAGCCAACAGGTTGGTTACGGCACGGATGAGCTGCCACTGGCCCACCAGGCCCACGCCTCGCGCATCGATGTGGGAGAAGCCTTCGATCAGATGCAGGTCGGTCTCGCCGACTGCATGGGCGAGGCGCTCGCTTTCGGTGTGGGGAATCATGTTGTCGTCGCGGCCGTGGATCAGGAGCGCCCCGCTGGAAAGGTGCGCGAGGTCCCGGTGGGCCAGGGATAGCATGTCGATGGCCTCCTGTGCGCTTTCAGGTAGGTCTTCGAGGAGCGCTGGCACGCGTTCCTGGTCATCGTTCCGGATTAACGCCAATAGGCTTCGCCCCTCTTCGCCGAGACCGGCGGCCAGTTTGTCGATCGGGGCCTCGGGATCGTGCATGCGCCGCCAGGCAATTTCGTCGAGGATCTCGCGGTCTGCGGGGGCATTAAGCATGTGCAGATTGCCGCGCAGGAATAGCCACTTCGCCAGTGGATCGGGAGTCCTGGTCATCCAGCGGTCTGACCCAGGTTCCTGGAAGGCCCCGGTCGTGGCGAAGGTGATGACGTTCTTCGTGTCGTAGTAGCCGCCGACCCCGACCAGGAAGTCGATGCTGGCTTCTCCCTGTGGCGTTAGCGTCGCGAGCGCGGCCAGGCCCACGGCGTAAGAGATTGCCGCGACCCCGACGTCCTGGTGATCCGGGGCGCGCTCTGCCTCCAGGCGGGACAACAGAGCAGCGGCATCCGCGATGGCGGCGGCATCCTGGGTGCGGATCCTCAGGGCTTTCGTGCCCTCCAGATCGGGGACCAGCACCAGGAAGCGTGCCCGGGCCAGTGTATTGGCGAGTTGTACTAGGCGGGGGTCGTCCTTGCCCTCTGGCGTAAAGCCCGGCACAAGGACAATACGGGCGCCGACATCCTGCCGGGGATGGTAGAGGTCGGCTTCGATGGCCCCTTCGCTCGTCGTGACTGCAAGCGTTTCGCGCGCGGGTTCCGGGGTGCGGTCCTTCAGCGCGCTCGGTCCGTCACCGGCCTCGATGTCCTGGAGCACCCGCATGGCCTCCCAGTTTTGCACTCCGATGTAGCTGGCAAGAATCACAAGGCCCAGCAACACGGCAGCGATGCGAAGCACTAGTCCTGACCTTCTGGGGGTTCTGGTTCACTCATTTGGAAGACGACTCGGTTCCACCCGGCGTTTTTGGCTTGATACAAAGCGGCATCGGCTTGACGGATGAGGGCGTCCGGATCAAACCGGCGACCGGCTGAAGGGGCCATGCCAAGCCATTGGAAGGGGCTTGCACGTTGAGGCTCGAAACTGGTGGACAGAAGGGGTGGAGTGCACTTCATTTTCAACGTGTTATGTCGCACAGCATGGCAACGGACCCGAATCAGGTTTGGCTTCCATGCAGTCTGCCATTAACGGAACATCGAATGTCCCGTCTGCCACGCGCAGACACTGAAGGCAAGATGAAGTAGGAAGGTGGATCCCGACGCGCAGGCGAGTAGATTTCGGTGTGCAGCCCAGTACAATCCGGAGCTTGAGTGTTGTAGTCCTGACTAGCCCGCGAAGGAGACCAATGTTTCGTATCCGGGAAAGTCAGGATCGGCGAGATGCGGCTGATTCACGCCATGGGTCCGGTCCCTCCGGATGCCTGACAGGAAAGGGAGCGCCCATCATCTGTCCTGCTAACCGTAATCTTCCCTCTGCGGGATCTGCTGGTGAGTGCGTCCCTGCGCGACGCGGCGCGCTTCGGCTGTTCATCGCGCTTTGGGTGGGTGCCGCTTTCGGCATCACAGGTCTGTCGAAGGCGGATGATGAAGCGGTATTCGTGGTCGCCCATCCAGGCGTGTCGACCCAGACCCTGACCCGCGACACGACCCGGGCCTTGTTTGGCATGCGCCAGCGCAGCTGGCCGGACGGCGAGATCGCGCGCGTGTTCGTGCTGGGGGACAACGACCCCGTACATGTGCGCTTTGCGAAGGAAGAGCTCGGGGTCTTCCCCCATCAATTACGCCTTGCGTGGGACCGAGCGGTATTTTCCGGCACCGGCCAGGCACCCCGTCGAGTGGGATCTCTGTCGGAGATGCATGAGCGTGTGGGCACCACGCCCGGCGCGATTGGCTACCTCACAAAGGAGTACCTGGATGAGCGTATCCAAGTCATCGAGATGGAATAAGGTGCGGCCTGCCCTGGGCGGGACCCTGTTACTGATTGCGTCATCGGCAGCCGGCCCGGCGATGGCCGACGAGGGTGCGCTGGGGACCTTGCAGTTGCACGGGTTTCTCAGTCAGGGCTGGGTGACGACGGACTACAACAACTTTTTCGGATCCAGCAGCGACGGCAGCGGCAGCTTCGACTTCACGGAGCTTGGGGTTAACGCCTCCCTGCGGCCCCGTGAAGACTTGCTGCTCTCGGCGCAAGTGCTCAGCCGGCGTGCCGGGGAGATCGGGGATGATGGCCGGCCGAAACTGGATCATGGTTTGATCGATTACCAGGCGCTATCCGGGCCCGAGCGAACGGTGGGTGTGCAGCTAGGGCGAGTGAAGAATCCTTTCGGCCTCTACAATCAAACCCGCGATATGCCCTTTACCCGGCCGGGCATCCTTCTGCCTCAATCCATCTATTTCGATCGTGCCCGTTCGCTGGCGCTGGCCTCCGACGGTGGCAAGGCCTATTTCGAGGAGCGGATAGGCGATGCCGGGCTCCTGCGCGGCGAGGTCGGTTTCGGACGGCCTCAGGCCGATGACGATCTACAGGGGGCGCTGCGACTGGATAACGTCCCGGGTTCTATCGAGCCGCGTAACTCGACGATCGCGCAGCTGCTCTACGAGCACGATGGTGGCCGTGTGGTCGCTGGGTTGAGTGCTGCTCAGGTCAAGG
Organism: Thioalkalivibrio sp. ALE16; assembly: GCF_000381305.1. Classification (NCBI taxonomy): domain Bacteria; kingdom Pseudomonadati; phylum Pseudomonadota; class Gammaproteobacteria; order Chromatiales; family Ectothiorhodospiraceae; genus Thioalkalivibrio; species Thioalkalivibrio sp. ALE16. The sequence continues at coordinate 7,997 of NZ_KB906366.1, forward strand.
CACGCTTTGAGCGCGATGGTGGGCCCGACGGGCAGTTTGCATTCGAGCCCTGGATTCTTTCCCTCCAGTACAACCAGCCCTTGTGGAGCCTGACCGGTGAATATGCGCTGCGTCATTCCAGCATGGAGGGACTAAGCGACCTCGGGGCCGATTTCGATATCACCGGGGAGAGTTGGTATCTGCAGTACTCGCGTCGCTTCAGTGATGACTGGGAATGGTTGATTCGTTACGACAGCCTGGTGGTCGATCGCAGTGACCGTTCCGGACGTGGCTTTGCAGCCGCTACTGGCCTGCCGGCACATGCGCGCTACGCCGAAGACTGGACCGTTGGCTTGCGCTGGCATCCGCACCCGCAGGTCATGCTGGGGGCGGAGTATCACCACATCGAAGGTACGGGCTGGTTGCCATCCGGTGACAATCCCGACCCATCCGAGACCCGGAAGCGCTGGAACATGCTGATGTTGCAGCTCTCCCTGCGTTTTTGAAACCGGCCGGAACGCAATAGAACGGGCACCTGGGGATGACGAAGCCACACACATCGCATTCGCGCATCCGGGTGGGACTCACGGGGCGGCTTATTGTGCTGACCAGTCTGGTGCTGGTCGGTCTGGTAGCGCTGATTACCACGCTGGGCCATGACATCCTGGAAAGCCAGTTCCAGCAGGAGCGCGAGGACAGTCACGCCCGTGAGCAACGCGAGATGCGGCTGGCGCTGGAACGTGCCGAGGACAGCCTGCAGCAATTGGCAGCCGTGGTGGCGGCGGCGCCGGGCTTGTCCCGTGCGCTCGAGCAGCGAGACAACATACTGGCCGATCAGGTGTTGGCGACCCAATGGCCCACGTTGGAACTGGACGCCGGAGTGGCGCAGGTCCGGATCTATCTCGAATCGGGGCGTCTGCTCTCCAGCCGAGGTGACGACGACAGCCTGACGCCCGGGCTCGTCGAAGATTGGCTGGATCGGGTCCGCGACACAGAGCGGCCTCACAGCGATCTGCGCTGTGCAGCCGACTGTCTTATCCACAGTCTGGTACCGGTGCTGGTGGATGGGGAAATGGCGGGGACTGTGCTGGTTTCCCGGTCTCTGGCCGATCTCACCCAACAGGTCCGTAACGTGTCCGGCAGTGAGGTTGCCCTGTTATTGCGCAGCGCAGGGCAGCCCGAAACGGGGGATATGCTCCGTCAGGTGCCGGAATGGGGCGGGCATCTCCTGGCGATCACCCGGATCGAACAGACGTTGCCGACCCTGCGCGCCATGGCCGAGGAGGTGGCGTGGTCCTCGCTGTCTCGGGATCCAGTGACGTTCAAGGATGGATCGCGGGTTCTGGAGGTCCAGGCGCTCCCGCTTGCGGGCCATGGCGGCACGGATACCGATGTTGAGGGGTACTTGCTGTCCCTCTCGGATATCTCCTCTCAGGTCGCTGCCATCCGGGAGCACACCCGTAACCTGTTCCTCGCCGGGATGACCGGTTGGGTGATCGCGGAGGTCATCGTGTTGCTGATCGTCTGGCCACCGATGCGGCGCCTGTATCGACTGGCTGAGGTGCTGCCGGGGCTGGCCAGCGGTGGCTTCGCGCGAACCCGGGAGGTGATTCCGGAACCGCGCCGGCGGTTTCAGGACGAGATTGATGAACTGGAGACCACGACCCTGGATCTGGCCGATCAGCTGGAGACCCTGGAGGGCACGGTGCAGAACCGGGATCAGCAGCTGGCGGCGCAGATCCAGGCACTGGCGCGCGAGCGCGATTTCATCGGTAGCCTTCTGGACACGGCACGGGTGTTTATCATCAGCCAGGATTCGGACGGGCGGATCACCCTGGTCAATGAATACACGACGACCGTGCTGGAGCATTCCGAGGAGGACTTGATCGGCCGGACGTTTGACGAGGTCCTGCCCATCGGATCTGCCGTCCTGGATGGAGATATCCAGCAGGGGGAGGAAGAACGTTCGTTGCGCACGCCCGGTGGTGAGGAACGGGTGGTCGTTTGGTACCACGCGCCGCTTCCCGGGGATGAGCCGGGCCGGATCTCCGTGGGGCTGGACATCAGCGAACGCAAGGCCGCCGAGGCTCGACTGACCTGGCTGGCCCAGCGCGATCCGCTCACCGAACTCTACAATCGCCGCTACTTCCATGAGGCGCTGGATCAGGCCCTGGCCAAGGGTGCCCATGGCGCCGTCCTGTTGATGGACCTGGATCAGTTCCGGGATGTGAACGAGCTACGGGGCTACCACGCCGGGGACGAGTTGCTGCGCCGAGTGGGCCATACCCTGTACGAGTATCTGGGATACCGCGGCGTAATCGCGCGCCTGGGCGGTGACGAGTTCGCCCTGTTGCTGGAGGGCGCGAGCGACGATCAGGCCATGTACGTGGCGCAGTATGTGGTGAAGCTGCTGGAGGATGTGGATCTCGCCATCGGTGAGCAGCGCCATCGAGTGTCGGCCAGCATCGGTATTGCCCGTTTCCCGGAGCACGGCGCTACGCCCGCTGACCTGATGGCAAGCGCCGATGTGGCGATGTATCAGGCGAAAGAGGGAGGGCCTCAACGCTGGCACATGCTGCACGCGGTGGAAGACGTCAGGGATGAACTGGAGCAGCGGGTCTACTGGGTGGACCAGTTGCACAAGGCCCTGAAGACCAACACTTTTGAGCTGATGGTTCAGCCCATTGTGCGCCTGAGTGACCGCAGCGTGCGTCACTATGAGGTGCTGCTGCGCATGCACGGTGGTGAAGGCGAGTTACTGATGCCGGGACGTTTTATCCCCTTTGCCGAGCGCAGTGGTCAGATCGTGCAGCTGGATCGTTGGGTGCTGCGCGCGGCGCTGCAGTTGTTGGGCAGGATTCAGGACGAAGACATCAGTCTGGCCGTGAACCTCTCCGGGCAGTCATTGCATGACGACTACCTTACGGATTACCTGGCCGAGGAGTTGCGCGCCAGTGGTGCCAACCCACGGCAACTCATCCTGGAAGTGACCGAGACCGCAGCCGTCAGCGACTTTTCCACGGCACGGGGTGTGCTGACCGGCATACGCGCGCTTGGATGCCGCGCGGCACTGGATGACTTTGGGGTGGGGTTCAGCAGTTTCCACTACCTGGGCCAGCTGCCAGTGGACTACATCAAGATCGACGGAAGCTTTACTCGTAGACTCGTGGATGACCATGAAAGTCGGGTCATTGTCCGGGCGATCGCAGATCTTGCGGTTGGCCTTGGCAAGGAGGCGATCGCTGAATTCGTTGATCAGGAGGCGATTATTCCCATTTTGCAGGACTACCGGGTTGCCCTTGGACAGGGCTACCACCTGGGCCAGCCGGTGCCCGCGTCGGAAGTGTTCGGAGACCTCTGAAGACGAGCACCGAGTCAACACCATAAAGAGGACACGCACTATGAGTTCTGCGGATGCAGGTGTGTGTCGTTGGAGGGGGATGCGGGATCTCGCGAACAGTCGAAAATGCAAGGATGTGCTGGCGGAGCGGTCGGGCGCGGGCGCGTTCTGGCCTGGACGCGGCCGCTCGGTTCGACGCGTCGCGCCCCGGGTCGCCGCCGGTGTGGTAGTCACGTTGCTCGTGATCAGTGGTTGCACGCCGTCGGGGGAGGAAGAGCATCCGTCCGGGTACGGCGAGGCGTCCGTGCAGGCGCCGCTCGACATCCGTGAGGCGTCTGTTCGGACGGCGGAGGGTGCCACGCTCCTTGGCATTGAAGACCTGCCCGGCCATATCCAGGTGGACGCGCAGAACGCCTTCGGTGCGACAACGCGATTCCGGGAGGCCAGGGCATCCCCGGACGATGCCTGGGTAGCGGTGGTCACCAGCGGTGCGGCCCACAGCGCCGGCTGGCTGGTGCGGGCGGACAGCGGCGCGGCGAGCCCGGCGGCGTTTCAGTACGGGGGCCGCGTCACGATCGGGCCCTGGAGCGACGATGGGCGCCATGTGGTGTTCGCGCAGGAAGGACCTGCAGGGAACCGTACCCTGACGGTCGTGGATCGCGAATCGCTGGGCGATTCGGTGGAAGCGAATGCGATCCCAGTGCGTGTTGAGCACCACGGGGAGCTGGATCCGGAGGCGCAACGCTACGAGGCGCTGGGCTGGGTGGAGGGAACTCTTCGGTTCCGCCTCGGCGACGAACCATGGGTGTTTGATCCGGCCTCGGGGGCGGTGGAAGCGGGGTAGTGCCAGGCCGAATGGACAGGTTGCCTCGAGCTCTGGTTACTCGCCGCGGGCCGGCAGGGAGGCGTAGTAGGCCGCGAGTGCCGCCATTTCTTCCTCTTCCAGTTCGCTCACGATGCCCTGCATCAAGCCGGCAAGGGACGTCTCGCGCGCGCCGTGGACATAGGCCTGGAGCTGTGCCATCAGATAGCGGGGCGGGTGGCCGGCCAGCGGCGGCAGGCTGGGGTTCCGTTCGCGTCCTTCGTCCCCATGGCAGGAGGCGCCGGACTGGACGTTGCGTTCCGGCAATCCTGCAAGGGCAATCTCGCGCCCTCGTTCCGCCAGATCGCCCGGCACGTCATGCGGGCCGCCCGCCGGTTCCATCTCCGCGTAGTGCCGGCTGATCGCTTCGATCTCTTCGTCGTTCAGGTGCTGGGCGATCCGCGCCATGGTGGCGTTCGGGCGCAGGCCGTCCAGGTAGGCCTCCATCTGCTCCACCAGGTATTGCTCCGGCAGCCCCGCCAGGCGCGGGAACGGCGGCTGCGACTGGCCCTGACCCTGTTCGCCATGGCACTGGATGCAGGCGGTCGCCCCGCGGTCGTTGCCTTCCTGGGCAATGCGTGCACCGAGGTCCTCGTCCCCGCTGGCACTGGCCGTCGGCAGACCCAACGATGCCGCGGTCAGTGCGAGCCAGGCGACTGCGCCGAGGGGTTGGTGGAGGCGTGCCACGCGCATGGCATTGGCGTTGTTCAGGCCGTGTCGGTGCGTACGCCCGGGTGGGCATGGCGGTGGTAGTTCGCGCGATCCGGGATGACGTTGCGGATGCCGCCGCGAGGGTCTTCGACGTCGCCCGCGTAGCGCGGCAGCAGGATCACGTGCAGGTGGTCGATGCTGCGCCCGGCCATGCGGCCGTCGTTGTTGCCGACGGTATAGGCATCGGGCGGATTGCCCAGGAAGGGCAGGTCCAGGACGTTGTCGATGTGGTCCTTGGGGCGCTCGCGCAGGTCTTCGCGGACGCGCATGTTGCGGTACAGCTTTTCCAGGTCCGTGGCTTCGATGACCCGGCGCACGCCGTGAAGCGCGTCGAAGTAGTCCGCCTGTTCGGTGTCGTCGAGGTCGAACAGGGAGACCACGTGGCGCCGGGGAATGACGAGTGCGTGCCCGGGGTTGACCGGATTGGTGTCGAACAGGGCGACGAACGAGCGGTTCTCGTAGATCAGCGGGTCGGCCAGGCCGGCGGATACCCGGCAGAAGTAGCAGTTCGGGGTGGCTGGTTGGGCACTGGTCATGGGAAGGCCTGCGAGTAGGGGCTTGCGTCAGTTGGAAAGTGGCGGATTTTACGCGACTTCCACGCTTGCGTGCCCGCGTCCCTGTATGCGGCGAATCGGATACGCGGTGTGGCCGCGGGACGAATCGGGCCCAGTCGTGCGCGAGCAACGCTCTTTGTGAACGGTAATGTCGGCGCAGGTTCCGAAAACCCTGATGGCTGCATGGCTTGACGGCCGGGATCGCACCACGTAAGTTCCCTAGCATTGTAAGGGGTTTTTGCGGTCCGGTCACTGAGTGATCTCCCGGCCGACCCACCATCCCCCGATACGTTTGTCGAGGCTGTACGCCCGCGCCAGCGGCCGCCGCGCGCCTCGACGACCGGTCGCGCGCAGGCACGACCGGGCTGCACAAACCGGATGTCCGGGCCTGACCCGGGCGGTGGCGTCGCGCCTGGCGCGTTCTTCTTGAACGTCGCGGGTGCCCGCTGCGCCGGAGGATCTTGTGTCACGACGTATCGAAGGGGGAGCTCATGTCCATGCCACTTTCCGGCCTCGTGTTTGCGCTGCTGTGCGGCGTTGTCGCGCTGGTCTACGGTCTGTTGTCCATCCGCTGGGTGCTTTCGCGATCGGAGGGTACCGACGAGATGCGGCGGATCGCACGCGCGATTCAGGAAGGCGCCTCGGCCTACATGAAGCGGCAGTACACGACCATTGCAGTGGTCGGGGTGGTGCTGTTCGTAGGGCTGTGGCTGGTGATCGGCATCGGCTCCGCGGTCGGGTTTCTGATCGGTGCCGTGCTTTCCGGGGCCGCCGGATTCATTGGTATGCATGTGGCGGTGCGCGCCAATGTGCGCACGGCCGCGGCCGCGAAGTCGAGCCTGGAGGCGGCGATGGATGTGGCCTTCCGTGGGGGCGCGGTGACCGGCCTGCTGGTGGTCGGGCTCGGGCTGCTGGGCGTGGCGGGCTATTTCGCCGTGCTCTGGTGGCTGACACCGGAGGGGGGCGATGTGGGACTTTCGCCCCTGGTCGGGCTGGCCCTGGGCGGTTCGCTGATCTCCATCTTTGCCCGTGTGGGTGGTGGCATCTTCACCAAGGGCGCGGATGTCGGGGCGGACCTGGTGGGCAAGGTCGAGGCCGGTATTCCGGAGGATGACCCGCGGAACCCGGCGGTGATCGCCGACAACGTGGGCGACAACGTGGGCGACTGCGCCGGGATGGCCGCGGACCTGTTCGAGACCTATGCAGTGACCATCATCGCGACGATGATCCTGGGCACGCTGCTGATTCCCGAGCTGGGGCTGATGGCCGCGGTGTATCCGCTGGTGCTGGGCGGCGGCGCGATCCTGGCCTCGATCGTCGGTACCTTCGTGGTTAAGGCGCGCGAGGGTTCCGAGATTATCCGGGGGCTCTACAAGGGGCTAATCGTCTCGGGGGGGCTGGCTGCCGTGGCATTCCTGCCCATTACCCTGGTGCTGGTTCCGGATACCGCGCTGGCCAACAACATGGGCATCGAGAGCGGGGCCGCGCTGCGCCTGTACGGGGCGGCACTGGTGGGGCTGGTCCTGACCGGCGTCATTATGGTGGCGACGGACTACTACACCTCCACGGTCTTCCGGCCGGTTCGCCATCTGGCCGAGGCCTCCACGACCGGTCACGCGACCAACATCATCGCCGGGCTGGCGCTGTCGATGAAGGCGACCGCCGCGCCGGTGCTGGCGGTGTGCGCCGCCATCCTGGTGGCCTATGCCTTTGGCGGGCTCTACGGCATCGCGATCGCCGCGACCACGATGCTGTCGATGACCGGGATCATCGTGGCGATGGATGCCTACGGTCCGATCACGGACAACGCCGGTGGCATCGCGGAGATGGCCGACTTGCCCTCCGAGGTTCGGGATACCACCGATGCGCTGGATTCGGTGGGCAACACCACGAAGGCCGTGACCAAGGGCTATGCCATCGGCTCGGCGGGCCTGGCGGCACTGGTGCTGTTTGCCGACTACACCCACGAGCTGGTGCATTACACCGGGGGTGGGCACAACTTCGAGCTGAGCAATCCGAACGTGATCGTGGGCCTGTTTATCGGCGGCCTGATCCCGTACCTGTTTGCGTCGATGACCATGGAGTCGGTCGGCCGCGCGGCCTCCGGCATCGTGAACGAGGTGCGGCGCCAGTTCCGCGAGATCAGCGGGATCATGGAGGGCACCACGAAGCCGGACTACACTCGAGCCGTGGATATGCTCACCAGCGCGGCCATCCGCGAAATGATCGTGCCCTCGCTGCTGCCGGTGCTGGTCCCCGTTCTGGTCGGCGTGTTCCTGGGTACCGAGGCCCTCGGGGGGCTGCTGATCGGGACGATCGTGACCGGGCTGTTCGTGGCGATCTCGCAGACCGCGGGCGGCGGCGCCTGGGACAACGCGAAGAAGTACATCGAGGACGGGCATCACGGGGGCAAGGGGTCGGAAGCGCACCATGCCGCAGTGACCGGCGACACGGTCGGTGACCCCTACAAGGACACCTCGGGGCCCGCGATCAACCCGCTCATCAAGGTGCTGAACATCATGGCGCTGCTGCTCGTGCCCGTTCTGTAGGGCCCCGAACCGGAAGGAGAATCGACATGCCGAGAATCCGCGTACAAATGGCCCCGGATCTGGAGTTCAACATGGAACTCGACGTCGAGGGCGTCGACTGTGACAGCCGCGACTGGGACGTCCAGCAGCACAAGGCCGAGATCTATGCCGAGTTCGAGCGGCGGCTGAAGGCGGCCTTCCCCGAGGGGGTGAAGATCCACACCTTCGAGTACGGCCTGGCCTGCAAGCCAGGCTGACCCGGCGGGAGGACACGCAGACGTGCGTGTCCTCCCGCTGCGCTGCGCAAGCGTCAACCACGGGGCGGGCTGTTGCGAGCACCGCGCCGCCGCGAGCGTGCGCATTCATCAGTCTAGGGAGACGCTGATTGAATCGCACGTCCGCGCTCGAGTCGCTTTTGCGTGCGAACAAGGTGCGGTGACTGCCGTGCAGTCATTCTGCACAAGGGAACCGCAACGCTGTGCGCGCGCCCGTTTTTGATCAACAACGGGCGGCCGAGCCCCTGCTTTCTATGGCTTGTGCGGTTGGTGCCCCCCCGATTCTGAATGAATATGGCCCGATCCTGCGTTGTGCCCCGAATCCAGCAGAAACGGGCGGGTAGAACCACTACCCGCTGCACGACGCGCCTTGTCTCGGAACGCTTTGTCTCGAAAAACTGGGGGGCACCAACGCGGACGTGCGATTCAATCAGCGTCTCCCTAGCGCATGGTGAGGGATTCCACTCGGTTGCGGCCGGCGCGCTTGGCGCGGTAGAGCCCTTCGTCTGCGTGGCCCACCAGGGCTCGAGGCTCCACCGGCCAGCGGGTGTGCACGCTGCATACGCCGATACTGACGGTCACGCGACCTTCGGCGCTTTCCGGATGCGCCAGGTTGAGGGCGTATACCGCTTTGCGGATGTGCTCGGCGACCTGCAGCCCGCCTTCAGGGTCGGTATCGGCCAGGATGCAGGCAAACTCCTCGCCGCCGTAGCGCGCGACCAGGTCCGATGGCCGGTTAAGGATGGAGCGCATGACGTCGGCCACCGCGCGCAGGCAGTCATCCCCGGCCTGGTGCCCTAAGGCGTCGTTGTAGGGTTTGAAATGATCGAGGTCGATCATCAGCAGCGACAGGGAGCGCTCGCGCCGGGCCGCGCATTCGCGCTCCAGCTGGCTGTCGAACTCGCGCCGGTTGGCCAGGCCGGTGAGCCCGTCCACGCGTGCCTGGCGGGCGAGTTCCAGCTCGACCTGTTTGCGCGCCAGGGTGCCCGCGATCATGTCGGCTACGAGCCGCAGTACGGTGATCTGGTCCTCGGTCCAGCAATAGGGCGCATCGACTGCGTCGAATCCCAGGATGCCGAAGGCCTTCTGGTCACTGACCAGGGGGATCAGCAGCAGGGAGCGGATCTGCTCGCGGCGGAATTCTTTCTGCTCCGTACTTGCCTCGGGTGGGAGGCCGTCGATGTCCGGCACGTGCACCACTTGCCGCGCGAGGACCTGTGACGTGACCCAGTTATGCGCCTTGAGCGGAATACCCTGGAGGTTGTCGCGGTGGGCCTGCACGCCGTCCGCGCACCACTCGTCGACTAGGCTCATCTGCCCGGCGGGGAGATCGAAGCGGAATACGTAGGCGCGCCCGAGCCCGAAGAACACGCCCAGGCGCTCCAGGCTTTCCTCGACGACGCGGTCGACGTCCTCGGCGGCGATGTTGATCAGGGCGGCGGAGATCTCCGCGATCAGGCCCTGCAGGCGATACTGCCGGTCGTGGGAATCCTCCAGCCGCCGGCGGTCGGTGATGTCGTAGGCGACGGCGCTGGATCCGAGCAGCGTCCCCTGCGGGTCGAACAGCTGTTCAGAGTGCCACGACAGGATCCGGTCGTCCCCGGCGCGGGTACGGATGGTGGTCTCGAAGCCCTGAAGTGCGTCGCCCTGCTGAATGATCTGGCGGGTGCGTGTTAACAAGGCCTCGCGGTAGTAGGGGTCGGGATACAGCCATTCCCAGACCCGGGTGTGCCCGAGGACCTCTTCGCGGGTATAGCCGCTGATGCGCTCGGCGGCGCGGTTCCAGAAGGTGATGCGCCCCTCCACATCCAGCGAATTGATCCAGACCGCGGCGTTGTCGACGATCAGCGCGTTGAGCTGATTCTGATCCCTGAATGCCATCCATGCCCCCCAGAGCAGAAGAACGACCCTGACCCCAGAATGCCAGAATGCCCGGTCCGGGCAAGCATCCCGTGTGTGATGGTCCAGGCCCGGTGGGTGGATGACGCCGTGTACTCAAAAGGCCTCAGCGGGCCCGGTCGACGTTGAGCGCGCAGGTGAACGGGGGCGTCTCGTCCAGTGAGTGGGCGAGGGCATAGGCGGCGGAGGGCCGCATACCGGCGACGACCATTTCCACGCCGCAGATGGCGCAGATGGCATGAACGGCCTTGAGCCATTCGTAGTAGACGCGGTCGATTACGGGAACCTTGGTCAGATCGTAGATCAGGCGTCGGGCATCCCGGCCCTGAAGGAACGCGGCTAGCGGCTCCAGATAGGCGTTGGCATCTGTCGGGTCCAGACCGTCGCCCGGTTCCAGCAGCACAATCGCTCCGCCGATCGGAGTCAGGTGCATCCCCTGGACGCTTGCTTCGCTCATCGTGGCAGGCCCGTGATTACCTGGACGCCTGGTGCCGTTTGAGGCTCACTGGGAGGTGACGACGTGGACGTCGAGGATCTTGAACGCTTCCTTGAGGCCTTCCGCCAGGGTGGAGCGTGTGAGGACATCGCCGAGCTCGATGTTCAGGCTCGTCAAGGCCCGGGCAATCTCGGGGCGAATGCCGGTGAGGACCGCGCTGGCCCCCATCAGGCCCACCGCGCGGATCATCTGCACCAGATGGTGCGACACCTGGGAGTCGATGGCCAGTACGCCGGTTACGTCCATCACCACCACACGCGCGCGGTCCTGCTCGATGCGTTCCAGCAGTTTTTCCATCACGATCATGGTGCGGGACGAATCCAGTGTGCCAATAATCGGTAGCGTGAGGACCCCGTCCCAAATCTCTGTAATCGGGGTGGAAATTTCGCGGAGTTCCTCCTGCTGCGCCTGGATCGTGCTTTCTTTCTGCTCGAGGTAGACGCGATAGACATCCAGGATGATGTCGTTGAATACGCCCGCGAGGAGCAGCAGGGTCTCCTTGAGCTGCTGTGCGGAGAGCTGGCCGTCTTCGCCGAGCCCATCGATCATCACGTGCTGCATGAACTGGATATAGCGTACGAACTCCTCCATGTTCCCGCCGCGCACCTGGATCTGCTGCGACATGGTAGTGAAGAGCTGGCGCAGGGCCTTGAATTCGGCGCTGCGGCGGTCGACTTTCGAGCCGCTTTGCAGGAGCATCACGAACAGTTCGAGGAATTCGACGCTGTAGTCGTTGATCTCGTCCTTGGACAGGATGTTTCCCTGGACGAAGATGTTCTTGCCACGTTCCTCGATGACACCCGAGATCGTCCCGATATTGAGCATCAGCTGCTCGATCAGGATCTGGTCGGCGGTTTTGGACTTCGCGGGTTGTTTAGCCATGCGTTCCCCCCTTCGCGGGTGTGCTTCGGATCACGAGTAAGGATTTGTCGTCATTGCCCCGGCCAAGCACCTGCCCGAGCAGCAGCGCGATCAGCTGCGGGTGCAGGCGCCAGAGCGACGGAAAGCTGCCGAGGGTCCAGGTTCGCCGGATGCCGTCGGAGCAGGTCATGAGTAGCGCATGGGCCGGAAACGCCATCTCGGTTTCGTCGAAACTGCGGTGGGCATGGCCCAGGACGCCGGGGGAGAAGGTGACGTTGCGTTTCTCCCCATTGCAGATCAGGTAGGCATTCATGTCGCCCACCCCGCAAACGCGGGCTTGTACCTGGGCGGCGTCCACCTCGCCGGCAAGTGCGACGGCGCCGCGTCCGCCGCGCAGGCGCTTGCTGAGATCCCCCAATGTCTCCTGCAGGTCGCTCTCCAGCCTGGACGCCTGACAGCTTCCCGACACGGCGTCGTGGGCCTCGGCACCATGACCCAGACCGTCCATGTGCAGCCAGCGCAGGCGGCTGCCCGCCTGGTCCAGGTCCAGGCAGTCGCCGTTGTACGGTCCGTCCTGGTAGGCACGGAGGAACTGCCCGGCCTGGAAAGGTGCTGCCGCCTTCGGGGCCTGCGGATGAAAGCGGGCCCAGATGGCCGTGCCGTGCCAGGGGGCCTCGGGCGCCACACCATTGGGAATAGTGTAGAACTCGGATTCGTGGGCCAGTCTGCGGATCGCGCCCAGGCCCTTGCCCATTGTGCCCGACGTGGTGTAGCCATCCTCCAGCGCCGCTGGCAGATTCGGGATGCCCGGGCCGAAGTCCATCGCAAACAGGTCGACCGCAGGTGCCGGGCGGGTGGTTTCCCATATCTGCACCAGCCCGGCTCCCCCGGCGTACTTGACCTGATTGGTCACCATCTCCTTGCAGGCCAGTTCCATGTGCTCGCGTGCCGCTTCGGAGAACCCCATGCGGCGAGAGACGGCGCGCAGCTTTGAACGCAGCAGTACTTGGCCACTGCCGTCACTGGAGCCCTGCTCGGTAAGCAGTCGGATGGGCGGATCGTGGTCCGCAATGTCGCTCGCTATGTTCGGGACTCGACCGGCCATTAGGCTTTGCCGGCCGAGGCCACGCAGGCTTCGCCTCCGGCGAGAGAAACTCGACCACGGCCCTTGTGCTTGGCATCGTAGAGTGCGACATCCGCGCGGCCAATCAAGGTATCCAGGGTGTCCTCCTCGCGCAGTTGTGCCACACCAATGCTTACTTTGTTGTCCATGCCCGCGAGTACCCGGTCGGAAATGGCGCGCGCCGCGTGGGTGTCTCCCCAGACAACGATGGCGAACTCGTCACCGCCGATTCTGCACACCATATCGACATGCTCGCGAATGGACGCGCGCATCACGTCGGCCATGCGCTGCAGGTACTGGTCACCATGCTGGTGGCCGTGGGTATCGTTGATCTCCTTGAAGAAGTCGAGATCCAGCAGGATCAGGCACAAGGATTCACGTTGGCGACTGGCCCGGAGCACGGCCTCGCGCAGCCGGTTGTCGTAGGCGCCACGGTTGAGCAGGCCGGTGAGGCTGTCCGTCTCGGCCTTGCGTATGGAGGCCTGAAGCTCGTTTTTCTTGCGATCCAGGTCTGCCTCCAGTTCGGCCATCTCGTGCGCGGCCCGCTGACGCGCCTGTTCGAGCTCGGCGGCAAATTGCTCGTTGCGCCGGCGAAGGAGTTCGGGGTCGGCCGATTCACTGGCCTTGCGCAATGCTTCCGCCAGTTCGTGCACGTCCTTGCCCGCCGGGGAGGCCGGCAGCTGGGCAACCAGATGCTGCTCTTCGAGCCAGTCCCACTGTACTTTGTTGTTGTCTACGCGCAGGGAGGCTTCGAGGACACCGGAGGTTTCGATCGCGGCAGCGCGCAGTCGCTCCAGCAGGGGGGGTAACGCAACCGAGGCCGCGAACTCGCTTCCACCCAGGATACGCACGGCATCCACCGAGAAGCGGGCCAGCCGAAGCCGGTCCGGTTCCACCGATACCGAGAGCCTGAGCAAGGTTTCTCCCAAAATGCGATCGCCCTTTCCCTGTGTAAGCCTGCACGAGTCCGGCTGCAGGTGACTTACCCCGCTTGCCTCCTTGCAGCAGGCCGGTCCCAAACGCGAGCGTCTCCCTAGCCTAACCGGGTGGCTGGACCGGGTCTACGGGGTGTTGTCGGATGCCCCCGAATATGCGATCCCCCTTGGGGGAAACAGCAAACGAGCGCTTCCGTCCGGGATCGCGGGCCTCGCTGTTCGCGTTCTTCTATCAGGTCGAGTTCCTGGCCAAACGTTTGCGCCGGGTTCCCACAGGACGGTACTTGCAAGCCAGGCATTTCAAACACTGCGGATCGTGGTGGAGGGCCCGCTGCGTCGCGCTAACGGGTCCAGGAATGTGCGGGCAAAGCACGTAGTTGTGTGGTAGCTCGCGTGGGTACCACGGGTTTCCCCGAGAACAGGCGCGTGGGGTACCGGGTGGGCCCCTACCAGGCGAGTGCGAGCAGGCCCGCGCCGATGCAGACGACGATGACCGGGACAATCGTCTCGCGGATCACCTGACCCTCGCGGGCCTGCAGCCCGGCGGCCCCGGCCGCCATGGCGATGTTGTGCAGCGAGATCATGTTGCCCACCCCGGCACCGATCAGTTGCAGCGCCAGCACGGTCGGAATCGCCATGCCCAGGGCGTCGGCGGTATCGGCCTGGAGTTGCGCGAACAACAGGTTGGAGACGGTGGCGCTGCCGGTCATGAACGAGCCCAGTGCGCCGATAAAGGCGCTGAACATCACGAATGTGCCGCCCAGGATCTCCGCCAGTCCCTGGCCCAGGACCTGTGGCATCGACGGCAGGCCGGCCGCGTTGTGGCCGGAGGTCAGCAGGAGCTGGGTGAGGGCGATGATAAAGGCCAGCACGATCGCGGCGACGCGCAGCTTGGTCCAGGTGGCGGCGACGGCCTGGGCCAGCGTGGGGCGGCTCACGCGGAACAGCACCAGGGCGGTGAGCAGGGCAAGACCAAAGTAGAAATACGGGGTGTACAGCGGGGTCAGGCTCTGGCCGAGTTCGATCTCCCGAAACGCCCCGGGCGACCAGCGCACGGACTGCAGGGCCTCGCGCAGGGGCATGATGGTCCGCGACGCGATCAGGGCAACGGCCATTACCGCGAAGGGGACGAAGGCCAGCAGGACGCGTCCGACCGGGGCCTGCTCGACTTCCTCCCGTCGCTCGTGGCCGGGCAGCAGGAAGCCGCGGTGGGCCGCCAGGGCAATGATCGCCATGGCCGCCACGCCCCCGATGATGGACGGCAGCTCAGGCCCCACCAGCCAGGCAACCAGCAGGTACGGGATGCCGAAGGCCAGGGCCGACAGAACGGCGAACGGCACGAATGCGCGGAAGCGCCCGCGTTCCTCGCCCAGGGTGGCGACCCAGACCATGAACAGCGTGACAAACGGCGCCAGAGCGGTGTGGATCACGGCCGTCTGCAGCACCGCGGAGCGGGTGGTTTCCGCATCCAGGCCGAGGCCGGCGAAGCCGATGATCACGGGGGTGCCGGCCGCACCGAAAGGGACGGCGGTGCTGTTGCCGATCAGGGCGATGGCGACGGCCTTTAGCGGCCGCATCCCGAAGTAGACCAGTAGCGGGGCGGCCAGCACCGCGGGGGTGCCAAAACCGGCGATGCCCTCGACGAAGCTGACCAGCCCCCAGCCGAGGAGCATGGCCAGTACCCGGTGGTCGCGCGAGACGCTGGCGATCACCGACTGGATCGCGCTCATGTGCCCCGTACCGATCATCACGTTCAGCACCAGCAGCGCCAGTACGATGATCAGCAGGACCTCCACGAACACGACCGCGGCGTCCAGCAGACTGGCCACCAGCACGGGGCCCGATACCTCCCAGACCAGGACGGCCAGCACGAGTGTGGCGAGATAGGCGAGCGGCGCGGCCTCGAAGGCCGGGCGGCGCAACGGCACCAGCCATGCGAACAGCAGCAGGAAGGGCACCAGCGTAAGCCAGAACAGCACGATCGCTTCTCCCGCGCGACGCGAATGGGATCATGCTACCCCGTCGCCGAGCGCGCATACACATCGGTGCGGTCGGATCGCTATAGAACAGGCACGCGAACCTGCACAGACAAAGGGATATCCGTCATCGGTCACGCCGCGTGGAGATCCGGTGGAAATCGTTCGGAGGGGATGCGAGGGGGCGGAGGAAGGTGTTCGGCTCCGGGCCACCAGGACTTGCGTTGGCTCGGGAAAGCCCATGGCGCGTGCCATGGGCAGGAAGGTTCAGGGGGTAAAGGGGATACCCCCGCTGGTTCGATGACCCCGGGCATCGCTCCCCGGGGAGCAGGCAGTACAGGCCGGCCGAAGGGGCCGGCCTGTCGACGGACCTGGTTTCAGTCTTCTTCCTCCTCGGTGTCATTCCCCAGGTCGATGCCACCTTCGGCTTCGGCATCGGTTTCGGCTTCGGCGCCGTCATCACCCATCCGGGTGTCCGCGCCGGCACCTGCGCCCATACCGCCTTCGGCACCCGGGGCCCGACCGTCACCGGTCGCACCGCCGGCCGCGCCACCGGAGGCCTCGGACCCCCGTTCGGAGCCGCCGGCCATTCCGCCACTGGCCTCGGCCCCGGTTTCGGCCGCTCCTTCTGCCGACCCGCAAGGGGGTAACACTGATCCATGTACACGCTCGCGCTCGAGTCGCTTTTGCGTGCGTTTAATGCGCGGTGACTGCCGTGCAGTCATTCTGCACAAGGGAACCGCAACGCCGTGCGCGCGCGCATTTTTGATCAACAACGGGCGGCCGGGCACCTTCGTTGATTAAGTTGTGGGGCTGGTGCCCCGGGTTCCCCGATTCTGCGTTGCGCCTCGAATCAATTAGAAACGGGTGGGTAGAACCACTACCCGCGGCATGCCGCGCCTTGCATCGGAAAACCTGGGGGCCAACGCGAGCGTGCAGATTGATCAGTGTTTGCCAAGGCCGCGCAGCTTTCTTCGGGCCTTATCGCGCCAGTTGGCGGCCAGAGCCTCGCAGTCCGCGAGCTGCTCCAGGGGCGTGCGCTGCTTGTGCTGGTAGACCGCCGCCATGGCGCCCGCGATGCTGAGGGTGTCGGGCAGGCGTTCAAGCCGCTCGATGGTGTCGCCCACGCCGAGGGTGCCCGGTTGCAGCACGCGGTAGAACCAGCCACAGCGGCCGGTGTCCTGGACCTCGCGGGCCAGGCCCGGGATGTCGAAGCGTACGTCGAGTTTCCAGCACGGCGTACGGGGCTGGCTGACCTGCACCCGGGCGGAACCGATGCGGTAGATATCGCCGATGTGGACGTTGCGCTCGTCCATGCCGTGGCTGGCGAGGTTCTCGCCAAAGCCGGAGGCGACGAAGCGGGCGGCGTGAGCCGGGTACTGCGCCTGCCAACCGTCGTACCGGTCCAGGCTGTAATGGAGCAGGGCGCGTTCCGGTCCGCCGTGGTTGTCCGGGTCCGCCTGCTCGTCACCGTCCAGGCCCAGGGGCCCCACCGCGAGCGGGCCGGCCACCGGCTGCTTGTCGATGGCGCTGGCGCGGCCTCGGGCGTAATCCGGGGCCACGCGGCCGGTGTAGAGGCCGATGAGTCGGTTGGCGGTCATACGGGTGCAGTTCCGGGCTTGCGCATGGTCGCGACGATACAACAGGTCCGCGTCTGCGTGACGCCTGTTCGCTCAGCGCCCGGCCAGATAAAGCAGCCGCGCGATGAAGGCGATGCCCAGGATGATCCAGCCGATGGGGTAGGGCACCACGCCGGAGAAGAACGCGGTCAGGCTGGCGACGAGCAGGGCGCCGATGATAAGCAGGGGGATATCCATGGCATTGAGAGCACTCACGGCGGCGGATGTTCCGCAAGCCCCGTGCCCCCCGACAGCCAAGTGCGCCGCGCCATAATACGGACCACGTCGGTACCGCTGATGGTATCGGAGAGCCTGGCGCCGCAAGGAGTTGCTGCATGTTCAAGACCGTCCTGATCCTTGGCCATATCCGCGGGATTCGTATCCAGCTCCACATCAGCTGGGTATTCATCCTGATCCTGCTGGTGGCCAGCATGAGCACGGGCTTTCACCATCAATACCCGGAGTGGAGCCTGGCCATGGCGGCCGGCACGGCGCTGGTGACGGCCCTGCTGTTCTTTGCGTCCATCCTGGCGCATGAACTGGGGCACAGCATCGTCGCGCTGCGGCGCGGGGTACCGGTGGAGTCCATCACGCTGTTCATCTTCGGCGGCGTGGCGCAGATGGAGCGGGATCCGGAGCGGGCCGAGGACGAGTTCTGGATCGCCATTGCCGGGCCCGCGGTGAGCGTGGCACTGGCGCTCGGTTTCGCCGCGCTCGCGCAGGCCACCGCGGGCGGGTACGAGCCGATCCCGGTGGCCCTGGGCTGGCTCGCGCTGATCAACCTGATCGTGGCGATCTTCAACCTGATCCCCGGGTTCCCGCTGGATGGCGGGCGGGTGTTCCGCGCGGTGATCTGGAAGCTCACGGGTGATGCGCGCCGCGCCACCGAGGCAGCCGTTTGGGGCGGGCGTGTGGTGGCGTTCCTGCTGTTCGGCTTCGCCTTCTGGAACCTGGTGGTGATCGGCAACCTGATCGGTGGGCTGTGGATGATGCTGATTGCCTGGTTCCTGCTGACCATGGCCGAGGGCCAGGGCCGAATGTTCGATATGCGGGAACGCCTGGCCGATGTGCGCGCGCGGGACCTGGCCAGCCCGGATCCGCCCTGCGTGCGCCCGGAGACCACCATCGACGACTGGATTCACCACGATGTGCTGCCGGGCGGGCGCCGGGCCTTTCTGGTGGGTACGCCGGAGCGGGTGCAGGGCCTGGTGAGCCTCAGCGACAGCCGCAAGCTGCCGCGCGAGCAGTGGGCCGCGCGCCGGGTCGACGAGATCATGACCCCGGTGGAGTCGCTGAGCCGGGTGGCGCCAGACACGAAGGCCGAGGCGATCCTGCGCATGATGAGCGAGCGCAACCTCAACCAGATCCCGGTGATGGAGGCCTCCGGGCGCGCGATCGGCTGGATTGAACGCCAGCAACTGCTGCGCACCATCGAGATCCACATGGATCTGCAGCGGCCATAGGCAGGCCGCCCGGGGTGGCGGCGAGCGGGGCTTTCCGGCCGTGCGTTGGGTGCCGATGGTCTGGCGGCCGTTGGTCTCGATGCTGGCACAGCCCCGGTTCGTTCCGTCGTTGCGCGAGGCCTGAACGGGCCGGCCGAGACCGCTCGCGGTTGGCGTGGCTTCGGTCAGTCGGAGGCGGGGCGGGCGCGCCACTGGTCGAGGATGTCGAGGATCGGGTCGATGGCGGGGGGCTCGTCCGTCAGCGGGCCGGGGACCAGCAGCCCCCGGTGCGAGGCCTCAAGAATCAGGGGCTCCGGGTGTCCCTCCAGGCTCAGTGACTCCAGCGGTACGACGCCGTCGCCCAGTTCCTCGTCGGTCTGCTCCCACCATTCGCTGATGCGTCCGGCCACCGCCTCCAGGTCGATCTGCTCGTCCAGCGCGGCGAGGCTCTCGCGCATGGCGGGGGTGGGTTCGGGGAGCTTGCCACCGATGATGCGGACCGGGATCGCCTCGGGCCAGGGACGGGCATTCAGTTCGGCCAGGAAGGGGCTGTCGGGACGCAGGTCGATCTTGGCGGCGCCGGTGCCGTCGCGCAGCCCGGCGAACAGCGAGAAGCGCTGCTCCTGGAGGTCGGCCAGCCATTCGCGCACCTCCAGCCAGACCCGCAGCCGTGCCCATTCGGAGCCGTGGTTGGGGGTGGCGACGAGGATGACACCGGCCACTGGCCGCCCCCCGACCCGGGGCGGCTTGCCCTCGGGTTGCCGGTAGCGCGTCACGAAATCGCGGATCACCAGGCCACCCATGCTGTGACCGATCAGGATCAGCGGGGCATCGCCCTCGAGTTGCCCCCAGTGTTCCGCCAGGAGGTCCGTGCTGTGGTCGATGGCCTGGTCGTTGGGGTAGCGGAACTCCCAGCCGTTGAGGCCGGCTTCGTCCAGCGCCGGCGCGAGCGTATCCCAGATATCGCCAGGCTCGTCCAGCCCGTGCAGGAGCAGGACGTCCGGCGGGTGGTCCTCGCCGAAGCGCTCGGATCGGGGAATGAAGCCGAGCAACTCGTCGGGAAGCTCCATGGCCTCCGGAAACCACTCGCTCAGGCGGTCCTGCACCTCCACGCGCAGTTCGCGCTCCTGCTCCGGGTTGTGTTCGGCCCAGCCGACCCAGATTGTCAGCGCGAGCAGGGGCAGGCCCACCAGGATCAGGAAGGCCGCGAGGCGCCGGCGGCGCCGGGACGAATCGGGACGGGGGGCGTTCATGTGTTCACCATCGGACAAGCGGGCCTGCGCGGCAAGGGGTGTCGCGGGGTATGGACCAGAGGGTTTTCCACCCTGTGTATCATGACGGGACTCCCGTTATGGATCACCTGTTATGCGCCGCGCTTACCTGCTCCCCTGGCTCCTTCTGCCCTTCCTGCTGACGGCCTGCGCGGGACTGGACGTACGCGATTTCGGGCTGGATGGGGGCGGGGGTGATCGAGCCGAAGAGGCGATCCGCGAGGCCCTGCGCGTCGGGACCGAGCGCACGGTGGAACGCACCGGCCGCGAGGACGGCTACTGGGGGAACGCGCTGATCCGCATCGGCTTGCCACAGGAGCTGGAGCAGGCCGGGGATGTGCTGCGCCGCGTCGGGTTCGCGCGCGAAGTGGAGGACCTGGAGCGGCGCATGAACCGGGCGGCGGAGTCCGCGGCACGGGAGGCGGTGCCGGTGTTTGTCGACGCCATCCGCGGGATGCGTCCCGAAGACGTTCAGGGCGTGCTGCGGGGTGCCGATGATGCCGCCACGCAGTACCTGCGCGGGGCGTCGGAGTCCACCCTGCGCGAGCGCTACATGCCCATTGTCCGGGAGCAGATGGAGCGGGCGGATGTGTATCGCGTGTACCAGCCGCTGCGGGATGCGGCGGGACGCATTCCCGGCCTGGAGGCGCTGGACGTGGATCTGGACCGCTACGTGACCGATCACGCCCTGGACGGGTTGTTCACCATCCTGGCCGATGAGGAGCGCCGTATCCGCGAGGACCCGGCGGCACGCACCACCCAGTTGCTGCGGGAGTACTTCGGTCAGTAGTGGACCGCGTGGAGCCCGCCGGTGCGAGGCGCGTCGGAGAGCAGCAAGGTCGGGATCTCTTTGGCCAGCAGCGGGCGGGCGAAGTAGTAGCCCTGGACGCAGTCGAATCGCAGTTGGCGGCCGATCTCCAGTTGCTCCCGGGTCTCCACCCCTTCGGCGATCGTGCGCAGACCCAGGGAGTCGGCCAGCAGGACGATGCCCCGCGACAGGTCCCGAGCGGAAGTATCCAGACCCAGTCCGGAGATGAGCTGGCGGTCGATCTTGAGGATGTCGATGGGGAAGCGATTGAGGTAGGCGAGGGATGAATAGCCGGTTCCGAAGTCGTCGATGGCCAGCGGGACACCCAGCGACTTGAACTGGTGCAGGGTGTCGGTGGCATTGTCCATGGCCAGCACGGTTTCCGTCAGTTCGATGTGGAGCAGCTCCGGCGGGAGTTGATGCCGCTCTAGCGCGGCCGCGACGTGGGCCGCCATTTCGGGTCGCACGATGTCGTGTGCCGAGAGATTGATCGCGACGTACCAGGGTGGGGGGCCATGCTTGGTGGCCTGGGCCCTCCATTCAGCGGCCTGGCGGCAGCCCTCGTTCAGTACCCGGTCGCTGATGTCGTGGATCAGCGAGGAGTCCTCCGCTACATCCAGGAAGTCGGCCGGGGCGAGTTCGCCGCGAATGGGGTGCTGCCAGCGGATCAGTGCCTCGACCCCGACGTGGCGTTCCAGCTCCAGGGAGTAGATCGGCTGGTAGCGCAGGAAGAACTCGTTGTGCCGAAGCCCGCGCCGGATATCGAATTCCTGGCGCATCCGCCGCAGCTCCTCGGTAACCGGATGCAGCGCCGGGATGACCAGCCAGGCCATCAGTTGTCCGATGCCGATGAAGAAGCCGGTGCGCGTCAGCCAGCGCTCGGTCTCCTGGGCGGTGCCGGCCGCGACATCCACCGGCGTCAGGGGGCCGGCCAGCACGCCGGCGACCAGGGCCACGACCAGCGCGGTGCTGGCGCCGAAGCGCGCCGCGGCGAACAGGATGGGGACGTAATAGAAATGCGGGACGATACTGTCGGCCCCGCCCGCGGTGTAGACGATCAGCCAGGAAAGGATCAGCCCACCGAGGATCAGCGCACTCGCGGTGACAAACGACATGCCGACCCAGGCGCGCAGGGTCGTGCGGGCGAGGTGGTCGGAATACCGAAGGCCGCCGGCGGAGGGAGGAGCCGATTCGAACCTGGACATCGCGTACTTCCTTTGGCCGATCCCGGGCCGGTTGCTGCAGTGCGGGCCGCCTCATCGCGGGGCGCGGCTCACGGCCGCGATCCGGAATGTACGAGATCGCGACCTATTTCCCGAGTGTAGCCCATGCGCGGGAAAACGCCGGCCGGCGTCCGCCATGGCCCGGGCCTGTTGCCGGCTGGGTCGCGCGGGGATCCAGTTGTCCGGTGCGGGTCGGGCGCCCGCACCGGATTTGACGGGCTAGTCGCAGGCGGTGGCGGCGGCCGGGAGGTTGCCGCGCACGCAGGTGCTGATCTCGGGCGGGTTCTCGTTGCTGCGCAGGCGGACGAAGCGGCCGTCGATCTCGCCCGCGGCGTTGGTCGGGTAATGGTCGCCCATGTGCATGCCGGCCCCGTGCAGGACCCAGTAGTTGAGCATGTGCGCCTCGCCGTGGGGCTGTTCCAGGTAGACCAGGGTGGCGCCGTGGGCCATCTCGGTCACGATCAGCCGTCGGATCCGCTCGCCGGCCTCGAATTCGACATACCCCAGCGCATGGCTGCTGGCATGGCCGCCGCGCATGCCCTGCATCTCGGGGGTGTGATTGGTCTGGATCACGCGGAAGCGCCCGTGGGGCTGGCCGTCCCGCATCTCGCCGTCGAAGCGCATGACCATCTTCATGCTGCTGTCCATGGCGGAGGCGGCGTACAGCCGCCGCGCCTCCTCGATGCTGGAGACGGCCGCCGGTTCCATGGCCTGGTGGTTCTGGTACCAGGTCATCCAGAAGCTGACGGGCCCGTTGTCGACCGCATCCGGGCAGGCGCCGTCGGCATGCAGTTCGAAGCGGTCGAAGCCCAGGTCCACCGAACCGCGTCCCTTGTTGGTGACCAGGGCGCGGGCAAAGATCACCTCGGCCGGCGTTTCGAGGTTGGCCATGGCGCGGTAGCGGTCGTCCCAGGCGCATTGCGTGGCGCCGCGTCCCGGCAGGGCCTGGCGGCTGATCTGCCGCGCCTCGCGCGAGCCGCGTTCGCTGCGATAGGTGTCCAGCAGCGCGCGGGTGCCGGGCTCCAGCAGGGACGTGTCCACTGCCTGGATGTTGCGGTCGAACTGGCGGTCGGCGCCCGGGGTGGCGTGGGCGGCCGTGGCGGCCAGGCCGAGGGTCAGGGCGAGGCCCAGAGCAAGGAAACGGGTGGGTGTCGGGTGGGTGCGCATCAGTCGGTTCTCCGTGGGTTTACTGCCATTGCAGGTCCATGCGTTGCTGCATGCGGTGCCATTCGGCGGTGATGATGTCGCCCGCCACGCGATGGGCGGCGTCCATGCGCGGGCGCGCCTCGGGGTAGAGGAGCATCACGGCCTCGCTGGCGCGGGCGAAGTCGCGCCGGGTGCGGTAGTGCACCATGGTGTGCACCAGCAGGCTGTCGAGATCGTCGAAGGAGCGGTCGGCGGCCTCGCGGTAGCGCGCCATGCGCTCCGGGGTTAGTTCGAGCTGGCGGTGGGTCTGCGACAAGCCGTCGAACAGGGCGAAGAAGCCCATCCCCAGATCGGCCCCCTGGCGCAGGGCGTGATCGCCCAGCTGGCGCTGCAGGACCTCGCCGGCGCCGAAAAGGCCGGCATTGCCATCGCGCGCCAGCAGGCCAAAGAGGCTGCCGGTGGCACTGGCCGGGGCGCCACGGGGCCGGGAGAGTTCGCGGATCTCGCGGTCCAGGCGCTGATGCCCCGCGTCCAGCAGGAGTTCGAGCGCCGGGGCGGTGTCGTCACCCAGCGCACGCAGGACGTCCTGGCGCTGTCCGTGTGGCAGGCGCTCGAGATCCCGTAAGACCCCGGCGACATCCCGCGATCCGATCTGCAGGCGTTCGAGCTCGCCGCGCACGGCGGCTTCCGGGTCCTCCAGCACGCGCGCGAGCTGGCGCACCTGGTGCCCGGCATGCTCGCCGACCAGTCCGTGCCGGCCCAGCTCTCCGAGAATCGCGGTGACCTGTTCCAGTCCGCCGGCGGGGGTGCGGCCGGGCTCGGTGGCGGCGACCAGGGCGCTGCCGAAATCCATTGCGGGGACACCGGCGGTGCGGCTGGCATGATCGAGCAGGCCGCTCATGCGATGCGTCTGCTGCGCGCCATAGGCCATTGCGGCGGTCTGCAGCAGCCGCCCGGCGAGACCCGCGATGTCGCGGGAGGATTCGCCCACGGCCTCGTCGACCCAGCCGGCGAGATCCCCCTGCGCCGTATAGGGCGAGAGATAGGCCCCCCGATTGTCGGGCAGCGGCTCCGGGGCCACGGAGGCCACGGCGGGCAGGCAAAGCAGGCCCCCCAGTCCGAGCAGAGCGGGGCGAAGCCAGGGGCCGAGTCTGGCGATCAAGCCGGGCATGCGCAGGGGCATGGGGCGGGTTCCTCCCTGTCGGGTGGTCGCGGCCCATTCGGATCCATTCCGGTATGTTCGCCACCGATCCTGAAGGATCGCCACCCAGTCGTGAGATTAGGCGAAGCGGTGGACGGGGTCAAAGCCGCGCGTGGCGCCGGGGGCGAGACTACAGCGTGACGTCCGCCTCGAGGATCAGAAAGACCAGCAGGGCGAGGGTGGTGGCCCATAGCAGGAGGTAGCCCGCCATGCTTTGCGCGGCGGCTGCCCGCTGCGCCTGGCCGCGCGGGCGTACGCCCTGGTAGAGGAAGACGAGCTTGGCCGAGAGGTTTACGCAGACTACGTTCACCGCGAGCAGCAGGGCCGCCATGTACGCGGCGGAGAATTCGCCGGAGCCGAGCATGATCCCGACGGTCGCGGCCGGCGGGAGCAGGGCCACGGCGACCATCACGCCGACCAGCACCGTGGGCAGGCCGGTGGTCAGCGACAACACGGCCGCGGCACCGGAGGCCAGGGCCAGCGCGACCGAATCCAGTCCGACCTCGGTGCGCATCTGCAGCTCGCGGGCACCCACATCCACCGACATGACCGTGGCGAGCAGCATCCCGATCAGGATGGCACCCCCCAGGCCCACCGCGTTCGTGCGCAGGGAGCGGCCGATCAACCGGGTGTCCGCCATGGAGGTGCCCAGCGCCAGCGCCAGGTTGGGCCCCAGCAGGGGCGCAATGACCATGGCGCCGATGACCACGGCCACGTTGTTCTCCAGCAGGCCGATCGCGGCCACGATGGTGGACAGCACGGTCAGCAGCAGGAACTGGCCGGTGAGATCCGCCCCGCCGGCGACGTTGGTGTAGAGCTCCTCGCGTGACACGGCGCGGGCCTTCTTGCCGGCCGCCTCCTTGTCGGCCTCTTTCGGCTCCTGAAAGGGGGCCGGCAGTACGGCCTCGACCGGCAGCACCAGGATACGCGCGGTCTCGGACGCGCCGAGTACACGGTAGAGGTCGTCCATCAGGCGTTGGCGGTACTCGGTGCTGACCAGCATGTGCACCGCCATGCGGTCGCGGTTCTCGTCCACGCCGTGCCACAGCACGTCGATCGCGAGCCCCTCGGCGATGCCCAGCACGGTGTCCAGGTGCCCGGCGGGTCCCACGACCTCGATGATCTTGCTGCTCATGAACGTCCTCCCGGTGGATGACCGGCATCCTAGCAAGGCTTCTCGTTAGGCGCCGTTAGCCGCGATTTGTGGCTCTCCGGTAGTGGCAGGATAATCCCGGCCGCGGGGCGCCCCGTGCCCTGACTCGACGAACCTGGGACACGAATGCTGAAGAAGATCAAGGTGGAGCACGTCGTTTGCGGGATGTTTATCCGCGAGTTGTGCGGGTCGTGGATGGAGCATCCCTTCTGGCGTACGCGCTTCCTGCTGGATGACCCGAAGGATCTGGCGAGCCTGCGGGACAGCAGTATCCGCGAGGTGTGGATCGACACCTCCAGGGGGCGCGACACGGAGGCCGTGGAGGCCGTTGTGACGCCGGAGGAACGCGACGTCGCGGTGCCGGCGCCGTTGCAGTTCATCCCGGATACGGGGCGCGACCGGGAGCCCGCCTCGACCCGGGAGGAGCTGGAGCGGGCGGCCACCATCTGCCGGAAGTCGCGCCAGGCCATGACGTCGATTTTTGGCGAGGCGCGGATGGGCCGCGCAGTGGATACCGAACTGGCGCGCAAGGTGGTCGAGGAGATCACCGACTCCGTAACCCGCAATTCCCGGGCGCTGGTCAGTCTGGCGCGGTTGAAGAACGCGGACGACTACACCTACATGCACTCGGTCGCGGTGTGCGCGTTGATGGTGGCGCTGGGGCGAGAACTGGGGCTGGAAGACACGGAACTGCTGGCGGCGGGAGAGGCGGGGTTGATGCACGACATCGGCAAGGCCGCGATGCCGCTGGAGGTGCTGAACAAGCCGGGTAAGCTGACCGCGGAAGAGTTTGCCGTGATGAAACGCCATCCGGCGGAGGGCCACCGAATCCTTCAGGCGGCCGCGGAAGCGCTCCATCCGGTGACCCTGGATGTCTGCCTGCACCACCACGAGAAGATGGACGGCTCGGGATACCCCGAGGGGCTGACCGGCGAGCAGATCACCCTGTACGCAAAGATGGGCGCGGTCTGCGATGTCTACGATGCGATCACGTCGAACCGGCCGTACAAGGCGGGTTGGGATCCGGGCGAATCCATTCGCAAGATGGCCGAGTGGGCGGACGGCCACTTCGATCCCCGGGTGTTCCAGGCCTTCGTGAAGAGCCTGGGGATCTACCCCGTGGGTTCGCTCGTACGCCTGGAATCCGGCCGCATCGGGGTGGTCGTCGACCAATCGTCCGCATCCCTGCTCAAGCCGGTCGTGAAGATCTTCTACTCCACCACCTCGGGCTGCCGGATCCCCCCGAAGATCGTGGATCTCTCCGCGCCACACCAGAAGGAGGCCATTGCTGCCCGCGAGGATCCGGCCGCATGGCCGTTCCCCGATCTCGATGAACTCTGGTCGGGCCTGCCACAGGAGCGGCAGACCCGCGACCGCCGCGAGGCGTAGACCCCCGCGCACCTGGAAGACGGTTAGTGCCCGTCGCGGGGGATGGAGGCGACGGATTCGACCACGAGATTGGCGCCGTCGTGGATCTCGTCGACGATGCCCTGCACGGTCTGCACCTGGGCGTCGGCCTGTTCGGCGATCTCGCGCACGGTCTCGATGCGTTCGCCGATCTCGCGGGTGCGTTCCAGGTTGCCGTTGATCACCTCGGCGATGCGGGTGGTGGCCTCACTGGTGTTGGCGGCGAGCTTGCGCACCTCCTGGGCGACCACGGCAAAGCCGCGCCCCTGTTCGCCGGCACGGGCGGCCTCGATCGCGGCGTTCAGCGACAGCATCCGGGTGGTTTCGGCCACCGTGCGGATGGTCTCGATGATGGATTCGATGTTGCGGGCCTCGGCGTTCAGGCGTTCCACGGCCTCCTGGGTGCCGCTGACCTCGCTGCGGATCTGCTCGGTATGGCGGGCGTTCTGTTGCAGCGAATCCGCGCCGCGGCGGGCATGTTCCGCGGTCTTCTGCGCCATCTCGTGGGCGACGGCCGTCGCTTCACGGGTGCGTTCGGCGGTATGCACGCTGGCGGTGATGTCCGTGGCGAACTTGATCACCTTCTCGACCCGTCCGTGTTCATCAAGGATCGGGTTGTAGGTAGCCTCCAGCCACAGTTCCTCACCGGATGCCGTGAGCCGGCGGAACTTGCCGCTCATCAACTGCCCGCGCGCCAGGCGCTCCCAGAAGTCCGGATGATCGCGGTAGAAGGCTTCGTCACAGAACATGCGGTGGTGCTGGCCGCGGATCGCGTCGAGATCGTAGCCCACGGCCCTGAGGAAGTTGTCGTTCGCCTTGAGGATCACGCCGTCCGGGGTGAATTCGATGACGGCCATGGACCGGTCCAGCGCGGTAAACACCGCAGCCTGGTCGCGCAGTTGAGCCTGCCGCTCGGTCACGTCGTAGGCCAGTTTCGCCACCTTCTCCACCCGCCCATGGGCGTCGCGCACGGGAAAGTAGGTGGCCTCGAGCCAGAGGGTTTCGCCCGAGCGTGTCACTCGGGGGAAGGTGCCGGCGCGCGATTCCCCGGCCGCCAGGCGGCGCCAGAAGTCGCGGTACTCCAGCGAACGGGCGTATTCCGGGCTGCAGAACATCCGGTGGTGCTGCCCGATCACGTCCTCGCGGTTGTGGCCCACGGCCTGGAGGAAACGCTCGTTGGCGTCGAGGACCTGGCCGCGCGGGGTGAATTCGATGTAGGCGACCGCCTCGCGAATCGCATCGAGCACGGGGTCGGCGGGCGCGTCGGAAGCGGCTGCGGCGTCGGCTCGGGAAGGGAAGATGGATGTCATGCTGGACTCCGGACAGTGAGCGAACGACCTGTGTCGTTGAAATGACTGTACAGGTAGTGTACAAGAAAAGTACAGATATTGATTGCAAGGAGCGATGGCATGGGGCACTCAGCACGTTCGGGAGGCTCGTGGGCGGTTCTGTGGCTTGGTCTGGCCGTGCTGCTGGCCGGCTGTGGCGGGACCTTTCCCCAGCCCGGTCCTGGGGCGACGTTCGAGGATGGACTGACGGCGGACGCCCTGTTCCAGCGCACGCTCGCGGCGCACGGTGGAGATCTGCGCGCGTTCGACGGCGACCTCAACCAGGCGACCGATGGCGAATGGGGGCGCATGATCCAGCGCATCCAGCCGCTGGTGGCCGACGCGGGCTACCGCGGGGTGGGGGAGGAGCGCTTCCGCCCCGCCGATGATCTGTACGCCCTCCACTACACCGGGCCGGAGGGCACCAAGAGCGTGCACCGCCATGGCGACGTGTTTCGGGTGTACTACGACGGCGAGCGCAGCACGGATCCCGAGCGGATTCGTGCCAGCGCGATGACCACGGATGCCGGCGAGCTATTTCATTACGGACCCAGCTTCGTGAAGCATCGGGCAACGGGTTTCGAGCGCCTGGAGGATCGGCGCGAGGGCGGGGTGCCCTATCGGCGCGTCCTGGCCACCCTCGAGCCGGGTTTTGGCGAGGCCGACCGGGACCAGGTGGTGATGTGGATCCATCCGGAGACGGACCTGCTCTATCGCGTGCACATCACGCTGAACGGCTTTGGACCGACCCAGGGTGCCCACGTGGACACGACCTTCCTGGAGTATGCCGAGGTCGAGGGATTCACCTTGCCGACCCGCTTCGAGGAGCGGGTGCGGGGCCCGCTGCGTCTGTTCGTGCACGAGTGGTGGGTTACGGGACGTGACAGCAACCGCGGCTGGTCAACCGAGGATGTGCGCGGTCCCGGGTTTTCCGGCGCGGCGGGCGCGGCCGCGGCCGACTCTCCCGCTCCGTGATGGGCGCCCGGACATGCCATCATTCACCGATGACGACCGAAACGAGCCGGAACAACACCGAATCGGCGAGTGAAGCGCCCACCCCGGACGCGAAACCGGCAGGCACGACCGCGGCCTGGGGCAGCTGCTCGGCGGAGCCCTACTGGCTGGAAGTCGCGGAGGAGCTGGGGCTGGATCCCGAGATGGGCCCCGGGATGGACTCTGGGCCGGTGCCGGAATCGCCTTCGTCCTGAATGCGGTGGATCACCGCGAGGGCCGTGCGCCGGCTGTAGTCGTGGATCTTCCAGTGGTCCGGCATCCAGCCGACCAGGAAGCGGTAGAAGTCGGCCTGGGCCACCGGGAACAGTGCGCGCCACTCGCGCTCGACGGCCCCGGCCACGTCTCCCTTGCCCTCCGCGTGCAGGGCCTTGCCCAGGGCGGCGAAATAGACCTCCAGCAGTTCGGCCTCCCAGGCCTCCTGTTCCCGTTCGTCCAGGCAGCTCCCGAGGAAATAGGCCACGTCGCGCATCCCGCAGCCACCGCCTGCGTACTGGAAATCGACGGCGGCGACGGCGTCGGCCCCGGGCGTGAAGCAGAAGTTCGCGACCTTGGCGTCGCCATGGACGAGCGTGCGGTGGCGGGCACCGGTCAGGGCGGCGTCCAGCACGGGCGCCGCGGCGCGAATCGCCGGGTCCTCGATGGCGGCCCATTCGTCCGGGCGGGTGGCCAGGTGCCAGTAACTGCCCTCGGGCCACAGCCCCTTCGGGGCGTGTCCCAGGAAGCGTGCATGAAAGCGGGCCAGCCAGTGCAGGCAGTGCTGCGCCTCGGCGCGGGTCAGGTGTTCCTTGCGCCGCGCAAAGCCGGCGGCGTCGAGGTCTTCCAGCAGGAGCAGGTGCTCGTCGCCGATGGTCCCGGTGGCCAGGCAGTGGGGCACACGGCTAACGGGGTTGCAGAGGCCGGTCCAGTCGCGATACCAGGCCATTTCCACCTGGTAGGAGCGAACCTTGCGCTGATGCGAGCGGTCGTTGCTCCAGCCCCGCGGATGGTCCATTGCGTCGGGGAAGACCACGTGCTTGAGGATGACCGTCGGCTGGTCGGCCCCTTGCAGCCGGTAGCGGACGATCTCCCCGTAACCGCTCCACAGGGTCTGGATCACCTGCTCGCGTTCCGCCTGGCGGGCGCCGGTGGCCTGCCGGACAAAGTCGGTGGTGCGGGCGCTCATCGGCGCGGGGGCAGGGCGCGGCAGCTCCAGAACACGCCGACCATCTCCAGCATCGCCGCGTCGTCCCGCGTCCAGAACACGATGTCGTCGGTGGGGTTGGCGTAGCGTCCGCCGTAGGCGGTCTCGGTGGCCTGCAGGCGGGCCCGGGCACCATTGAAGGCGAGCAGGGCCTGGTTGTCTTCGAAGGTGGCGGTGAACTCGGGCCCGTAGGCGCAGATGTAGGACACCTCGCGCGGCGCGTCGTCGCCGCGGGGCAGTGCGCTGCAGCCGGCGAGCAGGACGATTCCGGCGAGGACGAGGAGTGGGCGCACGCGGTGGCCTCCGGTGGATGGTGTGCCATCGTAGCCGCTGGGCGGACGCCCTTGCATGTCTCCCTGCGGTGCCGGGGTTGTTGGCACGCAGTGATCAGGCGCTGTGGCCCGACTGCGCGCCGGTTGCCGCGGGTCGCGCGAGCAGGCGTTCGCAGTCCGCCGCTGCCTGCGGGCGGGCAAACAGGAAGCCCTGCAGGGTCTGGCAGCCCTCCGCCTCCAGGAAGTCCTTCTGTGCCGCGGTCTCCACGCCCTCGGCGACGGATTCGAGACCGAGGTTGTCGGCCAGGCCCAGTATGGTGCGGACGATGGCGGCATCACTGGTCCCGGGCGCCAGATCCGCGATGAAGCAGCGGTCGATCTTCAGCACGTCCAGCGGGAAGCGGCGCAGGTAGGCCAGCGAGGAATACCCGGTACCGAAATCATCCAGGGCCACCCGCACGCCCCGCTCGCGGAACTGGCCCAGGGTACGGATTACCTGCTCGATGTCGGCCATCAGCATGCTTTCGGTGACCTCCAGTTCCAGGGCATTGGCGTCCAGCCCCGTCTCTTCCAGCACACGGTCAATGCAGTGGGCCATTTGCCGATCCCGGAACTGGGGGGCGGCCAGGTTCACGGACATCCGCACGGCGGGGAGTCCGGCCTGATGCCAGGCCCGGCACTGGCGGCAGGCCTCGGTCAGGATCCACTGGCCCAGCTCGACGATCAGCCCGGTCTCCTCGAGGATCGGGATGAAGCCGCCGGGCGAATGCACCGTACCGCCGGGGTCCATCCAGCGCAGCAGGGCCTCGACGCCGACGACGCGCCCGTCCTGCGCGGCCACCCGTGGCTGGTAATGCAGGAAGAACCCCTCGTGGTGGTCGACCGCGCGCCGCAGCTGACCCTCCAGCGAGACGCGCTTGCGCACGTCGCTGTTGAGGTCGCCGGAGCAGAATTCGATGGCATTGCCCTCGGTACGCTTGGCCTGATGCATCGCCGATTCGGCGCGCCGCATCAGGTCGGCGATGTCGCGGGTATCGTGCGGATACACGGCGACCCCGATCGAGCCCGGGACGTAGAGTTCGTGTTCCCCGGCCTTGATGACCCGGCGCAGGGGTTCCAGCAGGCGGGTGACCGATCCGGCGACCGCGCCGGGTGCTTCCACCGGCAGCAGGGCGCCGAACTCGTCCCCGCCCAGTCGGGCCAGGACGCCGCCCACGGGCAGGCGGTTCTCCAGCCGCCGCGCCACATGTTGCAGGACCTCGTCACCGGTGGCCTGGCCCATGCCTTCGTTGACGCTCTTGAAGCGGTCGAGCCCGATATGGGCGAGTACCAGCGGGCGTCCCAGGCGTTCGGCATCCACCACGGCCTGCTCGGCGCGCTCGGCAAACCGGGTCCGGTTGGGCAGGCCGGTGAGGGCGTCGTGATAGGTGATGAAATGCAGCCGCCGCTCCGCCTCGCGGCGCTCGGTAATGTCGTGCACCACACCGGCCATGCGCTGGGGCCGGCCTCGGGAGTCGAAGTCCACGCTACCGCGCTGGTGCACGATGCGGACGCTGCCATCGGGGCGGACGATCCGGTGTTCGATGTCGTAGTCCGGGCCCTCCGGGGTCAGGGCCGCGTCGACGGCATGCTGCACGCGCTCGCGATCGTCCGGATGCACGGCCCGCATGAAGGCCTCGTGGGTCGCGCCCCACTGGTCCGCTTCGAGGCCGAAGATCCGGAAGACTTCGCTGGACCAGCGGATCCTGCCGGCCTCGAAATCCGAGATCCAGTTGCCCAGATGAGCAATCTGCTGGGCCTCCTGGAGTTCCCATTCACGCTGCTCCAGGGCCTCGCGCGCGGCCTGGCGCTCGGTGATGTCCTGGAAGGAGACCACCGCGCCGGTGACCCGGTTGCGGGAATTGAACAGGGGGGCCACGTTGATCAGTACAGGAAACCCGTGCCCGGCGCGGCTCCAGAAGTATTCCTCGCAGGCCTGCAGCGGTTCCCCGGTACGCAGGACCCGGTACACGGGGCATTCCGTGGCCGGGAAGGGCTGGCCATCGGGGCGGCTGTGATGGGACAGCTCGTGCGAGTTGCGGCCCAGAGCTTCTTCCTCCGTCGCAAACCCCAGCAGTTCGCGGGCGGCGGGGTTGAGGAAGGTGTAGTGACCGTCGGCATCGATGCCGAACACGCCTTCGGCCAGGCTCCCCAGGAGGTTGTCGCGCAGGGACTCGGTCTGCCGGCGCTCGGTGACGTCGATGCCCAGGGTCTGGAAGTGGGTGATCCGGCCGGCCCCGTCGAAGAACGCGCGGCTGGTCCAGCGAACCCAGCGGTCCGCGCCATCGCCGCGCTGGACGGGGTTTTCGATGGTGCGCACCGGGGCATCGGGGGTGTAGCGCAGCAGGTCGGCCCGGTTTTCCGCCTGGCGCTCGTCGGGCAGGTCGTGGATCCAGCGGTGGCCCACCAGCCCGCCGGGCGGGGCCGCGAAGAATTCGTGGGCGGCCTGGTTGGCATAGAGGATGGTCGTGTCGGGGTGATAGCAGATGATGATGAAGGGGTGATGTTCCACCAGTTCCTGGTACTGGATCTCCACCCCTGACGAATCGCTCATGCACTTCCCCCTGTCGGTCGCGGTTTCGGTGGCCCCTTCCCACCGATCGCGTCTTCCGGAGTCTGGCAGGAGGTCCGCGACCGCGCAAACGGTACTTCAGAGGGAGATTTGGCTCGCGCTACGCGACCGCCTGTCGCCGGATGCGGGAGCGCCCGTAGAGGTCAGTGCGGGTCCTCGCGGGACTCCAGCTGATCCAGCGGGTCGTGGTCATCCTCC
Source organism: Thioalkalivibrio sp. ALE16 (assembly GCF_000381305.1). NCBI lineage: Bacteria > Pseudomonadati > Pseudomonadota > Gammaproteobacteria > Chromatiales > Ectothiorhodospiraceae > Thioalkalivibrio > Thioalkalivibrio sp. ALE16. Next base: position 41,409 of record NZ_KB906366.1, read on the forward strand.
TGTTGACGCACCCGTCGTGCGTGCAGGCCGGGATCGGCGAGCGAGGGGTCGGCCTGTACATTGCGTACCACCAGAAAGGTCCACACGGTGGCAAACCCCCACAGAAAGACCCCGATGGCCAGCGGGAAGGCGGCGTGCCCCGAAGCACCCCCGAGGCCGGTCCACAGGGCATAGGCAATGGAGACCAGGGCCGCGGCCCAGACGATGGCGATGGGGGCGGCGCAGCTGTGGGCGGCGGCACCGTAGCGGTAGGCCGCGATCGGGGGCAGGGTGATGCCGAGGGTTCGGTATAGCGCGGGTTCGCGCGCGGGGTCATGCAGGCTGGTCATGTCCGTTTCGCCCTCCCGAGTGCCGGATTCCCCGGAGTCTGGTCCGAAACCGGGGCGTTTTCCAGATGACGGCGCGTAGCGCCCGGCGGAATCGGGTATGGATCACGGATTCGGGCGTTAGCGGCCGATCGTGTCCCCGTCACGCACGCGTATCGGTTTTCTCTGGGATCGCTGGCGATGGCAATGGTTCAGCCGGCCCTCGGGGAGTCCGTGATCGCGATCCGGTTGCGGCCATTGCGCTGGGCCTGATACAGCGCGCGGTCCGCGGCCTCGACCAGCCGCGCGGTGCCGCCCGTCGCGTCCGGGATGCTGCTGCTCACCCCGGCGCTGGCGGTGAGCGTCGGGGCAACGCGCGAACTGGCGTGCGGGATCGCCTCGTCGCGTATGCGCTGGAGGCAGCGTTCGGCGAGGGTGTGAGCACTCTCCCGATCGGTGTCCGGCAGGATCAGCACGAATTTCGCCCCGTCCCCGTGTGCCACCGGGTGTTTCGGGCGGGTTCGCGCTCATGGCGAAAGGCGTCCTTGTGCCGTCTTTCAGCTTGTTGTGAGTGGCTGGATCAGCAGCTCGAGGCGCGGGGTCCGGACGGGGCTGCCCGGGTTCGTGTTCACTGTGCCGGTACCCATACTGCGCAGTACCAGCCGCTCGGGTGCCACGCCGGCATCCTGCAGGCGCTTGCCCGCGTTCAGGGCATCGCCTGCGGCGGGGGTCTCCGCGCCGTCGTCGGAGTCGGGGTCCGGGCCGTCGCGATAGGCCACGAGGGTGATCAGGCTGGCGCGGAATTCGTGGAGCAGGTGACCAATGGTGTCCAGCGCATGGGCCTGGCCGTTGCCTTCGTTCAGGGTGACGTGGATGCCCGCGTCCCGGTGCTCGATGGTGGCGGGCTGCCCGGCCAGCTCCTGGCGCAGCCGGGCGCCGAGGACATCCACGTAGTAGCCCACGCGGGCCGGCTCCAGCGTCTCGTGGCCCTGCTCGCGCAGGGCCACGCGGCGTTCGCTTTCCGCGTGCTCGGAGGTGGCCAGGCTCAGCGCCGCGGCCGAGGGTTCCTCGGGCGTGGCCTCGTCGGCCGCAGGGGTGTCCGCGGCCCCGTCCGGGTCGGTGACCGGCTCGGCGGTCGTGGCAGGGCGGTCCTCGGTCGCGGCCGGGCGTTCCTGTTCTACCGGCAACAGACCGCAGCCGGTGGCGGTTGCCGCCAGCAATAGGGCCAGTGTCAGGGCGCGTCCCGGCAGGCGCGGGGTGGGGATATTGGGCATGCTCTCCTCAGTGGTTGCGGCACCAGTCCAGGAAGGCCGCGGCGGGCAGGGGGCGGCTGTACAGGTAGCCCTGTCCGCCGTCCACGCCCTGCTGGCGCAGCCATTCGGCCTGGTGGGGCGATTCGATGCCTTCGGCGACGATGTGCAGCTTCAGGGAACGGGCCATCTCGATGATGTGGCCGATCACGCTGCTGGTTACCGCCTCGTGGGCGATGGCATCGGCGAAGGTCTTGTCGATCTTCAGTGTATCCAGTTCGAAATGTTCCAGATAGGAAAGGCTTGAATATCCTGTGCCAAAGTCGTCGATGGCGATGCGGTGCCCGCGCCCGCGCAGTTCCCGCAGGCGGCCGCGTACGGCGTCTTCGTTCAGCAGCGAGCGTTCGGTCAGTTCCAGCTTGATCGAGGCGGGGGCAACGCCGGCCTCGCGCAGGGCCTTGCGCAGGGCGTCCCCGAAGCGATCGGAGGCCAGGTCGTGGCCGGTAATGTTGAGGTTGATGGTCTGTTCGGTATGCGCCCGCAGGTGATCCCCCAGGTCGTGGAGGATGGCGCGCAGGATCGCGAGGGTCAGGTCGGTGGCCTGTCCGGTGTCCTCGGCCAGGGGCACGAACACATCCGGACGAATGGTCTCGTCGCCCTCGCGGTGCCAGCGTGCGAGGGCCTCCGCCCCCCGGCAGCGGCCATCGGCGAGGTCGACGATGGGCTGGTATTCCACGCTCAGGCGGTCGCGGGCGATGGCCTCGCGCAACTCGCTGGCGAGGCTCAGGCGCCGCCGCAGGTAGTGCACCACCAGGAGCAGCCACAATGCCACCAGCAGCAGCCCGAAGATCCCGGCCACGACAAGGGTTGGCAGGTAGCGCTCCCAGAAGGCCGCCAGTGGCTGCGCCGCGATGATGTCGATGGGAAAGATCGTATCCAGGGAGAAGTGGCTGACCAGGCGCCCCGCGGCATGGTCGACGCTGAGACCGGCGGGCGTGGCGTCGGGCGACGGCAGGTCCGCGTCGGCTGGATGGCGTGTCATGGGCAGGCCTTCGACCCACAGGCCAACCTGCTGGCTGTCCAGCAGGCCGGGGGGCATCAGCAGCCGCGGGTCGATGGCCACGTCGTGCTGTCCGAAGCGCATCAGGAACAGCTCGACACCGCCCACGGCGGTTGCCGTGCTCGGCCACCAGGCGATCACGCCACTGTCATAGATGCGGCTGGCCCGGGGCGGGGTCAGGGCCTCGCCCTGGACGAATCCGGCCCCGCACTGGCGTTCCGCCGCGCGCCAGTAGCCGATGGCCCGTACATGCGGCCGGGCCATCGCCACATCCTGCAGGTGTTCCAGGTGTTCCGGCGAGCAGGGCTCCATCTCCAGCTGGTTCAGGGTGTCCAGCAGGTCGCGGGCATCGACCAGGGTCGCCTCGGTCCCTTCGCCCAGGCGCTGGGCGAGTTCGGCCAGGCGTTTTTCCTCCGCCACCACGGACTCCTGCCAGAGGAACCAGGCCAGGGCGGCGAGCGGCAGCAGGATGCCGAGCAGGGCCGCGGCCGAGACCGAGAGCAGGACCTTGTCGCGTCGTGTGATCATGGTGGCCGTGGAAGAGGCGGGACAGTTGAAGCTTAGCATGCGCCCGGACGAATTCCGGGGCGGGCGCGGCGCTTTGGCGCGGCATTCGGAGCCGTCTATGCTCGAAGGGATACCAGTCGGTTCGGGGGTGCCCGATGAACACGAAGACGGAACCCACCCAGCCCGGAACACGGGCCGAAGCCGCTGTTGCCGCGCCGCGCAGCCGCCTCAGCATGCACGAAGGCGTGACCGCGTCCTGTGACTGCTGTTCCTGCGAGGCGGAACCCTACTGGGCGGAAGTCGCCCGGGAACTGGGGATCGACCTGGAGTCCGAAGTGGGTGCGCAGGGAGATCGGGGCTAGTCGCAGGTCCCGACGGAGTCGCGGGCGCAGATGCGGCCATCGGTCCAGATGCTGCGCCCGAGCCGGGCCCCGTCCAGGCGTGCGCCCGCGAGGTCGGCCCCGGTCAGGTTGGCATGCGCGAGATTGGCGTCCTCGAGGTTGGCGTCGACCAGGTGCGCCCGGATCAGGTCCGCCCCGGTCAGGTTGGCGCCGGCGAGATCCGCACCCTCCAGGCTGGTCAGGGTGAGATCGGCGAAGCGCAGATCGGCGTCCGTGAGGCGGGCACCGTGCAAGCGCGCGCCGGCCAGGCGGGTGTTGTGCAGGGATGCGCCCGTCAGGTCGACGCCACGCAGGTCGGCGCCGGCCCGGTCACAGTAGTTCCAGTTGATGCCGGGCGCCGGTGCCGCTGCGCAGTCCGGTCCCGGGTCGCGTTCGAGCGTGATGCCGAAACCGATGAGCAGCGCGAGGGCCAGCGCAACCGCGGAGCCGCCCACGATCCAGGGGCGCGGCCCGCGGATCCAGCCGCTCCAGGGCGGTGGCGGTTGTTCCAGGATCTCGGCCCATTGCTGGCGGTGAGAGAGGGTCTCCGGTGATTCCGGGCAGCGGCGGTCGCCCTTGCGGCGGTCGCGGATCTCGGGCGGCGGGTCGTCGTGACGCCGCTCGCGGCGGCGTTCGTCTTCGCGCAGGCGCGCCTGCTCCAGGCGTTCGCGACCCTCCGGGGTGTGGGCGTTCTGCAGCTCTTCGGGGATCAGGTGCGGGCGCTGGTCGATCCGCCACCAGGTCTCGCCGTCGCGACTGACCTCGTCATCCGGGCACAGGCGGCCCAGGATCAGGAAGCGGCCGATGGAGCGCTGGGGGTAGGGGCCGCAGATATGCTCGCCGCGCCGGGTAAACCACAGTTCATGGCGCCCGTCGCCGGGTTCCGGTAACGGGTCGTTGGGATCGGGCGAGGGATTGGGGGGGTCGTGGGCCACGCTGCTCCTGGATTCCCGCGGGGTCACCTCCGTTGCGACCGATGCCGCGATTATAGGGGATGCCCCCGGGACTCGAGCTGCTCGCGCAGTTCGTCGGCGGCGGGCTGTGCCTTTTCGAGGATCTCGTCAATGCGGTTGAAGTGCAGCAGGCGGATGCCGCCGGTGTCCGGGACGAGGTAAAGATCGGGCGGATCCAGCCGGGTCATGTGGCGGATGATGGAACCCTGCATGATGCTGAAGCTCTTGAACAGCAGGTCCGTGATGCCGATGTCCTCGGTGTCGTTCTGCGCGCCGTTGCCGGAGACATCCACGGCGATGACATAGTCGTACTGGCCCTGGAGCAGGTCGTAGGGCAGCGGGTTGGAGGCGCCTCCGTCGATCAGGTAGCGGTCATCGCCATGTTGCACCGGTTCGAACAGTCCCGGAACGGCCATGCTCGCGCCGATGGCGGCGAAGAGGTCGCCCTCGTCGATCACCACGCTGTCCCCACTGCGGAAGTCGGTGGCCACCACGGAGAACGGGATGCGCAGGTCGTCGAAGTCACGGGCCTCGGTGTGATCGGCGAGAAAGCGCAGGAATTCGCTGGAGTCGAACAGGGCGTTGCGGCCCAGCCGCAGCGGGACCAGGTCCAGCAGCTTGATGTCGGAGCGTGCCAGCCCGGTGAGGGCGTCGAGTTCGGACCCGGCGAAGTCATCGAACAGGTCCAGGATCTCTTCAGCATCCAGCCCAGCGGCATACAGCCCGCCGATCACGGCCCCGATGCTGGTGCCGGTGATGCGGTCGGGGTGCATCTCGAGGTCGTCGAACACCTGGAGGATGGCGATATGCGCCAGGCCGCCGGCGCCGCCCGAGCCCAGCGCCAGCCCGATGGTTGGCGATGACGAATCGGCGCGCTCCGCCATCAGAGGCGCCGGCGCGGCGGACAGCAACAGGGCGAGGAGCAGGACCAGCAGCGGCTTCATGGGGTGGCGTACTTCCGAATCGTGAGGTGCATCCTGCTACCCTGAGCCGGAATGCATCCGGGGGCAAGCCTTTTGGAATCAGGGTATTCGAGTGTGCGGGCCGACAGGATTCCCCGTGGGTTCAAGTGGGCCTATCTCGCCTTTGTGCTGGTGCTGGTGCCGATCTACGCGGCCGTGCACGGGTGGTTCAATTTCCTGTGGTTTTCCAACGTCGCGCTGCTGGGCGGGCTGCTCGCGGCCTGGCTGGAGAGCCGTCGCCTGGCCAGCATGATGCTGGTGGCCGTAGTGCTGCTGGAGCTGGGCTGGGTGCTGGACTTCCTGCTCAGCATGCTGGTCTGGGGCTGGGCGCCGCTGGGCATCGTGCACTACATGTTCAACCCCGAGATTCCGTTGTTCGTGCGCCTGCTGTCGCTGTACCACCTGCCGCTGCCGTTCGTGCTGATCTGGCTGGTCTGGCGCCTGGGTTACGACCCGCGCGCCTGGCGCTACATGGCGGTTCTGGGCTGGGCCATCCTGCTGCTGACCTTTGCGCTGGCGGACCCCGAGAACAACGTGAACTGGGTCCTGGGGCCGGGCGGCCAGGTCCAGGAGTGGATGCATCCGGTCACGTGGCTGGGCGTGGTGATGGCTTTTTGTACCGGGGTCTGGTGGTTGACCCATCTTCTGTTCGGGTGGTTGCTGCCGCGGCGCGGAGTAGAATGAAGTGGTCCGTCGGGTGGTAATGGCGAGGTGCTGCTGTGAGTGAGTCCCTGCATGTGGTGTGTCCGCATTGCGATGCGGTCAATCGAATCCCCGCCGCGCGCCTTGGCGCCGGGGCGAAGTGTGGCCAGTGTCACCAGCCGTTGTTCGTCGGCGAACCGGCGGAACTGACGAGCACGAATTTCCGGCGGCACGTCGAGCGCAACGATATCCCGCTGCTGGTCGATTTCTGGGCGCCCTGGTGTGGTCCCTGCAAGATGATGGCGCCGCAGTTTCGGCAGGCGGCGGGGGAGCTGGAGCCCACCGTGCGGCTGGCCAAGGTGAACACCGAGGCAGCACCCGATCTGGGGCAGCAGTTCGGGATCCGCAGCATCCCGACGCTGGCGCTGTTCCGCGGCGGCCGCGAGCTGGCCCGCCAGGCGGGGGCCATGGGCGCGGCGGATATCGTGCGCTGGACGCGGGGGCAGGTGTAGACGTGGGTCCGGGCCCGGCGTCCAGCGGCCCGTGTTTGCTAGCCCAGTCGGCGCCAGGCCTCGTGGCCGCAGCTCATGCACTGGTACTGGGCCTCGAAGTGTCCCGGTTCGTCCGGGCGTTCGCGGATGGTGCCGTCCTGGAAGGTGAAACTGCGCAGGGTGCAGCGCGGGCATTTCTCGACCGGGTCGCGCGGCGGACGGGGTTCGCCGGATGTCGGCGCGGGCTCGCCGTCCGTGGAGCCGGAGGCCTCCTCCAGCGCCTGATTGAGTTCCCGCGTCAGTTCGGCGGTGAGGCGGTGGGCGGCCTCCGCTCGGTCCTCCCGGGCCATGGCTTCCAGTTCGGCGAGGCGGTCGCGGATGGACTTCAGGCGGGACGCGAGTACGGTCATGGGGATCTCCGGGGTGGTCTGTCCGCGAGCATAGCCGGTTCGAGGTGGCCCGGGGATATCAGGAGTCGCCAGCGACTTGCGGATCCAGGCGCACTACCGTGCGTCCCCGAATCTGTCCCGCGAGGATCTGCTCGCCGTAATGCGGCAGGTCGTCCAGCCCGATCTCGGTGGCCATCGCCTCCAGATCGTGGCCGGGGAGCAATGCGGCCAGGCGTTCCCAGGTCTCTCGCCGTCGTTCGGCGGGGCACAGCACCGAGTCGATCCCCAGCAGGTTGATGCCGCGCAACAGGAACGGCAGGACCGTGGTCTTGAGCTGTGGCCCCCCGGCCAGGCCGCAGGCCGCCACCGAGGTTCCATAGCCCATGCCGGCGAGTACATGGGCCAGCATGTCGCCCCCCACCGTGTCCACGCAGCCGGCCCAGCGTTCGCGCAGCAAGGGCTTGGTCGGGGCATCGGCCAGGTCGGCGCGGGGCAGGATCGTCGACGCACCCAGCTGTTGCAGGTAGTCGGCGTTCTCCGCGCCGCCGGTGACGGCGGTGACCGTGTAGCCCAGGCGGGCCAGCAGACGTACGGCGATACTGCCCACGCCGCCGGAGGCACCCGTGACCAGGACCTCGCCGGCGTCCGGCTGCAGGCCGTGGTCCTCCAGGGCCTGGATCGCCAGCATGGCGGTAAAGCCGGCGGTGCCCGCGGCCATGGCCTGGCAAGCGTTGTAGCCCGCAGGCAGCGGGACGAGCCAGTCCGCCTGCACGCGGGCGCGTTCGGCGTAGCCGCCCCAGTGGGTCTCGCCCACTCGGTAGCCGGTCAGCACAACGGGGTCGCCCGGGCGGTAGCGTGGGTCCGCGGACTCGAGGACCGTGCCGGCCAGGTCGATGCCCGGCACGTGCGGGTAGTCCCGGACCAGGTTCCCCTGGCCCTGCAGGATCATGCCGTCCTTGTAGTTCAGCCCGGAATAGTGCACCCGCAGCAGGACCTCGCCGGCGGGCAGGTCATCGAGCTGGAGTGGGCGGATTGTCGCCCGCGGTCCATCGGGCGTGTGTTCGAGGATCAGGGCCTTGAAGGTATCGGTCATGCGGTCTGGCGTGGTGTACGGATGGGACGGAGAGCCTAACAAAGGTGCGAGCGCGGGACCCGCGCGGCGGGAATGTTGCTACCCTCCAGAGTATGGGCGAGCATCGTGGACGGGCTCCGTCGAACGATTGCGCGGTGCGTGCCGACAGGTATCCCTGTGCGAGGATGGCCATGGCGGACGATCTCCACACGCGTTTCCACACCCTGATCATCGAGCATGCCCCGGTGTGGGTGAACACCCTGGACACCGAGGGGCGGGTGACGCTCTGGAATCGCGCGGCGGAGCGGATCAGCGGCTATCGGCGCGAGGACGTCGTGGGGCATGCCGCGATCTGGGAATGGCTTTACCCCGACGCTGACTATCGCGCGGCGATCCAGGAGGAGGTGGAGGCCATCATTCGCGACGGGCGCGAGATTGCGGGTCTGGAGACCACGATCCGGACGCGCAGCGGCGAGGCGCGCACGCTGTCGTGGGCGGCCCAGCGGTTTTTCGATGATGACGGCACGCTCATCGGGGCCAGTGCGATCGCCGAGGACATCACCCGCCGCAAGCACCTGGAGGCAAGGGCCCAGCGCCAGCAGCGGCTGCAGGCGTTGGTGTCCGCGATCTCCGCCCGGTTCGCCGACCTCGCGGCGGACGCAGTGGACGCGGCCGTAACGGAGGTACTTCGGGACCTCGGCGAGTTCTTCCAGACGGGCCGTGCCTATGTGATCCGGTTCCGTCCGGACGGGGCGACCATGGACCTGGTGCATGAGTGGTGTGCCCCCGGCGTCCAGCCGTTCCTCGACCAGATGCAGGGCATTCCCATGGAGTCCCATGGGTGGGTGACCGGTCACATCCGGCGCCGCGATACCGTGCACGTGCCCGATGTGGACGACCTCCCCCCGGAGGCCGCGGTGGAGCAGGCCGAGTTCCGCCGCCAGATGATCGAGTCCCTGTTGCTGATCCCGCTGATCAGTGATCAGAACGCCTTCGGCATGCTGGGTTTCGACTCGGTGAACCGGCGCTGCGAATGGAGCCCCGAAGAGATCGCCACCCTGCAGGTGGTGGCCGACATCATCGCCGGAACGTTCGCCCGCAAGCAGGCGGAGGCCGAGCTGGCGCGCCAGGCGCGGGTGGATGGCCTGACCGGGCTGGCGAACCGACGCGAATTCGACGCCGTGCTGGAGCGCGAATGCCGCTCTCGCCGCGAGGTGAATCTGGCACTGCTGATGATCGATATCGACCACTTCAAGCCGTATAACGACCGCTTCGGGCATCAGCGCGGGGACGACTGCCTGCGCCGGGTAGCCCGGGTGCTGCGGGAAGCGGCCCACCGGCCCACGGATCTGGTTGCGCGCTACGGGGGTGAGGAATTTGCCTGCATCCTGCCGGACACTACGCTGGAGGGTGCCCGCGCGGTCGGCGAGCGGGTGCGCCGCGAGGTGGAGGCCCTGAAACTGGAACATCCGGACAACGTGACCGCTTCGGTGACGGTCAGTCTCGGCGTCAGTACGGTGAGCGGGGCGCGTTCGACGACCCCGGAGGCTCTGCTGGGCGAGGCGGACCGGCTGCTCTACTGCGCCAAGCGCGAGGGGCGCAACCGGGTCTGCGCGGCGGGGCTGTAAGTGGCCGCGCCCGAGTCGCTATTCGCCGGTTGAGCGCGTCGGGCGCTCGCGCGGGTCGGGCGAGCGCGCGTCGGTGCGCTCCAGCAGGGGTACGACGGGTGTGGACTCGCTGTCCTCGCTGACGAACTGGTCGCCTTCCATCCACGGCGGCGGCAATTGCGGCCGCATGTCCTGGACCTGGGCCAGATTCGGGAACTCGACCTTGGAGAACAGCTCGGCGGCGGATTCCTGTGCCTCGGGGTTCTGCACGGTCAGCACGAAGCCCGTGGCCAGCACCAGCAGGGACAGCTGGAAGCGCTGATCGCGGTAGGTGGAACGTGAACGCAGCAGATCGAGCATCGGATGGTCTCTCGGGAGTCTTGCTTCAGGAGACATTACGCCGGGGCGGGTGGTTCCTTCAAGCGGGCATGAGGAAAGGCCGGGTTTTTGGCTGGCCCGGGGCGCGGCCGGCGGATCTCAGGGTTCGCGGCGGCAGACCAGGAAGACCTCTTCCACTCCCGCGGTGGGCACCATGCCGGGGCTCAGAGCGAGCGGCTTCTGCAGGCGCAGGCCCAGGGGCATCAGGAAACGGTTGTAGACCTTCATGGCGACGGGCCGGTGTCGCTGCAGGAACCACATCCCGAGGTCGGTGAGGCGCGAGGATTTCGGCTTCATCCCGAAGATCGCGCTTTGTTCGATCGTCAGCCCGTGGCGTTCGAGTAGCTGGATCAGATGCGCCGGCTCGTAGCGCCGGTAGTGGCCGACGATGTCGTCGAACGGGGTCCAGTACTCCGGGTGCAGCGGGGTCGAAAGCAGCACCCGGGCCCCGGGCGCGGCCACCCGCGAGAGTTCGCCAAGGGCCGCCTCGTCGTCCTCCACGTGTTCGATGATGTCCAGTGCGCACACCAGGTCGAAGCGGTCGTCGGCATAGGGCAGGGCGGAGATCGGGGCGGTCTGGGTGACACCGCCCCGATGGTCCAGTGCGGCCAGGGCCGGCGGGCTGATGTCGACGAAGTGGGTGTCCGCGATGGGCAGTCGCGGGCGCATGCCGGGCCCCACTTCGAGGCGGCGCTCACGGGATGCCGCGAGACTGGAGACCAGGGTCCAGGTATTGAAGCGCTCGGGGGCTACCAGGCGGGTATCCGCCCACAGGCCATCATAGAAACGCTGATTGACGTCGCCGATGTCCGAACAGGGTTGTGGGGAGGGCTCTCGAGTCACGTAGAGGGCGTGCTGGAATGCGGGACGACAGTCTAACGAACCTGGAGGACGGTGACAGGTTTGCGGGCGTGTAGCGGGAAACCGTTCTCGGTTTGAGGGGGGCGACCGCATGGGTACGCCGTCATGGCCGGCCCGCCCGCCGGCGCGAGTGCTGGCGCTGAATCCAGTAGCGCAGCACCGAGCCGAGCAACAGGAAGATCGCCAGGACGACCAGCGGCAGGAGGGTCCGGGCCTGCAGGACCTCGCCGGTGGTGATGGCATCCGTGGCCTCGTGGATGGCGGTGGCGTAGACGCCCCACTTGACGGCCAGGCCGAGCACGGCCGCCAGCAGGAAGCCGCCCAGTGGCAGGCCGAGGGCCCCGCCGGCGTAGTTGATCATTGAATGCGGGAAACCGGGGAACACCCGCAGCGCCATCTGCGTGGCGACGTGGCCGTGGCGCCGCAGGAAATCCGTCAGCCAGTTGTCCTCGCGGCCATCGCGTTCGGTGCGCGCCAGGCGGGCGGCGACCCGGTAGGCCCCCCAGGCACCACTCGTGCTGCCGATCAGCAACAGGCCGACGGCGACCAGCGGCGGATGGAACGGGGCAATCAGCCATATGACCAGCGTGCCCGGCAGGGCGAAGACGAGCATCAGCGCCATCAGGAGCACCAGCCCGGCGGTGGCCCAGGGGCCGCCCGCGAAGGTCTCGCCCCAGGCCAGCAGGCGGGCCGGGTCCCCCATCCACAGCGCGCTGCCGATGCCCAGCGCGATCAGCAGGACCAGCACGCCACGCCCCAGGGTGGCGCGTGTGATCCGGTGGTGGACTGGCGGCATGGGTTCTCCGTGGCTGCGGCGGGACGATGGTCTCAGGGTAGACGATGCGCACGGGTGGCGTGGATGATCCGTGTTTCCCTCGCATTGCCGCGATGGATGGGTACACTCGGCGGGGTACCGCGAAGGAGCGACGGATTGAGCAAGAAGCTGGAAAACCGGACGGCACACAAGATCCTGCGCGGGCTCAAGTCGCGTTATCCGGTGTTCTACCTGCTGGGCTGGGACGAGGACCGCATGGAGCGGCTGCTGCGCTCGGTCGCGCGCTCGTTCTACGGCGAGGATGGCCACCTGGAGGTCTGGTCGGCGAGCCACGGGTTCGGCGAACACGATGCCCCGGGCGCGCCGACCACCGATCCGGTCGCGGCGGTGGCGCGGGTGGCGGCAGGGGAGACGGAAGCGCCGCGCATGGTCCTGCTGAAGGACCTGCCCACCTGGTTCGACGACAACCCGGCACTGGTGCGCGGGGTCCGCGATCTCTACTACCAGCTGAAGAAGGGTCGCAACGTGGTGTTCCTCAGCTGTCCGCTGCTGAAGCTGCCGGAGATCCTGAAAAAGGAGGTCTTCCTGGTCGAGGTGGACCTGCCCTCGGAGGCCGAGGTGCTGGAGCAGCTCGAGCACACCCATGGCGCCGAGGCGATCCCGCGCGAGCAGTTGTTCCGCCTCGCGGCGGGGATGCGCGGGTTGTCCCTGAACGAGGTCGGGCATCTGAGCGCGCGGCTGTTCCGCGGCCAGCCCCTGCCCGAGGCCGAGATGCTGGCCGAGATCCAGGAGGAGAAGGGCCAGATCCTGCGCAAGGAGAGCTGTCTCGAGTTCTATCCGCCACAGCGCTCGCTGGAGGACATCGGGGGCCTGGAGAATCTCAAGGAATGGGTGCGCACGCGCGCCGACCTGTTCACCGAGAAGGCCTGGAACGACAACGTTCCGCTGCCAGCCGGGGTGCTGTTCATGGGGGTCAGCGGCTGTGGCAAGAGCATGGCCGCCAAGGCCATCGCCACCGCCTGGGGGCTGCCGCTGGTGCGGCTGGACATGAGCCTGGTGCTGTCCGGCAGTTTCGGCACCCCGGAATACGCCTTTGCCCGGGCCACCCGTATCGCGGAGGAGATCGCGCCCATGGTGCTGTGGGTGGACGAGCTGGAGAACGCCTTCGGCTTCGACAGCCACGCCGCCGGCAGCGCCGGCAATGTGAATATCTTCTCGAGCTTCCTCACCTGGCTGCAGGAGAAGTCGCCACGCGTGTTCGTGGCGGCGACCGCGAACCGTATCCAGCAGCTCCCGGCCGAGCTGATGCGCAAGGGGCGCTTTGACCAGTTGTTCTTCCTCGACCTGCCGAACGTGGAGGAGCGCAAGGAGATCCTGCGCATCCATATCGAGCGCCATGGCGGCCACCTCGAGGACTTCAACCTGAACTACATGGCGGCCAGTACCGAGGACTGGAGCGGGGCCGAGATCGAGCAGGCGGTGAAATCGGCGCGCATCGACGCCTACCAGGAGGGCCGGGTATTCAACCAGCGCGACGTAATTCGCAACGTGATCAACACGGTACCGCTGTCGCGGACCATGGTGGAGCAGATCCGCGAGATCAAGAGCTGGGTATTCCAGCGCGCGATCAACGCCTCGAAGCCGGAGACCAAGGGGAACACTGATTGATCTGCACGCTCGCGCTGGCGCCCCGGGTTGTCCGAGACCAGGCGTGGTGCGCAGCGGGTAGTGGTTCTACCCGCCCGTTTCTAATCGATTCGGGGCGCAACGCTGGATCGGGGAACAGGGGGCACCAACGCAGACGTGCGATTCAGTCAGCGTCTCCCTAGCTGACGGGGTGCGGGCTTGCCTGTCCGGCCCCCGGGGCAGCATCGGGTGGGGTGTCCGGCAGGTCGGGTCCGCCCGGGCCGTACAGGGTACGCGAAACCACGCGGTCGCGGCCTTCGCCCTTGGCCTGGTAGACGGCCTGGTCGGCGACCCGGAAGAGGTCGTTCATGCTGACCTCGCGCCCGGCCGGGCGGCTGGTGACGCCGAAGCTTGCGGTAATGGTCAGCCCGGCGGGTTCGAGTTCACGCAGCTGCTGGCGCAGCTCCTCCGCGCGGGTGTGGGCATCGAACAGGTCGCATTCCGGGAGTAACAGGAGGAATTCCTCGCCCCCGAAACGCAGGGCCACGTCGCTCTCGCGTCCGGTGGTGCGCAGGAGTTCGCCGACGCCGACCAGGACCTCGTCCCCGACCAGGTGGCCATGGGTGTCGTTGATCTGCTTGAAGTGGTCGATGTCCAGCAGGATCAGGCTGAGCGGGATGTCGTTCTGGTTGGCTTCGGCGAAGAAACGCGCGGCGCACTCGGCCAGGACGTTGCGGTTACGGAGCCCGGTCAGCGGATCGATCATTGCCATGTCGTAGAGCTTCTGGCGCTGGTCCTGGACCTCCTCGAACAACCGCTTGTTGGCCAGCAGGTTCCCGATGCGGGCGCGGACCTCGTCCTCCAGCACGGGTTTCGTCACGAAGTCGTTGACGCCGAGGCGGAAGAGTTCGGCGCGCCGGTTCTGGTCGTCCAGGCCGGACATGGCCACGATAGGCAGGCTGGTCTTGTCGGGGAACTGCTGGCGCAGCCGACTGACGAGCCCCATCCCGCTGATCTCGCCCTCCACCAGGATGTCGGAGAGCACCAGGTCCCAGGTGCCCCGGTCAAAGGCCTGCAGGGCCTCGTCGGCGCTGCGGAAGTGCGCGACCTCCAGGCCCATTCCCTCGAGGATGCGGATCATCACGCGGGCGACGGTGGGACTGTCCTCCACGTACAGGACGTTCCCCTCGTGGGCGTGTTCCACCGGCCGCCCGTAGCGCGCGGCCTGATGGAACAGGTCACGGATGTTGGTCTTGTCGTGGAGGTCGGTGGCGCCGGCCTCGAATGCCTGACGGCGGATGTCGTGGTCGTGCTGGGTCGTAAGCAGGATCAGGGGCAGGTCATGGCCGGCGGCCCTGGCACGGGCCTGGCGGCAGAATTCCACGCCGGTCATGTCGGGCAGGGTGATCGAGGCGCAGACCAGTTCCAGGTCGTTTTCCTCGATGCGGGCAAGCCCTTCGGCCCCGCTGCTGGCCATGATCGGCTTGTGCCCGGCGGCCAGGACCATGCGGCTCCACAGCGCCCGGAAGACCCGCGAGCGGTCGACGACGAGGATCTTCATGCCGGGCCTCCCGCGGCCGGGCGCCGCAGGGGCGCGCGCGTGGGCTGTGGCCGGGCTGTATTGGTCTTCATGGCGGGTTCCGACTCCGTTCAGGCATCCGCACGAAAACCCGGATGATGCGCGCCTTTGCGCTGCTGTTCAAACCGAAGCAACGGGCGCGGTGGACAGGGCCTGCGGGGGGAGGAACAATGCAGCCAGGCGGGCGAGCGCGCCTAGCCTATGGATCAGGAAGGGAGTCCGGCATGAGCTATCTGCAGCGAATGGGGAGTCTGCTGCGTTTTGGCAAGGCTGGCGAACGGCGCAGGAAGGCACGCCGGGAGGCCGCGCGCGGGCTGCGTGTGCTGGTGGTGGATGATTCGCGCACCGTGGTCGCACTGCTATCCAGCATGCTACGGCAAAACGAGATGGAGCCGGTGGGGGCCGGCGATGCCGAGCAGGCCCTGGCGCTGGCCCGCGAGAACCCGCCGGACCTGATCTTTCTCGACATCATCCTGCCCGGGATGACCGGGTTTGCCATGCTGCGTCAGCTGCGCCGGGACCCGGTGACCGCGAAGGTGCCGGTGATCATGATCAGCGGCAACGAGGACGCGGTGGAGCAGTTCTTCCTCGATCGCATCGGCTCCGATGACTTCATGAAGAAACCCTTCGGTCGCGGCGAGGTCTTCTCGCGGATCGAGCGCCTGGTGGAGCAGGGTCGCCTGCCGGCGCGTCCGCTCCGGTTTTCCGGGTAGAGAAGTCGTCGAGCGCCGTCAGTCCGCGAGACGGGTGCGCCAGGCGTCGATCTCGCCGTGCAGACGCTGCTGTGCTTCGGGCTCCAGGAACGCGGCGTCGATGGCGTTGCGCGCGAGGCGTTCCAGGTCGTCGGGACCCAGTTGCAGGGCTTGGGCGGTCGCGCGGAAGTTTTCCCCCACATAGCCGCCGAAATAGGCCGGGTCGTCCGAATTGATGGTGACGCACAGCCCGGCGTCCATCAGGCGTTTCAGGTTGTGGTCTTCCAGGCGGTCGAAGACGCACAGCTTGATGTTGGACAGCGGACAGACCGTGAGCGGGATCCGGTCGCGGGCCAGGCGCTCCATCAGCGCCGGGTCCTGTTCGGCCTGCACCCCGTGGTCGATGCGCGCGACCTGCAGCCCGTCCAGTGCCTGCCAGATGTATTCCGGCGGGCCTTCCTCACCGGCATGGGCCACCGCGGGGAAGCCCTCGGCACGGGCCCGGTCGAACACCGCCTGGAAGCGCTCGGGCGGGTTGCCCAGCTCGGCCGAATCGAGGCCGACCGCATGGATGTGTTCGCGCCACGGCAGGGCCGTCTCCAGGGTCTCCATGGCCGCGTCCGCACTCAGATGACGCAGGAAGCAGAGGATCAGCCGGCTGGTAATGCCGAGTTCGCGCTCGCCATCGGCGAGCGCCCGGCGGATGCCGTCGATGACGGTCGCGAATGCCACGCCGCGCTCGGTGTGCGTCTGCGGGTCGAAGAAGATCTCGGTGTGGTGGACGTGATCCGCCTGGCAGCGTTCGAGGTAGGCCCGGGTCAGGTCGTAGAAGTCCTGCTCGGTCAGCAGCACGCGGGCGCCGGCGTAGTAGATGTCCAGGAAGGACTGCAGGTCGTGGAACTGGTAGGCCGCGCGCACGTCCTCGACCGAGGCGTACGGCAGCTCGACCCCGTTGCGCTCGGCCAGGGCGAACATCAGCTCGGGCTCCAGTGTGCCTTCGATGTGCAGGTGCAGCTCGACCTTGGGCAGGGTGGCGATGGCGTCTTGCATGGCGGGATCTCGTAGCGGCCGAAAGAAGGCACGCAGGCTAGGCGGACGCGGCGCTCCGGACAAGTATTGGGGTCAGCCGAGGGGCGCGAGCAGCTCGTGGAAGAACCGGGCCAGCAGGCCGGGCTCCAGCCAGAGCATGAAGGCCACGCCCCAGGCGCCACCCCATAGATGGGCGCTGTGGTTGATGTTGTCGCGATTCTGTCGCTGGGCGTAGAGCGAGTAGCCGATATAGACCGCGGCGAACACGATGGCCGGGACCGGGATGAAGAACACGAACAGCAGGGACCACGGCTGCAGCAGGATGTAGGCGAACAGCACCGCGGACACCGCACCCGAGGCCCCCAGGGAGCGGTAGCCGGGATCGCGCAGATGGCGCAGGTGGCTGGGCAGGCTGGCGAGCACGATGGCGGCCAGATAGAACAGGACGAAGCCACCCATGCCGATCTCGGGCACCAGCACGCGCTCCATGGCCATGCCGAAGAAGAACAGCGTGATCATGTTGAACGCGAGATGGGTGCCGTCGGCATGGATGAAGCCGTGGGTCACCAGGCGCCAGTACTGGCCGCGTTGCACCGACGGTGGGTGATGGATCATCGCCTGCAGCCAGCGCGGGTTCTGCCATGCCAGCAGCGAGATCACGACCGTGGCAATGACGATGTAAAGGGTGATGCTGGGTTCAAAGTTCACCGGCAAACTCCTGCGAGCTGTAGCGCCAGGCCTGGAGCCCCATTGTCCAGCCGTCATGCCCCAGCCCGGCCTTCTGCAGCAAGGCATCGAGGAAGGTCTCGGGATCGGGTAGCTGCTCCCACACCGCGGGCAGGAAGGTCGCCCGCCGCGTCCCGGCCTGGATGACCAGGCCATCGCGCCCGGGCTGCAACTGCTGCAGCAGGGCCTCTCGATGCGGGGCATCCACGGGGTGCGCGGCGCTTAGCAGGGTCACCGAATACTCGAGCCCGACGAGTTCCTCCGGGCGCAGGCGGGGAAAGCGCGGATCATGGAGGGCGGCGGCCCGGGCGTTGTGCTGGACATCCGTGGCCAGGGGGTGATGGGCCTCCAGGCTGCCGATACAGCCGCGCAGGGCATCCCCCCGCTTTAGGGTCACGAAGCTGGCGCCCGGGTCGGCAAGCGGGGCGGGCTCCTCCGCGAGCGCGATACCGTCGGCGGCATGGTCGTGCGCGGCCCGGTGGATGGCGTCCGCTGCGAGTTCCAGCAGGCGCTCACGCGCCGGCGCGGACAGTTCGATGACCGGCGTCATTGCAGCATCCACGCGCCGTAGCCGACCACCTGGTCGCGTGGGCCGGCGGTGTCGCCGGAGTTGCGCTGGTCCAGAGTGGTAATGGCGAGACCCCGCTGCCGCGCCAGACGCAACAGACCCGCCAGCGGGCGGCAGCCGCAGGCCTGTTCCGGGCCCAGCGCGTGTTCGTCCAGGCGTTCGATCGCCCGGGTGGTGGCGGCATCCAGGCGGCTCGCCGTGGCGTAGTCATGGAAATGGGAGAGATCCGAGCTGACCACGACGAGGGTCTCCGGGCCGCCCCACAGGCGTTCCAGTACGTTCGCAACCTGTTCCGCGGGGGCATCCCCGACCACCAGCGGTACCAGCTCGAAGGCCCCCAGGGCCACCTGCAGGAACGGCAGGTGCGCCTCCAGGCTGTGTTCCGGGCCGTGGGCGACGTCGAGTGCCTGGACGCCGGGCAGCCCCGCAATGGTATCCAGCGCCTTGTGATCCACGGGGACGTCGCCCAGCGGGCTGCGGTAGGCCGTGACCGTGGTGGTCGCGATCCCGTGGAAGGGCACGCGATGCGACGGGCCCAGCAGCACCACGCGCCGGATGCGGCCCGCCAGCGGGCGGATGCGGGCATAAGCCGAGGCCGCCACCGGGCCGGAGTAGGGGTAGCCGGCGTGCGGGGCGATCAGGGCCTTGGGCGGCGCCGCGTCGGGTGCCGGCCGGACGGCATCCAGCAGCCGGGTGACCGTGGCCCGCAGCTCGGCGGGGTCGGCCGGGTAGAACTGTCCCGCGATAGCGGGCTCGCGGACGCGGAGCGGGGCGCTCATTGGAGGTCTCCGTCGGACATTATGTCGTTGAATATCGGGGTTTCGGCCTCATATTCAAGGGCATGAACCACGAGCCGGACCGGATATGAACGACACCCCTGAACACGACGCCTTCACGGTGGCCACGCGCTACTGGCACAGCCTGGAGGATGGCCGCGTGCAATGCGACCTGTGCCCGCGCTACTGCAAGCTGAAGCCCGGGCAGCGCGGGGCCTGCTTTGTCCGCGCCAACCTCGACGATGCCGTGGTGCTGACCAGCTACGGGCGCTCCTCCGGCTACTGTGTCGACCCGATCGAGAAGAAGCCGCTCGACCACTTCCTGCCGGGCAGCCCGGTGCTCTCGTTCGGTACGGCGGGCTGCAACCTGGCCTGCAAGTTCTGCCAGAACTGGGATATCAGCAAGTCGCGCGAGATCGACACCCTGGCGGACCGTGCCGATCCCGAGACCATCGCCCGCGCGGCCGAGGCGCTGGGTTGCCGCGCGGTGGCCTTCACCTACAACGACCCGGTGATCTTCCATGAATACGCCATCGACGTCGCGGCTGCCTGCCGTGCGCGGGACATCCGCTCGGTGGCGGTCACCGCCGGTTACATCACCGAACAGGCTCGCGGCGAGTTCTTTGCCGCCATGGACGCGGCGAACGTGGATCTGAAGGCGTTCACCGAGCGCTTCTACCACAAGCTGACCGGGGCGCATCTGCAGCCGGTGCTCGATACCCTGGAGTGGCTGGTGCACGAGACCGATACCTGGGTCGAGATCACCACGTTGCTGATCCCCGGCGAGAACGACAGCGACGCGGAGATTACGTCGATGGCGCAATGGATCCTGGAACACCTGGGCCCGGATGTGCCGCTGCACTTCACGGCCTTCCATCCGGACTTCAAGATGACGGAACACCGGCGCACGCCGATCGAGACCCTGCAGCGGGCACGCCGGATCGCGCGTGAGCAGGGCCTGCATCACGTGTACACCGGCAATGTGCACGATGCGGACGGCCAGAGCACCTGGTGTGCGGGGTGCGGGCAACGCCTGATCGGGCGCGACTGGTATGAACTGTCGGACTGGAATCTGACCGCCGATGGCTGTTGCAACGCCTGCGGGGCATCGGTCCCGGGTGTCTTCGAGTCCCGCCCCGGCACCTGGGGTGCCCGCCGGCAGTCGGTGCGGCTGGCCGACTTTCGAAGGGCTTGATTCACCGGGCTTGAAAAGTCCCTTTGGGCGACCTAGTTAATTCGCTAGACAGGGTTGGATTTCTACCGGAGGTGATGATCATGGACCTGCAAAAGCTGAAGCCGTGGAACTGGTTCAAGCGCGAGGAGGCGGCGAACCCGGAGGTGGTTCCGGCGCGTGGCGAGATGTCGGAGGTGCACATGCGTGATCCGCTGATGCGCATGCACCGGGAGATGGACCGGATGTTCGAGGACTTCTTCGGTGCCGCTCTCGGCGGGCGCGGGCGTGATACGGCCTCGCTGCTGCTCAAGCCCAGTGTGGATATTGCCGAGAGTCGCAAGGCGTACCGGATCACCGTCGAGGTACCGGGCATCGAGGAGGATGCGATCGACCTGACGGTGGACGGCGATGACCTGATCATCTCCGGCGAGAAGCGCCAGGAGACCAAAGAAGAAGACCAGGGCTATCATCGGGTCGAGCGGGCCTACGGGCAGTTCCGCCGGATCCTCAGCCTGCCGGGGGATGCGGATGTCGATGCGATCCAGGCGCGGTTCAAAAACGGCGTGCTGACGATCGACATCCCCCGCCGTGCGGAGGACGCGCGGCCGGGAGTGCGCCGCATCGACATTGGCTCCTGATCAGTCGCAGGCTCCACGGCGGCTGCGGTCGTCATTACGAACAGGATGGGAGGCGGGCGGATGACACGACGGATCGTGATTTGCGCGGACGGGACCTGGAATCGCCCCGAGGAGGACGTCGAGTCGGACGTGCCGACCAACGTGCTGCGTCTGGCGCGGGCCATCGCGCCCGCCGATGCCAGTGGTGACCCCCAGCAGGTCTTCTACGACTGGGGTGTCGGGGCGTACTACGCGAAGGTAACGGGCGGCGTGACCGGGCGGGGCATCCACAAGAACATCCAGGATGCCTATCGCTACATCGTCCAGAACTACGACCCCGGCAGCGAGATCTTTCTGTTCGGCTTCAGTCGCGGTGCCTACACCGTGCGCAGCCTGTGCGGGCTGATCAACAACTGCGGCATCCTGAGGCGCCCGGACGCGCGCCTGATCGAACAGGCCTTCCGTCACTACAAAAAGACCGCGGCCAGCCATGCGCCGGAGGGGGCGGCCTCGCGCGAGTTCCGGGCGGCGTATGCGCATCCCTCGCGGGAGATCCGCTTTGTCGGCGTCTGGGATACGGTGGGCGCCCTGGGCATCCCGTTCTCCCTGCTGGGGCTGTTCGACCGCACCGACGAATTCTACGACACCAAATTGGGTCCGAACGTGCGCATCGCGCGGCATGCGATGGCGATCGACGAGACCCGCGCCGACTTCGAGCCGACCCTGTGGGAGCCGCGCCCGGGGCTGGACCTCAAGCAGGTCTGGTTCAGCGGGGTGCACGCCGATGTGGGGGGCGGCTATGCCCCGCATGCCGACGGGCGCCTGGCGTCCGAGGCGCCGCTCGCATGGATGATCGACCAGGCGCGGGCGGCCGGCCTGCGGGTGGAGCCGCACCTGGTCGATGCCCTGCGGCCCGATCCGCTGGCCCCGCTGCATCGTTCACGGCGGCACATCTATCGCCTGCGCCGCCGCCATCGGCGTCCATTGCACCAGCCGGGGTATCCGACGGAACTGCATCCCAGCGTCCTCGATCGGTACCAGCGGGATCCCGACTATCGGCCCGAGAATCTGCGGAACCACCTGGTGGAATGGGGCTGGCCCGATGCCGACTGAATTCCCGCGGGCCGAGTAGTCGCTCGCATGGGGCGGGGGGGTGTCCGTTATGCTGTAGGGACCATGAACGGGGAGTTTTCCATGCAGCCTTTTCCCTCCAAGAATGTGTTTGGCGGGGCGCTCGAGCCCTGCGGCCGGGACCCGGTGACCGGCTTTTATCGCGATGGCCGTTGCGCCACGGGCTATGACGATCAGGGTATGCACACCGTGTGTGCCGAGGTCACGCGCGAATTCCTGGATTTTTCCCTGGCGCAGGGGAATGATCTGATGACACCGGTACCGGAGTTCGGCTTCCCCGGCCTGGAGGCAGGGGATCGCTGGTGTCTGTGTGCCGCGCGCTGGCTGGAGGCCTACCGGGCGGGGGCGGCGCCCGGGGTGTTTCTGCGCGCCACGCACGAGGAGACCCTGGCGGTGATCCCGCTGGATATCCTGAAGGAACACGCGCGCGACCCGGCCGATTGAGCGGGGCAATCCACCGCGGAATATCGGCGCAGGGCCGGGATGGGGCCGGTCCGCTGTAAATTAGGGAGAGATACGGATGGATCCGAGCATGCCGGGCGCGAGCAGGCGCCCTGGACAGGGGTGGGGTGCGGTCGGGGTTCGGGCGGATGGCTGAGCACATGGCGGTTCCCGAGATTGAACGCTTCCGCATTCTGCGGACGCTGGGTGCCAGTACCCGCGACGGGCTCTACGTGGCGCACGATCCGGTGCTGGACCGGCAGGTCGCGATTCGCACGCTGACCCAGGCGGGCGCCGACGACCTCACCCGTCAGGCCCTGCTTGCGGACGCGCGTCGCCTGAGCCGCTTCCGGCATCCGAATATTGCGCCGATCTTCGAGGCGGGGAACTACGCTCAGGGCGTCTACCTGGTGTTCGAGTACGTTGAGGGCGAGACCCTGGACCGGATCCTGGCCGGGGGCGCGCTGCCGATTGATCGTGGTCTGGCCCTGATGCGCGAGCTGCTGGACGCCGCGGCCGCGGCCCATGAGCAGGGCATCCTGCACGGGACCCTGCAGCCGGCCAACGTGACCGTGAACCCCGAGGGGCATGCACGCATCACCGGGCTGGGCATGGCGCTGCCCGACGCCGCGGCCCGTGGCGAGAGCCACCTGCCGGACACCCCCTACTACCTGGCCCCGGAACAGCTGGCAGGCGAAGCGGCCAGCGAACGCTCCGACGTGTTTTCGCTGGGGGCCCTGTTCTTCGAGATGCTGACGGGTGAACGCGCCTTTGGAGGCGAGGATCCGGAGGCGATCCGGCAGTCGATGCTGGCGGCGGGGCTGGAGCCACCATCCGGTCGTACCGGTAATGGCGACGAGCGCTTCGATGCCCTGATCCTGCGGGCGACCCGCCCCGATCCGGCGGAACGCTTTGCCTCGGCCCGAGAGTTTCGCGAGGCACTGGTGGCGGCCCTGGAGGGGGAAGGCTCGCAGGACGCCGGGTCGCAGGATTTCATCCTGCGCAAGATCCGGCGCAAGCCGGATTTTCCCGGGATCTCCAGCCACATCCGCGAGATTACCCAGTGTTCCGATGACACCATGAAGCGTTCGGTGGCGGAGCTGTCGAACGCGGTGCTGAAGGATTACGCCACCACCCAGAAGCTGCTGCGACTGGCCAACTCGCCCTTTTACAGCAACTTCGGCGGCAATATCCGGACGGTGTCGCGCGCGATCGTGCTGCTTGGTTTCGAGCAGGTGCGCACGGCCGCGCTCGGGCTGGTGCTGTTCGAAAACCTCAAGGGCGGCCGGCATTCCGGTCGCCTGATGGAGGCCCTGGTCGGCACGCTGTTCAGCGCCATGCTGGCGCGCGATCTGGCGGAGCAGGTTGGCGGGGTGGAGAGCGAGCAAGCCTTCGTCTGCGCGCTGTTCCACGATATCGGGCGCATGCTGGTGCTGTACTACCTGCCCGAGGAAGCGGACGAGATCCGCATCCGTGTGGGTCAGGGCACGGGGGAGGACAGTGCCGCCCGCCAGGTGCTGGGGATCTCCTACGAGGCGCTGGCGCGCAGCGTACTGGAGGACTGGAATTTCCCGCGCGAGCTGGTGGCATCGGTAGAGCGCGCTCCGTCCGGCATCCTGCCGGCGGCCCGGGATGCCGATCAGCGCCTGCATCGCATCGTGACCCTGGCCTCCGAGATGGGCCAGTGCATCACCCGCGCCGAGCGCGACCAGCAGGGGGCTTTGCTGACCGATCTGCGCCGGCGCTATGAACATGCCCTGGGCGTGGATGCGCGCGGCATGCAGCGGGCGATCCGCTCGGGACGCGAGCATATGGATCACTTCCTGGCGGTGGTCAAGCTGCCGCCGGAAGGTCGGGAACCGCTGAACCGCCTGAAGGCGAACCTGGGGGTACGCATTGATGACGGCGAAGCGGAGGCGCTGGAACCCGAGCCGGGAGCCGGGGATGCGCTCCCGCGGGCCGGGCAGGAGCCCGCCGTTCAGGCCGCGGCGCTGATGGAGGCCCTGACCGACATGCTGGACAGCATGGTCGGCGAGTTCGACCTGAACGCGCTGGTCCAGACGACGCTCGAGACGCTGTATCAGACGTTGGGCCTGCGCCGGGTCATGCTGATGCTGGCGGACCGCGAGCACCGGGTCCTGGTGGCCCATACCGCGTTTGGTCAGGACGCGGAGACCCTGTCCGGTCGCTTGCGCCTGAGCGTAGCGGGCAAGGGCGACATCCTGTCCCTCGCCCTGGAGCAGCAGAAGGACCTGATCGTCAGTGACAGCCACGAGGCCTCCATCAGCCGCTATATTCCCGACGAGTTCCGGCAGGCCCTGGATGCGCGCAGCTTCCTGTTGCTGCCCCTGGCGGTTCGGGATCAGAGCGTGGGACTGCTTTACCTGGAATTGCCGGAAGGCGTTTCGCTGGACGCGAGCGTGCTGCGGGCGCTGAAGGCGGTGCGCAACCAGCTGGCCCTTGCGATCCGCCAGGCGCGCGACTGACCGATCCGGCTGCGCGGGGGCTCAGCCCCCCGGGGCCTCGATAATGGCGTCCAGCGGGTTGTCCTCCGGCAGCGCGCGCATGCGGCCCTGGCGCAGCTCCTGGGCCACGCCCTGCAGGCTGTGGCGGCGGGCGTGCACGCCGTCGAGGGACAGGAAGAAGAAGCGCCGCGTCGTGTCGCCGCGCCAGATCAGGGCCAGGCGCCGCGGGTTCTCGCCGGCGTCGTCGCAGAATTCGAACCAGTCTCCGATGTCGAGCCCGATCGCGGCGAAGACGTGGTCGTCGTCGCGGTCCTGGTCCAGTGTCGGGTCGTCGTCCTCGTAGCGCACGGATTCGCGTGTCTGCAGCCGTGCCCGCGGGTCGAAGCGCTCGGCGTCCTCCGGGGCCCGCAGGCGGTAGAGGTGGGCCTTGCCCAGGTGCTGCACCAGGTCGCGGATGCGGTCGTCCCCCAGGCCTGCGGCGCGGGCGTGTTCCTTCGCCTCGGCCACCAGCGGATTCACCTCGGCGGCGGTGGCCATGTTGCAGATGTGGCGCACGACCTGGCGCAGCACGCGATGCAGGGCCTCCCCGGCCTCGCCGGCGTCGTGCTCCACGGCCAGCACGGTCTCCCAGGACTGGAAGATCTCCTCGGCCGCGGTCTCCGGGAGATCGGCCCCGGTCTCCAGCGCGGCCAGCGCCAGGTTGCGCCGGGCCTGCTCGGCCCATTCCTCGGCGTTGGGCAGGTCGATCTGGGTGATCTGGCGGGCATGCCAGAGGGCGTCCTCGTTCTCCACGCTCTCGAGGAACTGGTTCATCAGCACCTCGGCGCTGTCGCGGTCGAGGCGGTCGGCCTCGTTGCGCAAGTATTCGATCGAATGCCGGATGCAGCCCAGGTAGCGTTCCACATCCTCGCTGTCGGGCTCCGACTCCGGATTGATGCGTATGGCGACGTTGATCAGGCTCCCGATCCACAGGCGCAAGGGGTGCGAGCGGTCGCGGAAAAAGCCGAGATCCCGGATGACGGCGGTGGCAAGCGGGTACTGCATCTCGCCGATCTCGGCGCGCACGGCCGGGTTGAACCCCACCTCGCGGAAGATGTGGTCGAACAGCCCCTGCAGCAGGTCGTGGATGAACGGCATCAGCGAGGCGCGCGGGTCCGGCTGATCGGAGGGCATGACGAAGGCCGTCATCGGGGCCGCGTTGCCGGAGCCCGCCGCTTGCCCGCCGCCATGGCCTTCGACTGGGCGAAACACCGGGGACTGCACCATGTTCGAGGCCCAGGCGGCCCACTGGGCCGGGTCGGCCTCGGTGTCGGGCATGCGCGCGGGTTCGTCGGCCTCGGCCTTGCGCGTGGAGGGCCGCCACCCGGAGGTCGTCGTGGCGGGGTCGGCGTCCGGTTCCGCGGAGGCGTCGGTATCGCGTGCGCCGGCGAGGCGTTTCCATGAGGCGTTGCGGCGAAGGGTTTCGCTGGACTCGGGGGCGGCCGGTGTCTCGGTGATCAGCCCGCAGTGTTCGATCGCCTCGACCACGAAGGCCAGGGTGGGGGCCGCGGTCTTCTGCATGCAGTCCAGGTAGGAGCGCATCAGGTCCAGGGTCATCTCGGTCTTGCCGAAGTACAGCTCGCCAATCTCGATCAGGCGCTCGTACCAGTGCAGCGGTGACCAGGGGGCCCAGTTGGGATGCTCGAAGCGGTTCTTTTCGCGCGCGGCCTGGGTGAACACGTAGTGCGAGTAGCGGTTGTTCTCGCGCATCGAGCCTTCCAGCTTGTGCCGCAGCGACCGCCGCGTGGACTGGTAGTCGTCGAGGATGCTGAGACCGTCGTCCTGATCCGCGAACGCGACCCCCGAGAACTCGTACTGCGGGGGGTAGTCGTGGCTGCGGAAGTCCTCCATCAGGGCGTCCTGGAAGTCCCGGGTCACGCGCTTCTCGAACATGCGGAAGTCATTCGCCCACAGGAGGGGATTGCCCGTCACATTGCCCCAGGTGCGTCCGGCCTCCCATTCGTCGCGGGCCGTCGCCAGGCAGCGCTCCAGGTGTTCGATCACCCGGGGCACGACCATCTCGGCGAGCTGCTCTCGCTGCACGATCGACAGCCCGGCCATCCCGGTCCATTTGCCGGACGCCTTGAGCGGCTGGCGGGAAGAGCCAAGGATGGTGTCCTGGTCGGCTGGCATGAGGCACTCCGGCGTGGGATCGTCGTGGTTGCGCGCCCATCGTCCCGCAAAATCGCGATGTATGCACGGGTTGGGGGTGCCGATCGTTAGCGATTCAGGGCCGGCGTACTAACGGGCTGGCCTGGGTCGGCGTGGGTGGGTAGTGTAGTAACACTACGGAGGGGGCGAGTCACGAGACCGCCGGATGGCAAGCGGAGTGTTTTCTGGTATGTCTTGGGGATTGATACAACAGGAGATTTCCGTTGAGGAGCTTCGGGTTGGCATGTACGTGAGCCAGCTCGACCGCCCGTGGCGGGATACGCCGTACTGGGTCGAGGGCATTCTGATCCGCTCGCAGGAGGACATCGACGAGCTGGCCCGCCATTGTCGCCACGTGTTCGTGGACCGGGAGAAGAGTGCCCCGGAGTCGCTGACCCGACTTGCGCCCGCCACCCGCGAAGCGGCGCTGACCGAAGCCGTTCCCGGTCGCGCCGAGGCGGCCCAGTTTCGGGGAATGACCGTCTACCGCGATCAGTGCAGCGTGGACGAGGAGTTCCCGGCCGCAAGCGAGGCCTGGGCCACGGCCGGTACCATTCTCGATCGCATCCGGACCGAGATGGAGCGCAATCCCGGGGTGCGCGTCGCGGCGGCGCGGGAGGCCTCGGAGGCGCTGCGCGAGAGCGTGGAGCGTAACCCCGATGCCCTGTTGCTGCTGGCCCGGTTGCGGGATTCCGGCGATGTCCTGTACGACCACTCCCTGCGGGTGTCCGTGCATCTGCTGGCGCTGGGACGGCACCTGGGGCTGGACCGCGGCGAGCTGTCGATCCTGGGGCTGGGCGGGCTGTTGATGGACGTGGGCAAGATGCAGTTGCCCCGAGCCTTGCTGGAGCGGGGAAAGCGGCTGTCCCCCGACGAGCGCCGCGAGATGCAGCGGCACGTGGAGTACGGCGAGCAGATCCTGCAGCGCTCCCACGGCATCCCCGATAAGGTCCGCGATATCGTCCTTCAGCATCACGAGCGCGAGGACGGTCGCGGCTATCCGCGGGGGCTGGTGGCCAACGAGATCAGCGCCTGCGCGCGGATGGCGGCAATCGTGGATTCCTACGAGGAACTGCTGGCGGATCAGCGCCTGGCGGGAACGCCCTTCGAGGCGCTCAAGGAACTGCGCGAGCATGGCCGCTGGGGATTGAACTCGGCGCTGGTCGACCAGTTCACGCACTGCGTGGGGCTGTTCCCGGTGGGCAGTCTTGTGGAGCTGGACAGCGGCGAGGTCGCCATCGTCCTGAGCCACCGGCGGACCCAGCGCTTCATGCCTCGGGTCATGCGCATCCTGGATCCGCAGCGTCAGCCTTACCCCGATCCGCTGGAACTCGACCTAGGGTCGACGGACCCGGAATCCGAGGGTGCGCAACGGCAGATCGTGCGCGATTTGCCGGCCGGGGCCTACGGAGTCGATCCTGCGCGCTATTATCTCTAGAAAAGACTGATAAAATGTCCGGTTTGGTTACAAGCGGCGGTCGGCGTCCCAGTGCCAGGTGAGTGGCTCCTGGTCCGGTACAGCGTTCGTGGCACAGGGCCGGACCGAACGGCTTCAGTCTTTTCCTGGAGGCGCCGCGCGGGCGCAATGCCGGAGCCCAGCGATGTTGTCGAATCTGTCGGACTATCCAGCCTTTCTCGAACGCCTGCAGGCGGGTTGCGGTGCGCGTTCTCCGGCCCTGGCCGTGGTCGATCTGGAGGGCCTGGGCGATATTGATGCCGCCCTGGGTTATGACGTGACGGACCGGTTGCTGCGCCAGGCCGGCGAGGCTCTGGCGACCGCCTTGCCGGGCGGGTTCGTCGGGATGACGGGACGCCACCAGCTCGCCTGCATGCTGCCCCATGTGGACGGCAGCGGATTTGCCGAGCTGGCGGGCCACAAGATGCTGCGGGTGCTGGGCGAGCCCTTCCCCTGCGGCGAGCGCGAGGTGCTCCTGTGGCCGCGGGTCGGACTGGCCCTGTCCCGGGGCGGGCGCGGCGTAGCCCCGCCGACCCTGCTGGCCCAGGCCTGTGCGGCGATGCGCAAGGCCCGGCGTGAACGGGTCCGCCTGCGCCTGCATGCCCCCGACGCCGCCGAGACGATGCTGGAGGGCGTCGACCTGTGGTCGCAGCTGGGCGATGCGATCGAGGAGGGAGCCCTGCACCTCGAGTATCAGCCGCAGATCGCCCTGGCTTCGGGACGGGTGGAATCGGCCGAGGCCCTGCTGCGCTGGGATCACCCGGAATATGGCGCGATCCGGCCGGACACCATGGTGCGGGCAGCGGAGGGAACCGATCTGATGCCGCGTCTGACCCACTGGGTCTTCAACACCGCGTTGCGCCAGTGCGCCGAATACCGCCAGGCCGGGCTGGACGTCGGGGTGTCGGTGAACTTTTCCGCGGATGATCTGCAGGAGCCGGAGGTGGTGGACCTGGTGGCCCAGTCGCTGGACCTCTGGGGCGTGCCACCCGAGCAGGTCACGATCGAACTGACCGAGACGGCGGTGATGGAGAGCCACGATGCCACCGCGCGCGACGCCCTGCACAGCATGAAGGGGCTCGGGCTGCGCCTCTCCATGGACGACTTCGGCATCGGCTATTCATCCATGGAGCGGCTGCTGCGCATGCCCCTGGACGAACTCAAGATCGACATGACCTTTGTCCACGAACTCAGCGCCAGTCCCCCGCATCAGCGCATCGTGGAGTCCATGGTCGGCCTTGGACACAAACTGGGCCTGACGGTCGTGGCCGAAGGGGTCGAGGACGAAGACACGCTGGCCCGCCTGCGCGACATGGGCTGTGACTTGGTGCAGGGGTTTTACCTCGGCCGGCCGGCCCGCCTGGGACACTTCATGGAGCAGATGTTGCGGACGCGCGATTGACAACGCTGGCCTGATGCGTTCGCTGCCTATCCTGTCGATCGTGAACGCAGGTACAGGTGGATCACGATCCAGTCGTACAGGGCGTGGGTGACGATGACCACCAGCAGGTTGCCGGTGAGGTGGTACAGGACCCCGAGGTACAGCCCGATGATCGTGGCGAACACGAAATACAGGCGGCTGATCGAATGGGCCAGTCCAAAGACCACCGCGGCGGCGACGATGGCCCACTCGGCGGACCAGCGTTCGGTCAGCCACCCCTGCAGCACACCCCGCACCAGCAGTTCCTCGCCCACGCCCGCGAGGATGGAGATCAGCAGCACGGCACCGGGCAGGGCGTGCCGAAAGAGCTGGTGCACAAAATCCCGCACCTGATCGGCCAGGGCACGATAGGGCTCCCAGCCACTGATGGCGAGCGCGCCCAGCAGGATCAGCATAGGCAGTACGGCGAGGGCGCCCAGGGCGGCGGCGTCCAGGCTCCACTCGATCCGCTCGGCCAGCGGGATCCCGGCAACGCGGGCCAGGATCAGGGCGAGCGGGATCAGCGCGGCCTGAAAGACCAGGCCGGCCAGCAATGGGTGCCGCGCGATGGCCTTACGCAGGCTCATGGCAGGGTGGACGGATTCATTCGCGAGAGGATGCCCGATCCCGGGGGCGGTTGTCCCGCACGAGAAAAACCCGCGCCGCCGGACGGGCGGGCGCGGGGTGGAGTGAAGGCCCTGGATGGCCCGTGGCGGTCGTCAGGTCTTGGCTTCCTCGATGCGGATCAGGGCCAGTTCGTGGAACAGCCCCTTCATCAGGCTGATGCACATCAGCAGCAGCACGATGACGAATGGCAGGCCGGTACTGACCGCCCCGGCCTGCAGGGCGTTGAGGGCCGCGGCCCCGCCAACCGCCAGCAGGACACCGGCGACCACGCCCTCGGTGGTGGCCCAGAACAGGCGCTGGGACTGCGGGGCATCGGTCTTGCCGCCCGAGGTGATGGAATCGATCACCAGCGAACCGGAATCCGACGAGGTGATGAAGAACACCAGCACCAGGGCGATGGCCAGGAACGAGGTGATCGCCGTGAACGGCAGGTGTTCCAGCATCTGGAACAGCGCCAGTGACGAGTCGGAGATGCCGTCGGCCAGGGCGCCGATCCCCTCGCGTGCCTGGTCCACACCGGAGCCGCCGAAGGCGCTCATCCAGATCACCGTGACCAGGGTCGGCACCAGCAAGACGGCGGTGACGAACTGGCGCACGGTGCGCCCGCGGGAGACGCGCGCGATGAACATGCCGACGAAAGGCGACCAGGAGATCCACCAGGCCCAGAAGAAGATCGTCCAGGCGTGGTAGAAGGTCTCGTCCTCGCGCCCGACCGGGTTGCTGAGCGGCAGGATGTACTGCACGTAGCCGCCGACCGTAGTGCCGACGCTGGACAGGAACGCCAGAACCCCTCCGGCCACCATCACGAACAGCAGCAGCAGCGCGGCGAACAGCAGGTTGATGTTGCTCAGGACCTTCACGCCGCCATGGATGCCGCGCATGATCGACAGCAGGGCGATGATGGTCACGCCGATGATGATGGCGACCTGCGTATTCAGGCCGGAGTCGATGCCGAACAGGAACTCCATCCCCGAGGCAGCCTGCTGTGCCCCCAGGCCCAGCGAGGTGGCCAGGCCGAACATGGTGGCCAGTACGGCCAAGATATCGATCACGTGACCGATCGGCCCCCAGACGCGCTCGCCGAGGAGGGGATAGAAGGCCGAACGGATGGTCAGCGGAAGGCCCTTGTTGTAGGCGAAGAACGCGAGCGCCAGGCCGACCACCGCGTAGATCGCCCAGGGATGCAGGCCCCAGTGATACATGGTTGCGCCCAGCGCCGCCTGGCGGGATTCCTCGGTCCCGCCTTCGATGCCCAGGGGTGTGCCGAACCATTCGGTGAAGTAACCAACAGGTTCGGCCACGCTCCAGAACATCAGGCCGATACCCATGCCGGCGGCAAACAGCATGGAGAACCAGGAGATCACGGAGAACTCCGGCTTGGCGTCCTGGCCGCCAATGCGGATGCGCCCGATCGGCAGCAGGATCAGGGCCAGACAGAACAGAACGAAGATGTTGCCGGCCGACAGGAACAGCCAGTCGAAGGTGCGGCCGATCCACTGGCGCGTGGCGTCGAGGTGTTCGTTGGCCTGTTCCGGAAAGATCAGGGACAGGATGACGAATACGACGATCAGGAATGCGCTGACCACGAAGACCGGGTTGTGCAGGTCCAGCCCCAGCGGGTTGATGTTCTGCTCGCCAATCTCGTGGTCGGTGTCGTATTCGGCTTCCAGGGCCTCTTTCTGTTTTTCCAGGTCCTGCGGATTCTCGCTCACCGTCTCCTCCTTGGCTTTTTTCTGGCATGTTGCCTTGGCCGAATGTCGGCCCGTCGCAACCCTGTCGATTAAAGACACTGCACCACAAAAATGCAAAGGGCCGGTCCAGAATGCGTTTTACCGGCGTGAGGGAGGGGCCCGGCGCCTCAGCGGCGCGACAGCTCGCAGAGGGCGCGGACATGGGCCGCCGCGCTGCGCCCGAGCGACGAGAAGTCGTATCCACCCTCCAGCATGGAGACCAGGCGCCCGCCAGCGTGGCGCGCGGCGACATCGACCAGGGCGCGCGAAACCCAGGCGAAGTCGTCTTCCGCCAGGTGCAGGCTGGCCAGGTGGTCGTCCCGGTGGCCGTCGAACCCGGCCGAGACCAGCACCAGCTCCGGCTGAAAGCGATCCAGGGCGGGCAGCCAGTCGCGTTCGATCGCGGCGCGAAAGGTTGCGCCGTCGGTGCCGGCGGCCAGGGGCGTGTGGATCAGGTGATCGCGTTCGGCCAGCGGTGTGCCCGGGTAGAACGGGTGCTGGAAGGAAGAGCAGTAGAGCACCCGGGGGTCCTCCCGGAAGATGTCTTCGGTCCCGTTCCCGTGGTGGACGTCGAAGTCCGCGATCGCCACGCGCGCGAGGCCATAGTGCGCCAGCGCGTGGGCGGCCGCCACCGCGATGTTGTTGAACAGACAAAAGCCCATGGCCCGCTCGCGTTCGGCGTGATGGCCGGGCGGGCGGACGGCGCAGAAGACATGGTCGGCTTCCCCTTCCATGACGGCTCGCACGCCCGCCACCCCGGCTCCGGCCGCGTGCAGCGCGGCCGTCAGCGAGCCTTTGCTCATGACGGTATCCGCGTCGAGCATCGTCTGCTGCCCGGGAGCCGGGGCGCTGGCCCGTATACGGGCGACATGCGCCGGGCTGTGGACCCGCTCGAGTTGCGCGTCGGTGGCCGGGGGCGCGTCCAGCAGGATCAGGCCTTCCAGCAGGCCCTCGTCGAGCAGGGCATTGCGGATCGCGTGCAGCCGCCCGGGTCGTTCCGGGTGGGTCGGGCCCGGATCGTGCAGCAGGCAGTCGGGGTGCGAGATATAGGCCGTATGGGTCATGGTCAGCCTCCGTCGGGGCACCTCCTGCGAGTATAGGGGCAGACAGCGGCCCGATGCGGTGGCCCCGTGCGGCCCCAGCCGGTACGGTAGAACTCAATCCATGGTAAAGAGGAGATGTGCATGAAGGCCTTGCTGATCGACCCGGAGAAGCAGACGATCGAGGCGGTGGAGGTGGAAGGGCGCGAGGATATCGCGCGGCTGATCGGTTTCGATACGCTCGAGTCCGACGAGATCGGTCCCGATGGTGACCGCCTGTTCTTCGACGAGGAGTGCTTCCTGCGGGGGACGACCGGGCGTTTCCAGATCGACAACGTGATCCCGGTGTCGGGCAAGGGCCTGGTGGTGGGGAGCCGCGACGACGGCGCCAGCCTGCAGGACGTCGTCTCCGACCCGGATGCCCTGCGGGCGCGGATGAAATACCTCTAGGAGACGCTGATTGAATCGCGCGTCCGCGCTCGAGTCGCTTTTGCGTGCGAACAAGGCGCGGTGACTGCGGTGCAGTCATTCTGTACAAGGGAACCGCAACGCCGTTCCCGCGCCCGTTTTTGATCAACAACGGGCGGCCGAGCCCCTGCTTTCAATGGCTTGTGGGGTTGGTGCCCCCCGATTCTGAATGAATATGGCCCGATCCTGCGTTGCGCCCCGAATCCATCCAAAACGGGCGGGTAGAACCACTACCCGCTGCACGACGCGCCTTGTCTCGGAACGTTTGTCTCCAACAACTGGGGGGCACCAACGCGGACGCGCGATTCAATCAGCGTCTCCCTAGGGGGCTCAGCGCAGCTGGCTGTCCTTGGAGGCGCGGCGGTTGTAGGGGCTGGTCGCGTGGTGCTCGGCGTCCTGGGCCTCCTGGCAGGTGATGCACAGGCGCACGCCCGGCAGGGCCTGGCGCCGTCCCTCGGGAATCCGCGCGCCGCATTCCTCGCATTCGAGCAGGCTTTCACCAGCCGGGAGTTCGCTGCGCACGCGCTGCAGGGCATCCTCCACCGTGTGGTCGATCTGCTCCTGCTCCGCTCCGTCCTTCGCCCATCCGCCCGCCATTCGCGTGCCCTCCCTTTTGCGCATGCCTGCAAGGCTGAGACCGCCCGGACCGGGTGTGAAGTTCCGGCGGGCCGGGGCGGGGCGTGCCCGCCCGGGTATTTTGTTCCCCGCGTGGCAGGGGCTATCCGTGGCCGAATTCGCGGGCGACGTAGTCGATGTCCTTGTCGCCGCGTCCGGAGAGGTTGGCCAGGATGGTCGTGCCCGGGTTCTCGCGTCCGTGTTTCATGGCCCAGGCGACGGCATGCGCGCTTTCCAGCGCCGGGATGATCCCTTCGGTCCGCGATAGCTGGTAGAAGGCGTCCAGGGTCTCGTCGTCGTTGATTGCGTGGTAGGCGACGCGTTCGGTGGTCTTCAGGTAGGAGTGTTCCGGGCCGACGCCGGGATAGTCCAGCCCGGAGGCGATCGAGTGCACCGGCGCCGGGTTGCCTTCCTCGTCGGCCAGCAGCATGCACTTGAAGCCGTGGATCATGCCCGGCTTGCCATAGGTCATGGTGGCGGAGTGCTCGCCGAGCTTGGTGCCGCGCCCCAGCGGTTCCACGCCGTTCAGCTGCACCTGTTCGTCCTCGATGAAGCCGGCGAACATGCCCATGGCGTTGGAACCGCCGCCGACGCAGGCGACCACGTGGTCCGGAAGCTCGCCACCGCTCATCTCCAGGTACTGTTCGCGCGCCTCGATGCCCACCACCGACTGGAAATTGCGCACCATCAGCGGGAACGGGTGCGGCCCGACCACGGAACCGATCGCGAACAGGGCCTCGTCCGCCTGCGACAGGTAGGACTGGAAGGCCGAATCCACGGCCTCCTTCAGCGAGCGGCCGCCGAAGGAGACGGGCACCACCTGGGCCCCCATCAGCTTCATGCGGGTGACGTTGGGGGCCTCCTTGGCGATGTCGATCTCGCCCATGTGAATCTCGCACTCCATGCCGAAGTAGGCCGCCGCGGTGGCCAGGGCCACGCCGTGCTGTCCGGCGCCGGTCTCGGCGATCAGCTTCTTCTTGCCCATGTGCTTGGCGAGCAGCGCCTCGCCCATGCAGTGGTTCAGCTTGTGCGCGCCGGAGTGATTCAGATCCTCACGCTTGAGGTAGATATGCGCACCTACCGAGCGGCTCAGGTTGTGGGCGTAGTACACCGGCGTCGGGCGACCCTGATAGTGCTTGCGGATGTAGCGCAGCTCGTTCAGGAAGTCGCCCGAGCGCGCCAGGGTGCGGTAGGCGTGATTGATCTCGGCGAAATGCGGTTCCAGTTCCGGTGGCAGGAACGCGCCGCCGAATTCGCCGAAGTAGCCTTCCGGGCTGGGGAAATCCTTGAGATACGACATGGGCGGTCTCGATGCTGGATGGGTTGCGATCAGGGGGTCCGTCCGCGCGGACGCCAGGGCGTATGATCCTTCGCGCGGCGTGGGATGCCAAGCCCGAGGTGCTGAAAGGGCACTCGGTGGCGGCGGCTTGTGCTGCGGGGCGCGCCATGACGCGGGAACCCCACTGTCATCGCGAGGCGCGCAGGTTGTGTGCGTCAAGTTGTGCAGAAATGAGTCGGCCATGTTCGGTTGGTCCGTATGGCTCAGGCGGCCTCGGCCTGCCGGAGCAAGATCTTCTTGTGTTCTTTGAGCAGATCCATGTTCAGGTAGCGGTTGTCCTCCAGCCAGCCTTCGTGGATTTCGACGGCCAGGGCCCG
>NZ_KB906367.1:0-74964 GCF_000381305.1 Thioalkalivibrio sp. ALE16
ACCACAAGCACATGAAGAGCACCAACATGCTCGAGCGGCTGAACGAGGAGATCCGGCGCCGGACCCGGGTGGTCCGGATCTTCCCCAACACCCACAGCTGTCTACGTCTGGTGCGGGCCCTGGCCGTCGAAATCCACGAAGGCTGGCTGGAGGACAACCGCTACCTGAACATGGATCTGCTCAAAGAACACAAGAAGATCTTGCTCCGGCAGGCCGAGGCCGCCTGAGCCATACGGACCAACCGAACATGGCCGACTCATTTCTGCACAACTTGACGCACACAACCGGTCTGGTCAGAGGTTGCCGACTGAGCGCGGCGGATGCGGACGGTGTAGCCGATTTGGCCTGGCGCGGGGTAAGAGCGCGCTGTGTCCTCAGTCGATGCGGAAGTGGCCCTGCGGTCAGGCGAATGCGGGCGTGATGCCGCGGGAGGGATGTTCGGCCAGCCCAGCCCGGGTGCGTCAGGCCAGGTCGCGTGTCAGGCGGGTGCGGTGGTGCGCCAGCAGAAGCCCTGGTCCTGGGTTGCGATGTCGACGTCGGAGGGGGTGCAGCCGAGCCCGTCTGCGAGGGCCGCTCGGGCAAGCGCCTCATCGTTGTTGTCGGTTGAGAGATGCATCCCGATGACGTGCCGGAGGCGGGACTGGTCGATGTTGCGCAGCAGCTCGGTGGCGGCATGATTGGGTAGGTGCCCGTAGCCCCCGCCAATGCGCCGCTTCAGGGATGCGGGATAACGCCCGGCGGCGAGCATGGCTGGGTCGTGGTTGCACTCCAGCAAGAGGGCATCCGCGCCACTCGCCATCGCGACCATATGGGGCGAGATATGCCCGGCATCGGTCATCAGGACCAGTCGGTGGTCTCCATCGGAGAGGGCGAACTGAGTGGGCTCGCGCGAGTCGTGGGGCACGGTGAAGGGGCAGACCCAGGCGTCGTCGATGTCCAGCGGGGCGTCGGCCTGGATCTCCTGGACGTGTGCGAAGCCATCGTCGCGAGCCGCCAGGCGGGTGCCCGGGCTGGTGAATACGGTGAGGTCGTACCGCCGGGACAGCGGGCCGGCGGCGCCGATGTGGTCCGCATGCTCGTGGGTGATCAGGACGGCGGTCAGGTCGCGGGGTGCAAGATCGACCCGGGCCAGGCGACGTTCGAGTTCCTGGACCGAGAAGCCGCAGTCGACAAGGAGACGGGTCGCGCCGATCTCCACGACCAGGGCATTTCCGGCGCTGCCGCTGCCGAGGGAACAGAAGCGGATCATCGCGTCGGCACCCCGGAGGGATTAACGGAGAATCTGCTGTTCGATGCGCTCCAGCACGAATTCCGCATCGCGACGCCGGAGGGGTTCCCCGTCGATATCACGGGCCTCGATACGGAGGTCGCCGTCGCCCACGTCGGTCAGGCGGACCTGGTAGCGTTCGTTCTCGCGACGGTCTCCGCTGCGACCGAAGATGCGACTGAAGAACCCGCCGCTTTCGCCTTCGCCCACCACGTCGGGGCGATAGGTCACCTCGAAGGTCCCGGTGTCACGATCCTGCTCGTCCACCAGCAGCCCGGCGCGATCCAGGAGCGTCCCCATTTGCGTCCACATCCGGTCGAAGGCGCTGCCGATGACCAGCACGGGCTGGCCTTCGTGTTCCGTCTGGTGCAGTTCGGTCGGGCGGTCCCCGATGGTCTCGGCGACCCGGGCGCTGCCTTCCGGCATTTCGCCGGTGGCAAGGAAGACGCGGAGGCGATTGAGCATCTCGGCTTCCAGTTCCGGGTCAGAGGGCCGCATGGCCCAGCGCCAGGTTTCGCCCTCGGGCTCCTCGGACGCGCCCCGGTGGGATATGTAGATCGCGGAGTGCCCGTTGTCGCGTTCGACGCGAAGCCGGTACTTGTCCCGGGTGTTGGCGTCGTATACGTTCCCAAGGGCCCGCGCGAAGATGTTCTGGCTGCCCCGGAGCGGGATGCCGGCACGGTCCTCGGCCCATTCCGTCTCCATGATGCCGACCTGGGGTTCGTTGCGTTCCAGGCGCAGATTCTGGCTGTCCCAGAAGGCGGCAAGGCGATCCCACAGTTCCTCCGGGGGCGCCTCGACGCTGAGCCAGCGGACGCTGCCTTCGCGCATCAGCTGGACCTCGGCGGACTCGGGGAGGACGCGGGCGTCGGTCTGCACCGGTGCGGTGGTGTCGGCCGGCTGGCGCTGCTGCTGACGGGCCTGGGAGTCCTGCTGCATCTCGCGGGCGCTGACGCGCTCGCCCGGCGCATCCGGGATGCGGTAGGCGCGCTCGCTGTCGGGGGCGATGAGGTCCGGCGGGACTTCGAGATTGTCCATCTGCCGGCTCATTTCGTACTGGGGACCGCTCTGGCGGTCGCCCGAGGTGGAACACCCGGCGATGGCGAGGCTCGTGGCCAGGGCAAGGGCGGTGCGCGTCGCGCGGCGGCGGAGCGGGGCGGAGTGTTTCATGTCGGGGTTCAGACCTCTATGCCGGCCTGGCGCATGGCGTCCAGGACCGGCGCATGGAAGGGTTCGGACAGCGGAGTCAGGGGGAGACGGATACCGTCCTCCATGAGTCCCATGCGATGCAGTGCCCACTTGACCGGAATCGGGTTGGCCTCGAGGAACAGCGCGGAATGCAGGCCGTCCAGCTGGCGGTTGATCGCGCGCGCCTCGTCCGGTCGGCCTTCGCGGACGGCGCGGCACATGGCCGCCATCAGACGGGGGGCGACATTCGCGGTGACCGAGATGATCCCGTGGCCACCCGCCAGCAGGAAGGCGAGTCCGTTGCCGTCATCGCCGCTGTACA
The DNA here is from genome assembly GCF_000381305.1 of Thioalkalivibrio sp. ALE16. NCBI lineage: Bacteria > Pseudomonadati > Pseudomonadota > Gammaproteobacteria > Chromatiales > Ectothiorhodospiraceae > Thioalkalivibrio > Thioalkalivibrio sp. ALE16. The sequence continues at coordinate 2,778 of NZ_KB906367.1, forward strand.
GGTCCATGCGGTTGCCGACCCGCGCGACCAGTTCGGCGGTCCGCTCGTTACTCGCCGTGGCCTCCTTGATCCCGATGATGTTCGGGATGTCGGCCAGGCGTTCCACGGTTTCGGGCAGCAGATCCACCGCGGTCCGGCCGGGGACGTTGTACAGGATCTGCGGGATGTCGACGGCCTCGGCGATGGCCTTGTGATGCAGGTAGAGGCCTTCCTGAGTCGGCTTGTTGTAATACGGGGACACCAGCAGGCAGGCGTCCGCGCCACCTTCCTTCGCGCAACGGGTCAGCGCGATGGCCTCGCGCGTGGAGTTCGCGCCGGTGCCCGCGATCACCGGGAGGCGCCCGGCCACGGTCTTCACCGTGTGGGCAATCGCCTCGCAGTGTTCGTCGAAATCGAGGGTCGCGGATTCGCCGGTGGTGCCGACCGCGACAATGGCATCGGTGCCGGCCTCGATGTGGAATTCCAGGAGCCGATCCAGCGCCGGCCAGTCCAGGCTGCCGTCCGCGTGCATCGGGGTCGCCAGTGCGACCATGCTGCCTTGAAACATCGACTCCTCCAACATCGGGAATGGTGCAGTCTAACGGGCGGGTGACAAGGCATTCAAGATTCCCGCGGCCGGCATGCCACCGATGCCCGGTTTCGCGCGGCGCGACGCCGTTGGCGCCGCCCGGGCAAGGTGGTATGTTGCGAGCCATCATGCCTGTTGTCGCTTTCATGCCGAGTCCCTCCCGGGAATGGCGCGCCCCCGTTCCCGCACGCCGCCGGCGGGTGCCGCATGGCTGAAGTGGTCGGCACGGGTGCCCATACCCACCTGATCCTTAACCTGATCGGGCCCGACCAGCCGGGTCTGGTCTCCAGCGTGACCCGCGTGATCGTGGATACCGGCTGCAATCTCGAATCGAGCCGGATCACGGTCGTGGGCGGGTACTGCTGCATGGCGCTCAGTGCCAGCGGCAACTGGAAGACCCTCGGCACGCTGGAATCGCGTCTGGAACGGCTCGAAGCCGAGATGGGGCTGGTGGTGGTGGCACGCCGCGGGCCACTGGAGGAGCGCGCCGAGGCCGCCATGCCGTATGCCGTGGATGCGGTAGCCCTGGATGCGCCGGGCCTGCTGAATGCCCTCGCCGATTTCTTCACCAGCCGCGGGGTCAATCTGCGCGACGTTCAGACCCGGGTCTACATTGCCCAGCAGACCGGGGCGCGCATGTTCGCGGCCAACATGGTGGTGGATATCCCCGCCGGGCAGCACCTCGCCAGTCTCCGCGGCGAATTCATGGATTTCTGTGACGAACTGAACGTGGATGGCGTGCTGGACCCGATCAAGGCCTGAAGCCGCCGGGCACGCGGCCTTCCGCTTCGAGACCCACGAATCAAGGAGCAACGCCTGATGAGCATCGCAATCAACCAACCCGTCCCCGCTGACCTGCGCGTCCCGGCGACCGGCGACCAGACCCTGGGCCCGGCCGACTTCCAGGGCCGGATCGTGGTCCTCTACTTCTACCCCAAGGACAACACGCCGGGCTGCACCAACGAGAGCCGCGACTTTGCCGCCAGCCTGGATGCCTTCCAGGAGGCCGGCGCCGTGATCCTGGGTGTGTCGCGCGACAGCGTGAAGAGCCACGAGAACTTCCGCACCAAGCAGGAACTGCCGTTCGACTTGTTGAGCGATGGCGACGAGACGCTGTGCAATGCCTTCGATGTCATCAAGATGAAAAACATGTATGGCAAGCAGGTGCGCGGCATCGAGCGCTCCACCTTCCTGATCGATGCCGACGGCGTGCTGCGCAAGGAGTGGCGCAAGGTGAAAGTGCCGGGCCACGTGGACGAGGTCCTCGCGGCGGTGCGCGAACTCGCGGGGAGCTGACCCCCTTACCCTACCCCCGTTCCGGAGGTGCCATGAACGCGACCGACCAGGATCCGAAACGCCTGTTTGTCCTGGACACCAACGTCCTGATGCACGACCCCACGGCGCTGTTCCGGTTCAAGGAACACGACATCTTCCTGCCCATGGTCGTACTCGAGGAGCTGGATCGCGGCAAGAAGGGGGTTTCCGAGGTCGCGCGCAACGTGCGCCAGGTCTCGCGCTTCATCGACGAACTCACCACCGGCGCGCAGCACGAACAGATCGCCGCCGGGCTGCCCCTGCAGGCCGACTCCCTCAGCGAATCGACGTTCGCACCCAGCGGCCGCCTGTTCTTCCAGACCCGCAATCTCAACGCCAGCCTGCCGGCCTCCCTGCCGGGGTCCTCGGCCGACAACGACATCCTCGCCACCGCCCAGGCGCTGAAGTCGGAATACCCCGATACCCCGGTCACGCTGGTATCCAAGGACATCAACCTGCGCATCAAGGCCGCGGTGATCGGCCTGCACGCGGAGGACTATTACAACGACCAGGTGCTGGACGATGTCAGCCTGCTGTTCTCGGGCATGACCGAGCTGCCGGCGGATTTCTGGGAGACGCACGGCACCAGGATGGACTCCTGGCAGGAATCCGGGCGTACCTACTATCGCGTGACCGGGCCGCTGGTCAGCCAGTGGCAGCCCAACCAGTTCGTCTACCGCGAGGGGGAGAACCCGCTATCCGCGATCGTGCTGGAGATCGACCAGCCGAACGAGTCCGCGGTGATCGAGCTGGTCGACGACTACATGACCCCGCGTCACAGCGTCTGGGGCATCAATGCCCGCAATCGCGAACAGAACTACGCACTCAACCTGCTGATGGATCCCGAGGTGGATTTCGTCTCCCTGCTGGGCGCCGCCGGTACCGGCAAGACCCTGCTGACCCTGGCCGCCGGCCTCGCGCAGACGCTGGAGGACAATACCTACAAGGAGATCATCATGACCCGGGTCACGGTTCCGGTGGGAGAGGACATCGGATTCCTGCCCGGGACCGAGGAAGAGAAGATGACACCCTGGATGGGGGCGCTGATGGACAACCTGGAGGTGTTGTCCAAGTCCGAGGGCGCCGGGGAATGGGGCCGTGCGGCCACCAACGACGTGCTGACCAGCCGCATCAAGATCCGCTCGCTGAATTTCATGCGCGGACGCACCTTCCTCAATCGCTACATCATCCTGGACGAGGCGCAGAACCTGACCTCGAAGCAGATGAAGACCCTGATCACCCGCGCCGGACCGGGGACCAAGGTGGTGGCGCTGGGCAACATCGCGCAGATCGACACCCCGTACCTGACCGAGACCTCGTCGGGCCTGACCTACGTGGTGGACCGCTTCCGCAACTGGACCCACAGCGGGCATATCACACTGACCCGCGGCGAGCGCTCGCGGCTGGCGGACTACGCCTCGAATCATCTGTAGACGGTGGGTAAGGCACGCCCGGGGGCGGCAACGGAGCGGGAAACGGGCACCGTCATTGCGACGCCCCGCAGGGGCCGCGGCAACCTCCGGAAGCTGGTGGTGAGCCAGCTATGGCAGCAGATGGTTCCGGACGGAGTTCGCCACGTCGCTTCCCTCCCCGCGATGACGATAAGAGTCCGTGTCGTTGCGAGGCCGTGACAGGCGCTGCGGCACTCTCTGGTGGCTGGCGCGGTGACGGGATCTGCTGGTTTCGGACGGAGGTTGCCGCGTCGCCTTCGGCTCCTCGCAATGACGGTGCCTGTGCTGGCGCCGATGGGTCGGCTCAGCCGTCCTCGCTGTAGCGTACGCAGGCGCGGTCGGTCTCCCACAGGGTCAGGGCGTGCATGCGCAGGCCCGGGCGGTTCAGGCGTTCCGCCATCTGGCGGAAGAACCACTGCGCGATGTTCTCGGCGGTCGGGTTGACCGTGTCGAACGGCGGGACATCGTTCAGATAGCGATGATCCAGCTGCCCGGCGATCTCGCGCGCTGCGGTCTTGACCACCTTGAAGTCCACCGCCATGCCGGCGTCGTCCAGGGTCTCGGCCTGGACCTCGGCCTCCACCTTCCAGTTGTGCCCGTGCATGTTCGCGCACTGCCCCGGGTAATCGCGCAGGGTATGCGCGGAGGCAAAGTCGGTCAGGACGCGGAGGGTGTAGCGGGCACTCATGATCTTTTCCGGGCGAGCGGCCGTCGCCGGCCGGGGTTGTGTCAGCCCGCGAAGCCTAGCCGGCCGCCGTCTTCCGCGCAATTCTCCTGCCCGGATGCGTGGCGAATCGCGGCCAGCACGCCGGCGGTGTCGAGACCGCAGTCGGCCAGGATCTGCTCGCGTGAGCCGTGTTCGGTGAAGACGTCCGGGATGCCCAGGACCTGGCAGGGCAGGGTCAGTCCCTCGGCGGACAGCCATTCCAGTACCGCGCTGCCGGCGCCGCCGGCACGGGCGTGGTCCTCGAGGGTCACGAAGCCGTCATGGCTGGCGGCCAGCCGCGCGAGCACGTCGGTATCCAGCGGCTTGATGAAACGCATGTTCACGACGGTCGCATCCAGCGCCTCGCCGGCGGCCAGGGCGGTGTCCAGCAGGGTGCCGAAGTTGAGGATCGCCAGGCTCCGGCCTTCGCGCACGACCTCGGCACGGCCGACCGGCAGGGTCTCCAGGTCTTCGGGGCCACCGTCCGGCAGCTCGCCGGGCCCGCCGCCGCGCGGGTAGCGCACCGCCGCCGGACCCTCGTGGGCGTAGCCGGTGGACAGCATCTGGCGGCACTCCCGTTCGTTCGCGGGAGCCATCAGCAGCATGTTGGGGACCGTGCGCAGCAGTGCGGTGTCGAAGGTGCCGGCATGGGTCGGGCCGTCGGCGCCCACGATCCCGGCACGGTCCACCGCGAACAGCACCGGGAGATTCTGCAGGGCGACATCATGGATCACCTGGTCCATGGCCCGCTGCAGGAACGTCGAATAGATCGCGACCACGGGCTTCTGGCCCTCGCAGGCCATGCCGGCGGCCAGGGTCACCGCGTGCTGTTCGGCGATGCCGACATCGAAATAGCGTTGCGGAAACTGCTCGGAGAAGGCGACCAGGCCGGAGCCCTCGCGCATCGCCGGCGTAATACCCAGCAGGCGCTCGTCGGCCGCCGCCTGATCGCACAGCCACTGGCTGAAGATGTCGGTGTAGGTGGGCGCCTTCGGGGCCGCGGGGGCCAGGCCATTGGCCGGCTCGAACTTGGACACGCCGTGGTAGCGGCAGGGGTCTTCCTCGGCCGGTGCGTAGCCCTGGCCCTTGCGGGTGACCACATGCAGCAGTTGCGGGCCCTGGGTGGTGCGCAGGTTCTTCAGGATCGAGACCAGACCGTTGACGTCGTGTCCGTCCACCGGGCCGAAGTAGCGAAAACCCAGCTCCTCGAACAGGGTGCCGGGCACGAACATGCCCTTCATGTGTTCCTCGGCGCGCTGGGCGAAGGCCTTCATCGGCGGGACGAATTCCAGCATGCGTTTGGAACCCTCGCGTACCGAGCTGTACAGCGGGCCCGACAGCAACCGCGTGAAGTACTGATTGAGCGCGCCGACGTTGGGCGAGATCGACATGTCGTTGTCGTTCAGGATGACCAGCAGATTGCAGTCGAGGTCGCCGATGTGGTTGAGCGCCTCGAAGGCCATCCCGGCGGTCATCGCGCCGTCGCCGATCACCGCCACGTGGCGGCGGTCCAATCCGGCGTGCTTCGCGGCCAGGGCCATGCCGGCTGCGGCACTGATGGAGGTGCTGGAGTGGCCGGCCCCGAAGGCGTCGTATTCACTCTCCGAGCGCTTGGGGAAGCCGGCCAGGCCGCCATACTGGCGCAGACCGGCCATCCCTTCCCGGCGCCCGGTCAGGATCTTGTGGGCGTAGGCCTGATGCCCCACGTCCCAGACGATGCGGTCGTCGGGGGTGTCGAAGGCGTAGTGCAGCGCGATCGCGAGCTCCACGGTCCCCAGGTTGGCGGCCAGGTGCCCACCGGTGCGCGAGACGCTCTCGATCAGGAACTGGCGCAGCTCGCCGGCGACCCCGGCGAGTTCCGAGGCCGGGCGCTCCCGCAGGTCGGCGGGCCATTGGATTGCATCCAGCAAGGGGGTTGGGGTCATCGGTGCGGGCCGGTTCAGTTCATGCGGTCGACGATGTAGCGCGCGAGGAAGCGAAGCAAGTCCGCCTCCTGGCCGAAGGGTTGCAGCTCGGCGAGGGCCTCGTCGACCAGGGCCACCGCGCGTTCGCGCGAGGCCTCCAGGCCCTGCAGCGAGGGGAAGGTGGGCTTGTGCAGCCGGGCGTCCGCGCCGCAGGCCTTGCCCAGGACCTCGGGGTCGCCCTCGACGTCGAGTACGTCGTCGCGGATCTGGAACGCCAGGCCGATGCATTCGGCATAGCGCGTCAGTCGCCCCAGCGCCTCGGGGTCCGGTGTGCCCGCCAGGGCGCCCAGCCGGACCGAGGCGCGGATCAGGGCACCCGTCTTGAGCCGGTGCATGCGCTCCAGCTCCGGCAGGTCGATGGGCTGGCCGCAGGCGCCGAGGTCGATCGCCTGACCGCCGGCCATGCCGTGCAGGCCGGCCGCCCCCGCCAGTTCGCGCACGGCGTGCAGCCCCGTCGCCCCGGGCAGGTCCGCCACGCCGCCGGTCAGCACGTCGAAGGCCAGCGCCTGCAGGGCGTCCCCGGCCAGAATGGCCGTGGCCTCGTCGAAGGCCTTGTGGCAGGTGGGGCGGCCACGGCGCAGGTCGTCGTCGTCCATCGCCGGCAGGTCGTCGTGGATCAGGGAGTAGACGTGGATCATCTCCACGGCCGCGGCCATTGCGTCCAGGACTACGTCCGGGGCGGCGGTGGTCCGTCCGGCCGCGTAGACCAGTACCGGGCGCAGGCGTTTGCCACCGGACAGCGTGGCGTAGCGCATGGCCTCGATCAGGCGCGGGTCCGGGGCGCCGTCTACGGCCAGGTGGCGGTCGAGAACGGCCTCGATGCGCTGCTGGTAGTGGGACAGGGCCTGTTCGGCATCGATGGCGGTCAACGGCGTTTCGCTAGAACGGGACATCGGGATCCGTGCTGTCGTTCGGCTCCGCTGTCCGGGGAACGTTCGTGTTCCCGCCGTGGTCATTCTGGGCAGAGGCGTCCGCCGGTGTCTCTTGCGCCAGGGCCTCGATGCGGCGCTGAGCATCGTCGAGGGCGCGCTGACAGCGGTTGACGAGTTCCGTGCCGCGCTGGAATTCGCCCAGCGACTGCTCCAGGCCCAGCTCGCCGGACTCCATCCGGGCAACCAGGGCCTCCAGGGCTTCCAGGCTGGCTTCGAATTCCGCCGGGCTGTCGGCGCTGGAAGGGTCGGTCATGATGGATCACCGGGTCGAAAAGGTGAGAAAGTATCCGATCCGCTGCGGCGAGGAAAGACGTACCGCCGGTCCGCCCTTGATTATGGGACAGACGCCCCCATGATGCGGAGGGCTTCCGGTTGACACTGAACCGGGCGCGGACTAGAGTTTTCGTACAGTTTAGACCCAGTCTAAACCGCCGTCTGCACAGGCATTCCTGTGGTTGTGTAGAACCCATAGAGAGAAGGAGAGCACCATGGATCTGAAAGGCAGCAAGACCGAAGAAGCCCTGAAAGAGGCCTTTGCCGGCGAATCGATGGCCAATCGCCGTTACCTGTACTTCGCTTCCAAGGCGGACGTCGAAGGCTACAACGACGTGGCCACCGTGTTCCGTTCCACCGCGGAAGGCGAAACCGGCCACGCCCACGGCCACCTCGAATACCTCGAGAGCTGCGGCGACCCGGCCACCGGCCTGGAATTCGGTTCCACCTCCGCGAACCTGAAGACCGCCGTGGCTGGCGAGACCCACGAGTACACCGACATGTACCCGGGCATGGCCAAGACCGCGCGCGACGAAGGCTTCGACGAAGTCGCCGACTGGTTCGAAACCCTGGCCAAGGCGGAGCGTTCCCACGCCAACCGCTTCCAGAAGGCGCTGGACCAGCTGGACGACTGATCGTCCCCTGCCTGGGAAGTATGCGGGGCCGGTTACCGGCCCCGTTTTCCGGGAGACACGGAACAGCCTGTGGACGGTGCCTGAAGGCCGGGCCCGCATGTTGTTCCGTGTTTCCCCCGAAGCATCGTACTGATACGGACACCGGAGGGATGCATGTCTGCGCCGACGCACCAACGTGAAGGAAGTCTCGAAGCCCCGACCCGTCATCCGCTGGACTGGAAGAACCCCGAGTTCTACAACGAGGAAGCGCTGTTCAGCGAACTCGAGCGGGTCTTTGATATCTGTCACGGCTGCCGTCGCTGCGTAAGCCTGTGCAACTCCTTTCCCACCCTGTTCGACCTGGTCGACGAATCCGAGACCCTGGAGGTCGACGGGGTCGACAAGAAGGATTACTGGCAGGTCGTCGATCACTGCTATCTGTGTGATCTGTGCTACCTGACCAAGTGCCCCTACGTGCCCCCGCACGAATGGAATGTGGACTTCCCGCACCTGATGCTTCGGGCCAAGGCCTTCCGTTTCCAGAACGAGGGCGCGAAGACCGCGCACAAGCTGATGTCCAGCACCGACACCGTCGGCAAGCTGGCGGGCATTCCGGTGGTCGCCGGCGCGGTCAACGCCGCGAACAAGAACGGTGCCGTGCGCAAGATGCTCGACAAGACCATGGGCGTGCACCCGGACGCCCCGGTCCCCGAATACCACTCGAAAAAGGGGCGTTCGCGCCTCGCGAAGGCCGCGAAGGGGGTCAGCAACCCCGAGCCAGCCGGCGCCACCCAGGGCAAGGTCGCCCTCTATGCGACCTGCTACGGCAACTACAACGAGCCGCACCTGGTCGAGGACCTGGTCAAGGTCTTCGAGCACAACGGCATCGAAGTCACCCTGGTCGACAAGGAACAGTGCTGCGGCATGCCCAAGCTGGAGCTGGGCGACCTGAAGTCGGTGGAGGCCTCCAAGGACGCCAACATCCCGGCGATGAAGCGCATGATCGACCAGGGCTACGACATCGTCGCCCCGGTGCCGTCCTGCGTGCTGATGTTCAAGCAGGAACTGCCGCTGATGTTTCCGGACGACGCCGACGTGATCGCGGTGCGCGACCGCATCTTCGACCCGTTCGAGTACCTGATGGAGCGGCACAAGGACGGCAAGCTCAACACCGACTTCCCCGAAAAGCTCGGCAAGATTGCCTACCACGCCGCCTGCCACCTGCGGGTGCAGAACATGGGGCTCAAGACCCGTGACCTGCTGAAGCTGGTGCCGGATACCGAGATCGACGTCATCGAACGCTGCTCCGGGCACGACGGTACCTATGGCGTGAAGAGCGAATTCTATGAAACGGCCAGCAAGATCTGCCGCCCGGTGGTCAGCCGCGTGCAGAAGGCCGAGTCGGATCATTACTCGAGCGACTGCCCGATGGCCGGCCACATGATCGAAAACGGGTTGCAGGGCAAGGGCGAGGACAAGGCGCCCGAGCACCCGCTGACCCTGCTGCGCCAGGCCTACGGCCTGTAGCCGCCGCTCGACCCACAGGACGCGACACGGGCGGAAAACGCGCCCGGGAATGGAGAAAAGACATGGCCAGTGACAGCTACCACGAACCCGTCGAGGAACTGAGCGACGAGTCGCGCGAAATGCACCGTGCGATCGTCTCGCTGATGGAGGAACTCGAAGCGGTGGACTGGTACCAGCAGCGCATCGACGGCTGCAAGGACGAGGAGCTCAAGGCGATCCTCGCGCACAACCGGGATGAGGAGATCGAACACGCGGCGATGGTGCTGGAGTGGATCCGGCGCCATAACCCGGTATTCGACCACGAACTGAAAGACAACCTCTGGTCCGACAAGGACTACACGAAGACGGGGCACCACCACGATCACTGAGGGGTGCCGGTCCTGGCGGGCCAGTCCGATGAGACGGAGGTATCGAGATGCAGATGGAGGCAAGTGTGGACAAGCTGAGTCGTGAAGACCTGTATTCGCTGGAGAAGTACCACGAGGTACGCCCCCAGTTCCGCAGCGAGGTGATGCAGCACAAGCGGCATCGTGTGGTGCAGGTGGGTCCGGCGGTGACCCTGCATTTCGAGGATCGCAAGACCATGCAGTACCAGATCCAGGAGATGCTGCGGGTCGAGAAGATCTTCGATGCCGAGGGCATCCAGGACGAGCTCGACGCCTACAATCCGCTGATCCCGGATGGCTCCAACTGGAAGGCGACCATGATGGTCGAGTATCCGGACGTGGACGAGCGCAAGGTACAGCTGTCCAAGCTGATCGGGATCGAGCGCAAGACCTACGTGCAGGTCGAAGGCCACGACAAGGTCTACCCGATCGCGAACGAGGACCTGGATCGCGAGACCGACGACAAGACCTCCTCGGTGCACTTCCTGCGCTTCGAGCTGACCCCAGAGATGGTCTCCGCAGCGAAGTCCGGTGCGGCCATTGCCGTGGGGGTGGAGCACGAGAACTACAGCCACCGGCTGGACGCCGTCGCCGAGGGCACGCGCGAGTCGCTCGCGGCCGACCTCGATGCCGTCAACTGACGCGGTCCCTATGCCCGCTTCACGAAAGGCGCCTCCGGGCGCCTTTTTCGTTTCCGGCGCATGCCGGACTGTGGCTTCGTCTGGCCGCCTGCCTCGTGGTGGCTGGCCCTGGATCGTCGCTTGGTGTTTACGGTGGTTCCGGTCCACATACTGCCCGGCGCTGACTCGCCAGCGCGCCGCGAGGTCCTTTCTTGCTTGCCCAAGAAAGGACCCAAAGAAGGGCACCCGGATTTCGCCCGGGAACCTCGCTCCGGACGCGCTGGGCCGGCGGCGCTGAACTCGCTGCGCCTTCGGCTCCGCTCAGACATCCAGCGCCTTCTCCCGGCCCATCACGCCCTCCGCGAGGGGCTCCATACGGGGGAGGAAGGTCAAAACAGGAGGTAGTCCAACATTCCTGTCTGACCTTATCCATTGCCGCCTGAAAGCTCCCCCGGCGCCCGCTAGCGGGCGCGGCACGCAATGGCCGCAGGCCGAGCGTGCCCAAGATGTCGGAAAGCCTAGCCTCCAACCGCTCGCGCGAACGTTGGAACGGCCGTTGTTTTGACCTGCCCCCGTTGTCGTCGCGCCGAGTGGAGAGGGTTTTCGCGGGAGAAAAGGCGCTGGATGTCTGAGCGGAGCCGCAGGCGTAGCGAGTTCAGCGCCGCCCGCGAAAATCCTCGGAGCGAGGGAAACCCCGGCCCGCACAGCGGGCCGGGGTCGCGGCAGTCGGGCGTGTTTCTTGGTGACTTCTTTGCACGAGCAAAGAAGTCACTCGGGGCGCGCTGGCGAGTCAGCGCCGGGCAGTATGTGGACCGGAACCACCGTAAACACCCGATGCCGAACCGGGGCCAGCCACCACGAGGCAGGCGGCCAGACGAAGGCGCCAGCAAACACTGGATGCTGAACAGGGGCGGCCAGAAAGGGCGGTGGGGCTGGGTTCTAAAGGGCGTCGAGGACTTCGGAGAGGCGCGAGACCGCGACGACTTCCATGCCCTTGATGGGCTTGCGCGGCGCGTTGGCCGCCGGGGCGATGGCGCGTGTATAGCCATGCTTGGCCGCCTCGCGCAGGCGCTCCTCCCCATTAGGCACCGGCCGGATCTCGCCGGCCAGCCCGACCTCGCCAAAGGCCAGCATCTCCTGCGGCAGTGGCCGGTCGCGAAAGCTGGATAGGGCGGCCGCGAGCATCGGCAGGTCGGCGGCCGTCTCGGTCACGCGCACGCCGCCGACCACATTGATGAAGACATCCTGGTCGAACAGGGCGACGCCCCCGTGCCGGTGAAGCACGGCCAGCAGCATGGTCAGGCGGTTCTGCTCCAGCCCCACGGTGATGCGCCGCGGTTGCGAGGCATGGCTCTCGGCGACCAGGGCCTGAACCTCGACCAGCAGCGGCCGCGTGCCCTCGCGAGTGACCATCACGACGCTGCCGGGCACCGGGCCCTGGTGGCGGGAGAGGAAGATTGCGGAAGGGTTGGAGACGGCCTTCAGGCCGTTCTCCAGCATCGCGAACACACCCAGTTCGTTGACGGCGCCGAAACGGTTCTTTACCGCGCGCAGCATGCGGTAGCGCCCGTCCGGGTCGCCCTCGAAATACAGCACGGTGTCGACCATGTGCTCCAGCACGCGCGGCCCCGCGAGCTGGCCGTCCTTGGTCACATGACCCACCAGAATCACGGTGATGCCGCGCTGCTTGGCCAGCCGCACCAGGGCGGCGGCACTCTCGCGCACCTGGCCGACCGAGCCGGGCGCGGATTGCAGCGCGGCGGTGTAGAGCGTCTGGATGGAGTCGATCACCAGCACTTGAGGGCGTTCGCGCTCGCAGGTGGCGATCACGTTCTCCACCTGGGTCTCGGTGAGCAGGCGCAGCCCGTCGACCTCCAGACCAAGGCGCCGGGCCCGCATGCCAATCTGCTGGGCCGACTCCTCGCCGGTCACGTAGAGCGTGTCGCCGACCGGCAGCATCGCCAGGGTCTGCAGCAGCAGGGTGGACTTGCCGATCCCCGGGTCGCCCCCCAGGAGCACCACCGAGCCGTGGACCAGCCCGCCACCCAGCGCGCGGTCCAGCTCCGACAGCCCGGTGCCGGTGCGCGGGACCTCGGCCAGCTCGACCTCGCCCAGCCGGGTGATGCCGGCGGCCTCGCCGGCGTAGCCGCCGCGCGGGCCGGCGCTGGCGGCCGGGGTGGCCTCCTCGAGGGTGTTCCAGGCGCCGCAGTCGCCGCACTGGCCGGCCCATTTGGGGCTGACCGCGCCGCAATCCCGGCAGACGTACTGGGTCTTTGCCTTCGCCATCAGGCTTCCTTGTTGTCGGGCGTGGCGGGCAGGTCCGGTGCGACCACGCGCACGGTGCGGATGGTGTTGTTCTTGATCTGGGCGATATCCATCACCACGCCGTTGATCTTCACGCTCACCGGTGCCTCGGGGATGCTCTCCAGGTGTTCGACGATCAGGCCGCTCAGGGTCTTGGGGCCGTCCTGCGGCAGGTCCAGACCGAGGGCGCGGTTGAGTTCGCGCAGGTGGATGCCGCCGTCGACCATGGCGGAGCCGTCTTCCTGGCGCAGGACGTCGTCGCTCATCGCCGGGGAGTCGGTGGTGAACTCCCCGACGATCTCCTCCAGCAGGTCTTCCAGGGTGATCAGCCCCTCGATATCGCCGTACTCGTCCACGACCAGGCCAATCCGTTTCTTCTGTTGCTGGAAGTTGATCAGCTGGCGGTTGAGTGCCGTGCCCTCGGGGATGAAATACGGGGGCGTCACCACCTGGCGCAGGTCGTCGGGGCCGAATTCGTCGCGCTCGACCAGGGGCAGCACGTCACGGCGGTGGATGAATCCGACGATACGGTCCAGCTCGCCTTCCACCACGGGCAGGCGCGTGAAGCTCCCGTGGATCAGCTGGTCTTCGACTTCGTTCCATGGCTCGTTCAGGTCGATCACCACGATCTCGTTGCGCGGGATCATGATGTCCTCGACCGTGGTGCGCTCGAGGTCCAGCAGGTTCAGCAGCATGCGCTGGTGATTGGCCGGGATCAGTGCGCCGGCCTCCGATACCACGCTGCGCAGTTCATCGGTATTCAGCGCGGCGCGCTGGCCGGCGTTCATGTGCACGCCGAACAGGCGCAGCACCCCGTTGGCCATCAGGTTGATCAGCCACACTACCGGCCACATCACCTTGATCAGGCCGGAGTAGACCCATGCGGCGGGGTAGGCGATGCGCTCGCTGTGCAGGGCCGCGAGGGTCTTCGGGGCGGTCTCGGCGAAGATCAGGAGGGTCAGGGTCAGCACGCCCGTGGCGATGGCGACCCCGGTATCCCCGAACAGGCGCCAGCCGATGAAGGTGGCGATCTGCGCGATCAGGATGTTGACGAAGTTGTTGCCCAGCAGGATCAGGCCGATCAGCCGGTCCGGTTTGTCCAGCAGCCGTGCGGCCAGTTGCGCGCCGCGGTGGCCGGTCTGCGCGCGGTGGCGCATCCGGTAGCGGTTCAGCGCCATCAGCGCCGTCTCCGAGCCGGAGAAAAACGCGGACAGCAGGAACAGCACCACCAGGGCGCCGAACAGGACGGACAGCGGGATCTCTTGCAAGGGCGCGGCCTGCGGTCAGGGTTGGGGCGGACGCGGTGGCGTCGTCGGGGTCATTTCAGGCAAGGGGCGCCGGGGTGTCAAGCCGCCTCGGGGGCATTCAGATCCGCCCGAGGATGACCTCCAGCACCAGCTTGGAGCCGAAATAGGCCAGCACCAGCACGACAAACCCGCCGGTGGTCCAGGCCAGCGCGCGGGTGCCGCGCCAGCCCAGGCGCCAGCGCCCCAGCAGCAGGGTGGAGAAGATCAGCCAGGCCAGGATCGACAGCGTGGTCTTGTGCACCAGATGCTGGGCAAACAGGTTGTCCACGAACACCAGGCCGGACAGCAGGCTGAGCCCGAGGAACAGCCAGCCGATGAAGATCATCCGGAACAGCCACACCTCCATCGAGAAAAGGGGCGGCAGGGCGCGCACGAAACCCGAGGCATGGTGGTTGTGCAGCGCGCGATGCTGGGCGGCCATCACCGCGGCCTGGGCGGTCGACAGCGCGAGGAAGGCCCAGCCCAGCGCGGAGAACAGGATGTGCAGATCGATCCCCGCGGAGGTGGCGTAGCGGGTATCGCCGTCGCACAGCAGCGCGGTCACGGCGGCGAGCGCCGTCAACGGCAGGATCACCACGCCGAGGATGGCCAGCGGGTGGCGCCAGCTCGTCAGCCACAGCAGCGCGGCCACCAGCCACAGCGACGCCGACAGGGCGTTGCCGAGGCACAGGTTGAGCCCGGCCTCGGTGAGCACCATCGGCAGCAGCGCGCCCAGGTGGGCCAGCAGGGCCAGCCCCCACAGGGCCAGGGCCGCTCGCGGCTGGCCGGGTGTCAGCGGCTGGCGTCGGGCGGTGATGGCCAGGTAGCCCGCGGTGGCGAGATACAGCGCGACGGCGAGGAGTCCGGTGGCAATGATCATGACGCCGGATTATCGCTGCAATGCCGGTGGATTGCACATACCGGCGGCGGTTGCGGGTCGCCCCGCGGCGGGCCTGCATGCAAGGCCGCGAGACCGGTATACTGTCCGGTCCCGCGGTCGGCCCAAGCCCGCCGCCCGCGCACGGATCAGAAGAGGACACGCGATGTTCGACGGCCTTTCCAGCCGCCTGCAAGAGACCATGAAGCGCCTGAAAGGTCAGGCGCGGCTCACCGAGGACAACATCCAGGACGCCCTGCGCGAGGTGCGCATGGCACTGCTGGAGGCCGACGTGGCCCTGCCCGTGGTGCGCGAGTTCATCAAGGACGTCAAGGAAAAGGCGCTGGGCAAGGAGGTCATCGGCAGCCTGACGCCGGGCCAGGCCCTGATCAAGGTCGTCCATGACGAACTGATCGCGACCATGGGGGGCGAGAATGCCTCCCTGAACCTCGCCCATCAGCCGCCCGCGGTGGTGCTGGTGGCCGGTCTTCAGGGCGCGGGCAAGACCACCAGCATTGGCAAGCTCGCGCGCCTGTTGCGCGAGCGCGAGAAGAAAAAGGTCGCGGTCGTGAGCTGCGACGTCTACCGCCCGGCGGCGATCCAGCAGCTCGAGACGCTGGCGGGGCAGGTGGGTGTCACGTTCTATCCCAGCGACACCAGCCAGAAGCCCGAGGCGATCGCTGATGACGCGGTGGCCCGCGCCCGCCGCGAGGGGGTCGAGGTCCTGCTGGTAGACACCGCCGGCCGGCTGCATGTCGACGAGGACATGATGGCCGAGGTCCGGGCGCTGCATCAGGTGATCGACCCGATCGAGACCCTGTTCGTGGTCGATTCCATGACCGGCCAGGACGCCGCGAATACCGCGCGCGCCTTTGGCGAGGCCCTGCCGTTGACCGGCGTGGTTCTGACCAAGGCGGACGGCGACGCCCGCGGCGGTGCGGCGCTGTCGGTGCGCCAGATCACCGGGGTGCCGATCAAGTTCATCGGCATGGGCGAGCGCCCGGATGCGCTGGAGCCGTTCCATCCCGAGCGTATCGCCTCGCGCATCCTGGGCAAGGGCGATGTCCTGTCGCTGGTCGAGGAGGCCAGCCGTCAGGTCGACCAGGACCAGGCCGCGAAGCTGACCCGCAAGCTGAAGAAGGGGCGAGGCTTCGATCTGAACGACCTGCGCGACCAGCTGGGCCAGATGCAGAAGATGGGGGGCATGAGCTCAATGCTCGAGAAGCTCCCCGGTGGCGGCAAGCTGCCGGACGCCGTCAAGAACCAGGCCAGCGACAAGGAGATCGGTCGCATGATGGCGGTGATCTCGTCCATGACCGAGCACGAACGCCGCCATCCGGACGTGATCAAGGGCTCGCGCAAGCGGCGCATCGCGGCCGGGTCCGGCACCCAGATCCAGGACGTGAACCGCCTGCTCAAGCAGCACACCCAGATGAGCAAGGCGATGAAGAAGTTCTCCAAGGGCGGCGCGTCGAAGATGATGCGCGCCCTGGGGGGCAAGATGGGGGGTATGGGTGGCCCCGGCGGCGGGATGCCGTTCCGCTGATGATCAGGGCGCGTGCGAACGACTGCCGGCTACAGGTGGAAGCCTCGGGGCTTCCCTTGTGTTACTGGCCGGATTCGTTATAATCGCGCGTTTTCTCGAGAAAACGGACTCACGGGGTTCAACACTACATGGTTACGATTCGCCTGCTACGCCGCGGCGCCAAGAAGCGCCCGTTTTATTCGATCGTGGTTACCGATTCCCGCGCTCGTCGCGATAGCGGCTACAAGGAGCAGATCGGGTTCTTCAATCCGGTGGCCCGCGGTCAGGAAGAGCCGCTGCGCATCGATCTCGAGCGCGTGGACTACTGGCTGGGTCACGGCGCCGGCATGTCCGAGCGCGTGAACCACCTGGTCAAGGGCTACCGCAAGCAGCAGTCTGCGGCGGCCTGAGGTCGTCCGGTCCGCTGTACTGACGCTTGGCTGCGGTCATGAACGAGGCGGGTGAGCGCATCCGCGTCGGGCGTGTCTCCGGGGTCTATGGCGTCAAGGGCTGGGTCCGGGTGTTTTCCGAGACCGAGCCGCGCGCCGCGATTACCGAGTTCCCGCAGTTGTGGATGCACTACGGGAACGACTGGCGCCTGGTCGAGATCGAAGGCGGCCGCGCGCATGGCGCGGGCGTCGTGATGAAGTTCCGCGAGGCGGCGGATCGCGATGCCGCCTACGGGTTGATCGGCGCCGAACTCGCGATCGAACGCGACTGGCTGCCCCCGGCCGAAGAGGGCGCCTACTACTGGGCCGACCTGCTGGGCATGGCGGTCGAGAATCGCGACGGCACGGCACTGGGCACCATCTCGGGCTTTATCGAGACCGGTGCCAACGACGTGCTGGTGGTCCGGGGTGACCGGGAGCGCCTGATCCCCTGGGTGCGCGAGCAGTACGTGCTGGATGTGGACCTGGAGGCTCGCTGCGTGCGGGTCGACTGGGATCCGGATTTTTAAGCGGCGCCGGTGCGTTTCGACGTCATCACGCTGTTTCCGGAACTGGTCGCGGCGGTTGGCGAAGCCGGCGTGACCGGGCGGGCCGTCGAGCGCGGCCGGCTGGACCTGAAATACTGGAATCCGCGCGCCTGGGGCGCCGGCTTCCACCAGGCCGTGGACGACCGTCCCTATGGCGGCGGGCCAGGCATGGTGATGCAGTACGCGCCCCTGGCGTCCGCGCTGGATGCGGCGGTGGCGGACGCGGACGCGGTCCCGTACGTGATCGCGCTGACCCCGCAGGGGCGGCCGATCCGGCAGGCGATGCTGCGCGAGCTGGCGGCGCGCCCCCGGGTGGCCCTGGTCTGCGGGCGCTACGAGGGCATCGACGAGCGCTTCATCGAGGCGCGGGTCGATGAGGAATGGTCGCTCGGCGACTTCGTGCTCTCGGGCGGGGAGCTCGCGGCCATGGCGGTCGTCGATGGCTGCGCCCGTCTGCTCCCGGGGGTCCTGGGGCATGCGGACTCCGCCGAACAGGATTCCTTCAGTGCCGGGCTGCTGGATTGCCCGCACTACACCCGGCCGGAGACCGTGGCCGGGCGGGCAGTACCGCCGGTACTGCTGGGTGGCGACCATGGCGCCATCCGCCGCTGGCGCCGCCGTGAGGCGCTGGGCAGGACCTGGAGCCGGCGGCCGGACCTGCTGGCCCGGCTGGAACTCGGGGCCGAGGATGCGGCCCTGTTGGACGAATACCGTGTGAGTGGCCGGACAGGCGGCTCGCGCACCGAAAGCGATGATTGAGGTCGAGTAATGAATAACGTCATTCAGGAACTGGAAGCCGAGCAGATGAAGTCGGATGTGCCCGCCTTCGGGCCCGGCGATACCGTGGTGGTGCAGGTGAAGGTGCGCGAAGGCGACCGCGAGCGCCTGCAGGCCTTCGAGGGCGCGGTGATTGCCGTGCGCAACCGCGGCCTCAACTCCGCGTTCACCCTGCGCAAGGTCTCCTACGGTAACGGTGTGGAGCGCACGTTCCAGACCCACAGCCCGCAGATCGCCGAGATCAAGGTGAAGCGCCGCGGCAAGGTGCGTCGCTCCAAGCTGTACTACCTGCGCGACCGCACCGGCAAGGCCGCCCGCATCAAGGAAGACGTCAAGGCGGCGAAGTAACGCCGGCCGGCGGGGTGCGGCAAATGGCCGTGACCCCGTCACCCCTGGCTTTTCGCTATTCGATGTTGGCTGGATCGACGACCCGCAGCCAGCGCTGTCTCCTCCCCGGAGTCGCGCTGGCTTTTGCGTGGCTGGAATCCGCGAACGGTGAGCTCCTCGCCTGCGACTGGCAGGACCCGGATGATCCCCGGGAGTTGGTCCCGCTGGCCGACATCCCGGGGGCCGATCGTCGCCCGCCACCGTTTGCCCCGGACGCCTATGGCCGGGATGCGTCCGCCTGGCAGCCGACCCCCGCGGTCCCGCCGGGCAGTGCCCATGCGCGCCGCGTCTGGGCGGCCCTGTCGGAGATCCCGGTCGGCGAGGTCCGCACCTATTCCGAGATTGCGGCCCGCGTGGGCTCGGCGCCCCGCGCCGTGGGGCAGGCCTGTCGCGCCAACCCCTGGCCGCTGTTCATCCCCTGCCATCGGGTCGTGTCCTCCCGCTTTCGTCGTACCCATGATGTGGGCGGCTACGCAGGCGATCAGGTGGGCGAGCTGGCCCAGGTCAAGCGCCTGTTGCTGGCGCACGAGGGGGTTCTGAACCACGAATGATCCGGCGCCCGTCGCGTGCCGGTTTTTCTCCCTTCCTTCCGTCCCCCCCCCCCGATGATTCTTCCCGCCTCCGCGGCGGCTGGTCTGCGTGCTTTGTTCCCCCTGCGGGGAATCTTCATCTCTTTTTTCAGTTTCTTGCGCGCCCGGGCCGTGCTGAACGGCGCCTGAAAAAAATTCCCCAAAACCGGGAATAGATTGGAGTGGTCCCCCGTCTGCCCCTCGGTGTTGATGCCCAAGAACCTTTCAAAAACAGACTTTTAGGAAACGCTAATATAGTCTTTTGTGTTGACAGCACGGACTCGGGTTCAGCACTCTGCTACACAGGTCCGGGCCAGATCAGTCCCGGGCTTCATCGAAAAAAACCCGTGTGATGGAGGTTTCCATGTTCAAGAAAGCATTGCTTGCGTTGCCCGTAGCAATGGCTGTTGGGGCTGCAGCTCAGGCCGGCGAGTGGCAGGACCCCAATGATGTCCTGCAGAACCTGCTGCAGAACAATCCCGATTCCGCCTACCTGCATCAGAGTGAAATGAATATCATGATGATGCCGGACAACCCCGCCCTGTGGCTGATCGACGAAGGCGAAGAACTGTTCTACGCCGAGCGTGGCCCGAACAACGTCTCCCTGGAAGGCTGCGACTTCGGCAAGGGCCCGGGCGAGCTTGAGGGTGCTTACGTCGAGCTGCCGCGCTACTTCGAAGACACCGGCAAGGTGATGGACTTCGAGATGCGCCTGGTGCACTGCATGAAGGAACTGCAGGGCTTCACCAGCGATGATCCCGCGGTGGCCCGCCGTCACGGCAACGGCTCCGACATCATGCAGCTGACCACCTATATCGCCCACCAGTCCTCCGGGATGGCGTGGAACCCGCCGCTGGATCACCCGGAAGAGCAGGCCATGCGCGACGCCGGTGAGGTGCTCTTCTTCCGCCGCGGTGGTGCGATGGACTTCAACTGCGCCTCCTGCCACGGCGATTCCGGCAAGCAGATCCGCGCCTCCGTGCTGCCCGAAATGCGCAATGGCCAAGAATGGACCAAGGCTGTCTCCTGGCCCGCCCACCGCGCTGGCCACGACAACGTGCGTAGCCAGAACCACCGTATCCGCGGTTGCGTGTGGCAGATGCGTCACGCCGGTATCAAGGCGGACACCCCGGTCAACACCGCTCTGATCTCGTTCTGGAACGATGCGGCGCGCGGCGAACCGGCCGTCCTGCCCGACCTGAAGCGGTAACCTACGGACGCAATAGGAGACACCAAGTATGTTTAAGAAGAATGCTGTTGCGGCCGGCATGGCCGCGTTCGCATCCGTCGCCCTGACCGCAGGTTGCGCTGTCGCCGACGGGAGCAAGGGTTCGGATGTCGACATCACCGCGATGAGCGCCGAGGAACTCGCCGAACACCTCATCTTCGAGACGGACAGCTTCCGTGATCAGGAGATGCAGGAAGGCGGTACCTGGCGTGATCGCATGACCCAGGATGAACTGCAGAAGGCCTGCTCCATGGAAGGTGACCCGGACGGCGAGACCGCCGGCCGTGTGGTCGCGATGGCGCGTGCGTCCTACGAGGCACCGGAAAGCATCGAGCTGGGCGACTGGCGCAAGGGTGCCGAACTGGCCGACTCCGGCTACGGCTACCGCCAGGGTCACCGTACGGATGACCACAGCCAGCGCGAGGCGGGTGGCAACTGCTACAACTGCCACGTGTTCGATCCGCGCGTGTCCGAGCAGGGCACGATCGGCCCGAGCCTGCAGAACTACGGTGCCAACCGTGGCACCAGCGAAGCCGTCCTGCGCTACGTGCACGAGGTGATTTCCAATCCTCACCAGTACTTCCCGTGCACGCAGATGCCGCGCTTCAACTCCGACCGTCACCAGCTCCTGAGCGACGAGCAGATCAGCCATATCATGGCCTACCTGCTCGATCCGGAGTCGCCGGTCAACAACCAGTAAGCCATTTGCTGGATCGGGGCAGTCCGCAAGGACTGCCCTTTTTTGAGTCCCCGCGCAGGGTTGCGGGGATTCAGAAAAGGGTCCCATCGCGCTCGGCCTCCCGTCCGCGCGCGGGTCCCGGACGGGAACGAGACGCTCCAGCCATCAGGGCAGCCGGGCTGAATGCCTTGAGGCGCTGGTCTCACCGCGGGCAAGAAGCGGCAACAGCCGACGCAAGAGGAGATATCAGGGATGCTCAGTAACAAGACAGTGGGGGCGAGCTTGGCCATCGTGGCGTCGACGGCGCTGATTGCAGGCTGCGACGGCTGGATGGGCGAGCGAGGCGGCGAAGTCGATATTACGGCGATGACCGCCGAAGAGTATGCGGAATACCTCGTGCTGGAGACGGACAGCTACAGCTTCGAGCAGGAGGCACAGGAGGGTGGATCAGCCCGGGACCGTATGGTCCAGGATGGCATCCAGGCGGCCTGTTCGCTCGAAGGCGAGCCGGATGCCGATACGGCCGGCGAGGTCATCGCGATGGCGCGCGAGAGCTACGAAGAGCCGCCGGGCGGCCCGCGCCTGGGGAACTGGCGTCGGGGTGCCGAGCTGGCGCGTTCCGGTTACGGCTATCGGATCGGTCATCGCAATGACGACCACGGTACCCGCGAGCCGGGCGGCAACTGCTATGCCTGCCACCAGATGGATCCAGCCGAGGAGCTCTACGGCACGCTGGGCCCAAGCCTGGCGGGTTACGGGGCCACCCGTGGAACCGACAGCTCGGTCGTGAATTACGTGCATCAGGTGGTGTCCAACCCCCACCAGTACTTCCCGTGCACCAAGATGCCGCGCTTTGGCCACAACAACTTCCTGACCGAAGAGCAGATCGCGCACGTGATGGCGTATCTGCTGGACCCGGAGTCTCCGGTCAACCAGTAAACCGGTCACACGGTCGAGGGCGGTCGCTATCGGCTGCCCTTCTTGAGCCACCGCGGGTACGCTCGCGGTGGCTTTTTGTTTGAGGGACGCATGCTCAGCTACCAACACGACTATCACGCCGGCAATTTCGCCGATGTGCACAAGCACCTGGTCCTCTGGCAGGTTCTGGAATCCCTGCGCGGTCGCGACAAGCCCTTCGTGGCACTGGACCTGCACGGGGGTGCCGGCGGGTACGACCTGACCGGTGCGCGGGCGCGCAAGACCGACGAGGCCGCGGCCGGTATCGCCCGCCTGTGGGCGACGGAAAAGCCCTTGCCCTCCGGCGTGCGGGAGTTTCTCGGCACGCTGCGGTCTATGCAGCCCCGGCTCCCGCGTCTGACGGAGTACCCGGGATCCCCTTTGCTGATCCAGGCGCGGCTGCGCGAACGCGATCAACTGATCGCCTGCGAGCTGCATCCCGAGGCATACGGACGTCTGCGGGCGCGGTTGGCGGGGGATCCGCGCTGTCACGTGCACAAACGCGACGCGCGCGAGGCCGCGCGGGCCTTGTTTCCCCCGGAGCCGCGCCGTGGCCTGGCCTTGCTGGACCCCTCCTACGAGCGCGGGGCCGAGTATCGCGAAGTGGCCGAGATGGTGACCACGATCCGCCGTCGCTGGAACACGGGGATCATCCTGATCTGGTATCCGATCCTCGCGGGCCGGCCGGATCACGCGATGCGCGAGCACTTGAGAGCCGAACTGGAGGATCCGTGGCTGGCCAGCGAGCTGCGCATCGCACCCGACCCCGAACGCCACATGGGGCTGGCGGGTTCCGGGATGCTGGTGCTGCGGCCCCCGTGGCAGCTGGAGACGCATCTCCCCGAGCTGCTGGCGCCGGTGTGGCAGGTCCTGGATCCGGAGGGTGCCGGTGGGCTTTACCAGGCTGCTGTCCTTGAAAACGGCGCGGGCGACCCTACCTTGCGACGTGTCGAGATCAATCAAGGGACCAGCAGGCCATGAGCGAAACCCAGACCGCACCGCAACCCGAGACCCGCCGCTTCGAGACCGAGGTCAGTCAGCTCCTGCAGCTGATGATCCACTCGCTGTACTCCAATCGCGAGATCTTCCTGCGCGAGCTGATCTCCAATGGCGCCGATGCCTGTGACAAGCTGCGCTTCGAGGCCCTGGCCCAGCCGGAGGCGATTCCGCAGCCGGCGGAGCTGGCGATCGACGTCGAGGTGGATCCGGAGGCGCGCACGGTGACGGTGCGCGACAACGGCATCGGCATGTCCCGCGAGGAGGTGGTCGAACATATCGGGACCATCGCCCGTTCCGGCACCAAGGCGTTTCTCGAGAAGCTGACCGGGGACCAGAAAAAGGATTCGCAGTTGATCGGCCAGTTCGGGGTGGGCTTCTATTCCTCGTTCATCGTGGCCGATGAGGTGCGCCTGGAGACCCGCCGCGCCGGCAGTGAGCCGGATGCGGGTACCCGCTGGGAGTCACGGGGCGACGGCGAATACACCATCACCGCCTGCGAGCGCACCGAGGCTGGCACCGAGATTACGTTGACGCTGAAGGAAGACGCCGACGAATTCCTCGAGCCCATGCGCCTGCGCCACATCATCGGGCGGTATTCGGATCATGTGGCATTCCCGATCCGCATGCGCAAGTCGGATGACGAGGGCAACCCGACCGACGAATGGGAGACGGTCAACCGCGCCAGCGCGCTGTGGACCCGTTCGAAGAGCGAGATCAGCGACGAGGAGTACCGCGAGTTCTACAAGCACGTCGCGCACGACTTCGAGGATCCGATTGCCTGGACGCATAACCACGTCGAGGGGCGCCAGGAGTACACGACGCTGTTCTACATCCCGAAGCGGGCCCCGTTTGACCTGTGGGACCGCGATGCCCGTCACGGGGTCAAGCTCTACGTGAAGCGCGTGTTCATCATGGACGACGCGGAAAAGCTGCTGCCCAACTACCTGCGCTTCGTGCGCGGTGTGGTGGACTCGGCTGACCTGCCGCTGAATGTCTCGCGCGAGATCCTGCAGGACAACCGCCTGGTCGACTCGATCCGCTCCGGCTCGGTGAAGAAGATCCTCGGGCTTCTGCAGTCCATCGCCGACAACGAACCCGAGAAATACGCCGAGATCTGGAAGAACTTCGGGCGGGTGTTGAAGGAAGGCCCCGGCGAGGACTTCGCCAATGAGGAGACCATCGCGAAGCTGCTGCGCTTTGCCAGCACCCAAAACAGTGACGACACCCAGAACGTGGCGCTGGCGGACTACATCGAGCGCATGAAGGACGGTCAGGAGGCGATCTACGTGATCACCGCCGATAATGCCTCCGCCGCGCGCAACAGCCCGCATCTGGAGGTGTTCCGCAAGCACGGGATCGAGGTGCTGCTGCTGTCCGACCGGGTCGACGAATGGCTGCTGTCGCACCTGCGCGAGTTCGATGGCAAGGCGATCAAGAATGTTGCCAAGGGCGACCTGGACCTCGACAAGATCATCGGCGAGGAGGCAGACCCGAAGAGTGGTAGCGACGAGCCGGCGGGCGACGACGATCTGGGCGATCTGCCCGAACGCCTGCAGCAGGCGCTGGGCGATCGGGTCGACAGTGTGCGCGCCTCGCGGCGGCTGGTGGAGTCTCCGGCCTGCATCGTGCTCGGCGAGCACGAGATGGCGCTGTACCTGCAGGAACTGCTCAAGCAGGCCGGCCAGGAGACCTTCTCCGGCAAGCCGGTACTGGAGGTCAACCCGGGGCACCCCCTGGTCGAGCGTCTGAAGGCCGCCGAAGGAGACGACTTCAACGACCTCGCCTCGCTGCTGTTCGAGCAGTCCCTGCTGGCCGAAGGCGGGCAACTGGAGGACCCGACCGGGTTCGTCGCGCGGCTCAATCGCCTCCTGTTGCAGAAGGCCGCCTGACCCGATTGGCCACCCGCCGGAAACCGTATCGCCGGCGGGTGGACCTGACGCGCGGCCGTGTTCCGCGTTACCCTTACAAGTTCATGTATTAAGAGGGCAAAGCCCATGCAAGTCGCGCAGAACGCCGTGGTGGCCATCCACTACACCCTGACCAACGACGCTGGCGAGAAGATCGACAGCTCCGAAGGCCGCGAGCCGCTGGCCTACCTGCACGGGAACGGCCAGATCGTCCCGGGCCTGGAGAAGGAGCTGGAAGGCAAGGCCGCCGGTGACAAGGTCCAGGCCAAGGTCTCCCCGGCAGAAGGCTATGGCGAGAAGATCGATGCCATGGTCCAGGAGATCCCGATGGATGCGTTCCAGGGCGTCGAATCCGTCGAGCCGGGCATGCAATTCCAGGCGCAGACCGAAAACGGCCCGCTGACCGTCACCGTGACCAAGGTCGAGGGCGATACCGCCACGGTCGACGGGAACCACCCGCTGGCCGGCGAGACCCTGAACTTCGACGTCGAGATCGTCGAGGTCCGCGAGGCCTCCGCCGAAGAGCTGGAGCACGGCCACGCCCATGGCGAGGGCGGTCACCAGCACTGAGCGTGCCGGGCCGGCGCCACGCTGGCCTGACCACGAGGCGTGAAGGCTCGCCAGTCCGACCCGCTCCGGTGCCGCCGGGGCGGGTTTTTTCGTTCCGGGCCCGCCCGATGTGCCGTGCTCGGGGCTTCATTTCCGATAGTGATATTGCAAACCATTCTCATTCCGTATAGGGTGCCCTCCGTTGATGGCAACGGCGACCGGATCATCCTCCGCGCCCGCCACGATCACCGGACCCGGCTGAAGGTGTCCAGTCCTTGCAGCGAGCGTGCTCGATGATGGCCAAACGTACGAACACAACTCCCCCCGGACGCCGGCGAACGCTGGCGCTGGGGGTGGCCGCCAGCTTCGCGCTGCATGCCGGAGTGCTGGGTTCGCTTTGGGTCATGCGCGATGCCGAGCCGGAATCCATAGGCACCCGGGGCGGTGGCATGGAGGCCCACTGGGTCGATCTGGATAGCGTCCTGCCGGGCGAGCCGGCGATTGAACCCGAGGCCGTTGTGGAGACACTGGACGAACCGGAACCGGAACCGGAACCGGAACCGGAACCGGAACCGGAACCGGAACCAGAGCCAGAGCCGGAGCCGGAGCCAGAGCCGGAGCCAGAGCCAGAGCCAGAGCCAGAGCCAGAGCCAGAGCCAGAGCCAGAGCCAGAGCCAGAGCCAGAGCCAGAGCCAGAGCCAGAGCCAGAGCCAGAGCCAGAGCCGGAGCCGGAGCCGGAGCCGGAGCCGGAGCCGGAGCCAGAACCGGAACCAGAGCCGGAACCAGAGCCGGAACCAGAGCCGGAACCAGAGCCGGAACCAGAGCCGGAACCAGAGCCGGAACCAGAGCCGGAACCAGAGCCGGCCGGATTCACCCCGGAGCGGGTCGAGGAGGCGGAGACGGGCGCGACCGCCAGTGGGCCGGCGGGGCAGGAGGACGAGCCCTTCGAGGAGCCGGGTTTCGGGGCGGATTACCTGAGCAATCCGCCGCCCGACTATCCGCGGATCTCGCTGCGTCGTGGCGAGGAGGGGACCGTGCTCCTGCGGGTCCGGGTTTCCGCGCAGGGGCAGCCGCTGGACTGGTCGGTGGAGGAGAGCAGTGGCCACCGGCGTCTGGACGAGGCCGCTCAGGCAGCGATCGAGCACTGGGAGTTCGAGCCGGCGCGCCGTGGCGGCCGCGCGGTGGAGGGCGTGGTCCTGGTGCCAATGGAATTTTCGATTCGATAAACGCGTGAGCCCCGCCGCAGGGGCGCCGTCGAGGATGACTGCATGAACGAGTTCGATGTTTTCTACGTGTTTCGCCATGGCGACCCGGTGCTGATCGCGGTCTTCCTGGTCCTGCTGGTGATGTCGGTGGCGACCTGGGCGATTGCCGCGAGCAAGCTGTTCACGCTGTTCGGTGTGCGCCGCGACAACCGCGCGACGCTGGAGGCCTTCGATGCGAGCCAGACGGCGCCGGCCTTTCACGATGCGATCCGTGATCAGCGCGGTCCGCTGGCGGCGATCGGCCAGGAGGCGTTCGCGGCGTTCGACGACTATCGCGGTGTGCGGGATGGCTCGGACAAGGCCGAGCAGCGTCTGGACGACCACGTGGTGCGCCGAATCCGCCAGGCGATGGACCGCCAGCTGTTGCGCATGCAGGCCGGCAACATCGTGTTCGCCTCGGTCGGGGCGCTGGCACCGTTCGTCGGGCTTCTGGGTACGGTCTGGGGGATCCACGGCGCGCTGATCGACATCTCGCAGGAGTCGTCGGTATCCATGGACCTGGTCGCCGGGCCGCTCGGTGAGGCCCTGGTGGCGACGGCCGCCGGTCTGGCCGCGGCCATTCCGGCGGTCGCATTCTTCAATATCTTCAATCGTTCCCAGCGTCTGCTGCACCAGGATTTCGAGGCCTTCGCGCATGATGTGCATGCCCTGCTGATGCACTCCGACCTGATGCCGGGCAATGCACGCCAGGCCCGCGACCGCCGTACCGATCCGCATGCGCTGCCGGACGACGGCCTGCATCAGGGGGTATGAGCGATGGCCTTCGGACGCATGGGTGATTCCAACGAGCCGATGTCGGACATGAACGTGATCCCGCTGGTGGATGTGATGCTGGTGCTGCTGGTGATCTTCATCATCACCGCGCCGGTGATCACACACTCGGTGGATCTGGATCTTCCCCAGGCCACCAGCGAGCCGGTGGACGAACTGCCCGAAAGCGTCACCCTGGCGCTGGACGGGGGTGGCGATCTCTACTGGAACAACGAGCCGATTGCGCTGGAGCAGCTCCCGACGCGCCTGCGCGATGTGCTCGAGACACAACCGGACGTCGCGATCTACCTGCGCGCGGACCGCGACACCCGCTACGAGCGGCTGGCCCGGGTGATGGCCGAGGTGCGCCAGTCCGGGGTGGGCCGCATGGCCTTCGTCTCCGAACCGGAGGGGGAACGATGAATTCCGGCTCTTCTGAATCGGTCAAGCCCGCCGCCCGCGAGCAGACGGGCCCGCGCGAGATCGCCAGCGAACAGTTGCTGGGACCCGCGCGGCAGATCCGCATCTGCCACCGTGGCGAGTGGTACACCTTGCGCCGCACCGCGAACGACAAGCTGATCCTGACCAAGTAGAACCACACGAAACACCCGTCACGGTCCGTACCGTGACACCTGCCAGCCAGGGGAGCCCCTCCCTCAGCCAGCCTCCAATCCGTCACCGATCCGCGGCGTCTCGACGTCCGGGCGGTATTGATACTGGCTATTCAAGGGAGACCACCATGGCTCGAAACCACCAGCCGACCCACCGAACCGAACCGCGATCAACGCGTTCGCCCATCCACGGCGCCTGGAAACGGCGGGCGATCGTGCTCGCGATCGCCGGGGTCGCGGGCATTCCCGCGCTCCATGCCCAGGAAGCCGACCCAGGGACAGTCCCCGAACCCGAGGCCCGGCTTGCACCGGTCCAGATTCTCGGGGATGTGACCGCGACGCAGCGGCTGCCCGGTTCAGCGGCCGTTGTCGGGCGTGACCAACTGGAAACTGAAGGGACCACCGATATCCATCAGGCGCTCAAGACGGTGCCCGGCGTCTATGTCCGAGAGGAGGATGGCGCGGGCCTGCGGCCGAATATCGGTATCCGGGCGGCGCCGCCGGGGCGCAGCAGCAAGGTGACGCTGATGGAGGACAACGTATTGATCGCCCCGGCCCCGTATTCCAACCCGGCGGCCTACTATTTCCCGACCGCCAAGCGGATCCACGAGATCGAGGTACTGAAGGGAGCGCCATTGCTGCGCCATGGCCCCCAGACGACCGGGGGGGTGATCAACCTGGTGTCCACGCCACTCCCCCGCGAACGTGAAGGGTCCATCGAGGCGGTGGTGAACGATCGCGGCGGCACCGATGTGCATGCCATGTTTGGCGACCGTTCCGGCGACTGGAGCTACATGATCGAGACGGTCCAGCGGGACGGGGCCGGTTTCAAGGACATCGATCGCAGCAACCGGGATACCGGGTACGACATCCAGGACTATGTCGGAAAACTGCGCTGGGAGGGTGAGCGCCAGAGCATCGAGACCAAGATCCAGTATTCGGAGGAGACCTCGAACGAGACCTACCTCGGTCTGACCGACGAGGATTTCGCGCGGGACCCCAACCGGCGATACGGCCTTTCCGAGATCGACCAGATGAATAACGATCACCTCGGGCTGAGCCTGACGCACGACATCGACTGGTCGGATCGCGTACGCATGACCACCACCCTGTACCGCAACGAGTTCGCGCGTAACTGGTTCAAACTTGGTGGCGGCAGTGCGTTTATCGACGACGCCAACCAGGGGGATGCCACCGCGCAGCGGATCCTCCGGGGCGAGGAGGATGTTGCGGACCTGACGTATCGCAACAACAACCGCGAGTATGTCTCCGAGGGTGTCCAGACCGAGTTGAGCATGGACTTCGGGGACCACTGGCTGCGCGCGGGTGCCCGCTATCATCAGGACGAGATGGATCGGTTCCAGCCGGATGATATCTATGACCAGGTGAACGGCTCGCTGGTCTACCAGGATACGATCCAGCCGACGGGCAGCAACAACCGGTTCGAGGATGCCAAGGCCTGGAGTTTCTGGGTGGCCGACGAGTGGTACGTGAACGATCGGCTGACCGCCAACCTCCTGCTGCGCTACGAGGA
The DNA here is from genome assembly GCF_000381305.1 of Thioalkalivibrio sp. ALE16. NCBI lineage: Bacteria > Pseudomonadati > Pseudomonadota > Gammaproteobacteria > Chromatiales > Ectothiorhodospiraceae > Thioalkalivibrio > Thioalkalivibrio sp. ALE16. The sequence continues at coordinate 32,313 of NZ_KB906367.1, forward strand.
CGTCGAGACCTCGCGTACTCAATACGGCGACGCGCAGCGCACGGTTGTGGACTCCCGGCGTTCCAATTCGAGCAGCATCTGGTTGCCCGGGGCCTCGCTTACCTATGACGTGACGGATCGCTGGCAGGTCCTTGCCGGCGTACACCGGGGATTTGCCCCCCTGGGCGGCGGTGCGACCGAGGAACAGGATCCGGAAACCAGCACCAACTGGGAACTGGGTGCCCGTTATCAGGGTGATAACGCCTTCGTCGAGGCCATCGGCTTCTACAGCGATTTCTCCGACTTCGTGCAGAACTGCTCGATCGCCACGCCCTGCTCGGACGGATCCACCTCCGGGACGTTCACTACCGGAGAGGCGGTGATTTCCGGTCTGGAATTGCGTACGTCCACGAGCATGGATCTCGGCCGTTTCCGGGCGCCGCTGGAGGCTAGCTATACCTACACCAGCGCCGAATACAGCGCGGACAACGCGGTTTCCGGTGTGCAGAAGGGAGACCGCCTGCAGGCGATCCCGCGTCACCAGTTCAGTCTGCGCGCGGGGCTCGAGCATGGCAGTGGCTGGAACAACTACGCCATCCTGAAGTACATCGACGAGACCTGCAGCAGTGACGGCTGTAATCGTGCGTCGGGCGGCTTCAATCGCACCGAGTCGCTGACCACGCTGGACCTGGTAAGCCGATATCCGCTGGGCAAGGATACCGACTTGTTCGTGCGCGCCACCAATGTGCTGGACGAGCAGAGCATCATCTCGCGGTATCCGGACGGGGCCCGGCCCAATGAGCCGCGCACCTTCTCGGTGGGCCTGAAGCACCGCTTCTGAGACCCCCGAACGGGGTTTGCATGTGCCTCCGATTGGCCGCGGCGTTGTCCGCGGCCTTTTTTATGGATCGGTTTCCGCGGGTGTGCATCACAGTTTGCAGGCGCAGGGGCCGAACGAATCGAACCAACGGCGCTCAACCGGGCCTTAGAGCCGAGTGTCCCGACGGCGGGTGATCCGCCCGTGCGTAGGGAATGATCCGGAACGGACTGCAACGGTAAAGGAGAACACCATGTGGAAATCACGACTGACGATTCTGATGCTTGCCCTGATGATGGCGCTGGGCAGCGCGACCCTCGCGGGCTGTGACAATCAGGGCCCGGCGGAAGAGGCCGGCGAGAACATCGACGACGCCATGGACGATGCTGGCGACGCGATGGAGGATGCCGGGGACGAGATGGAGGATACCTTCAGCAACTGATCCCGGCTGACCCGAAACAAAAAGCCCCGGCACGCCGCGCGTGCCGGGGCTTTTTTGGTTGATTCGGAGGGGGCGCCCCGGCGGGGCGCCCGAGGGTCAGAAGTTGTTGTCACCCTCCGGTTCCATGCCGCCATCGGACGGGGGCTGCTGCATCTCGCCGTCCTGCGGCGGCTCCTGCATGCTCCCTTCGGGTGGCGGGGCGCTCTGCATGCCGCCTTCACCCCCCTCGGGCTGTTCCTGCATCTGCTGTTCCTCGAACTCGTCCATGCCCATGTCGCCGTCGGAGCAGCCCATCAGAAGTACAAAGGGTGCGATGGCCGCGGCGGCCAGGATCCTGGTGGAATGCTTCATGGAAACTCCTGTCCATTGAGGTGGATGTAAACGCGCAACTGCGTTCACACCTCTCGACCCTTGAGCCCCCTCCGGTGTTTCGGGAAATTCATCACAGCTTTGCGTTTCGCCCGGGGCGTGGTTTCTGTCACGCATCCTCGTGCGGTTTGTCGACGGCCCTTCGCGGGGTCGCTAGAGTGAGACAAAGGCAATTCCGGACGGCAGTGATGGCGCAATCCTCTTCGCAAGAATCTCTCCTGGAGCAGGCTCGCAATGCCTGGGCCCGCGGCGAACACGCTGCCGCGATGACCCTCTGGCGGCAGGGGGCCGAGGCCGGGGACCCGCAGTGCGCCTTCAACCTGGGGGTCCTGCTGGACGAGGGACAGCACCTGCCGCGGGATCCCCTCGAGGCCGCGCAGTGGTATCAGCGTTCGGCCGAGGCCGGGTTCCCGGATGCCGCCTTCAACCTGGCCGTCCTGTTCGAGCAGGGGGACGGCCTGGAGGCGAACCCCAACGAGGCGGCCCGCTGGTTCCATATTGCCGCGGAGCGCGGGAATGCCCAGGCGATGTTCAACCTGGGGCTCAAGTTCGACGAGGGCCGGGGCCTGCCGCAGGATGCGGAACAGGCGGCCCAGTGGTATCTGCTGGCGGCCGAGGCCGGCGAGGGGCGCGGTGCAGCCAATCTCGCGCGGCTGTTCGCGATGGGCGAGGGCGTGGAACGCTCCGATGTGTCGGCGTTCAAGTGGTATGCGATCGCGGCGGAGATGGGGATTGCGAGCGCGGCGCGTTACCGCGAGCGCGTGGCGCGCGAGCTGAGCCCCGACGAGCGCCTGCACGCGGGCGAACGCGCCCAGGAGTGGCTGCAGAACCAGGCACAGGCCAAGGCAGCGCCGCGCCTGCAGTAGCCGGCACGGCCGCCTGTCAGGGATGCAACCTGAAGGAAGCGCCGGGAGCTCGCGAGCCGATCGCCACGGCGCTGCGCGCCTCGCGATTACGGCTGATCGGTGCTGTTGGTGTTCGGGATGACGAGAGCGTGGGGGTGGCGTGTCACGCAGGGACTGAGGGCACTGCGTCATGACCCCAACGCGCTTCTTCCGATCTTCCGGGCCTTCCTGTGAAGCGCTGTGGACCTTCTTCGTGCGCTCCGCGGAGGGCTAGACCACCACGTTCAGTTCGCGGCGTGGCTCCTCGGCCGGCCCGGCCAGGCTGACCGCGAGTTCCACGCGGCGGCGCAGGGCCTCGACACCGACGCCGCCCAGCACGCCACCATCCGGCGCCGCGGCCCCTTCGGCGTCATTGCCGCTGCTGCGGAAGGCCTCGATCTGGGCCGCGACCCGGGCCCGCGAGGCCATCTCCTGTTCCGAGCGCGGGGGGAAGGCCAGGCCCTGGTCCTGTTCGGCATCGCCGCGGCGGTTCTCGTCCTGTTCCGCGCGATCCTCGATCGGGCGGCGGGCCTCGCCGGCCTCGGGGTCGTTCAGCGGGCGATCGAAATCGGCCGGGGTGGAGAGCTGCCCCAGGCCCAGCCGGTCGCTGCCGGTCGGGCGTGTGCCGACCGGTACCGCAGCAGACGGGTTGGTGACCGGGACTTCCATCGCGTAACTCGGCGAGCCTCCTGGTAGGTCGTGTTCTCAGGCGTTGCCCGGATTCAGGCGCGTACGTCCAGCAACGAGCCAATCATCCGGTCCTCGGCCTGCAGGGTCTTCACCGAGGCCTCGACCTGATTCTGGCTGGCGATCATGCCCACCTGGGCACCCATACTCTCGCGACTGCCCGCGTTCTCGGTGGCCACCGTGTGGGCCTGCTGGCGCATGCTGGTCATGCCCTTCTGGATGCCCGCGAGGGAGTGGCTGGCGTCGATCATGTGCGTGAACCTGTCCGGCAATCCTGTAACTCGTTGACCCGATTATAGATCAGTTAGTTGCATTTCACCGCCCGGCGGCTCCGCGCCGGGTCAGGCGGGCCCGAGCAGGGCCTGCAGGCGGGCGTGCACCGCGGCGCGTGCGCCGGACTGGCGGGACTGCCATTCAGCGAGGCGTGCGCGCCGTGCCGCCGGGTCGATCCCCTCCGCGAGGCGCGCGAGCACCTCGTCGGCCACCTGCTCGGGGTCCTCGCCGCGAGCGACGAGGCCGGTGTGCTCGGCGGCGATACGCAGTCGCGTGGCGGCATCCGGGTGGCGTTCATGCTCCGCCGGGCCGCAGATGACCGCGCTGCCACAGGCCAGTGGCAGACCCAGGTCCGGAGGGGTCTCGCTGGCGGCCAGGGTGCCACCCGGCAGGGTTATGTCGGCGCAGGTGTAGGCGGCGTGCAGGGTCTCCGGGTCCTCGATGTAGTAGACGCGGTTCTTGCGCGGCACGAAGGAGGTCATGAAGCGGTTGTGGCGGATGATCGGCAGCGAGTACTTGATCGCGTCGCGATAGACCGGCTCGTGGCGCGCCGGGTCGGCGGGTGCCAGCAGCAGGATGGCCGCGCTCTTGCGAAGTACTGCGAACAATACGGCGAAGGCGAAGGCCTCCTCGCCGGGGCCGGTATTGGGCGCCAGCAGGATCGGATGACCCTTCTCGTGGTACTCGCGAAAACGTTCGCAGAATCCGGCGTCGCCTTCCGGTGGGGCTGGCAGTTCCACCGCGCCGGCGATCGGATCGCCGATCACCTCGGCGCCGTCCCGGGCGCCCTCGCGCACGGCGAACACGGCATCCCACTGTGTGCGGGTTGCGCCATCGCCCGCGGCGTTGACCCAGATGCGGGGCGCCGTGAGCGTATCGAGGGCCGGCCCCAAGTCATGATCCCCGGCCTGTAGCGGGCCGATGACCACGACGGCCCGCGGTTGCAGACGGCCCAGGCGGGTCGTGGCCAGCTCGGGATGCATGGCCAGCGCCGGCACGCCCTCGATCAGGCCCTCGGCCTCGCGGTCCTGGCGGCAGTCGGTTACGCCCAGCGCGATGGGGCCGCCGCCCGCGGCGAGTTCCTGCAGCCAGTCGGCGGCGGTCACGAGGGTGGCCCGCGGGGCCAGGATCAGGATGCGTCCGATGCTTTCGCCGGGGACGGAGCGGGCGGTGATCCAGGCAGACAAACGTGCGAACATGGCGGGCTGGTATCCGGTGGTCGGGCAAGCGTCGCATTATACGAGGCGCCGCACAGTGCCCGCCACGCTGATGTTTATGACCGTTGATTCACATGCCCGTTAATCTCAGCGCCCTCAGTTAGCTGAATGCGTAGCTGCGCTCAGAAGGAACAAGACATGGGGAAGAGCAACTACTACCAAGTGTTGGGTGTCCACTCTGACGCATTAACGCACGAGATAAAGGCGGCGTTTAGATCTATCGCGATGAAGTATCACCCGGACCGGAACCCTGGTAGTGAAACTGCTGAATCCAAGTTCAAAGAAGCTCAAGCGGCTTACGAGACACTCGTGGATGCAGAGAAGCGCGCAGCGTACGATTACATGCTTTCAGGGGAGACTGATGTGGATCGGCCTTCAGGCAGGCAAGTCTCAAATATAGATCGCTCGGAGAAAGGTTTATCCACCGAAAATCGGGAGAATGCGAAAGACGATTCCTTCGGGCAGATGGCTGATTCGAAGAGTGATGATCCTGGGCGCGGAATGCGCATACGCTGGATCATCGGGCTGGTGGCGATGGGGGTCATCCTGGCGCTGGCCATGTGGGTCTACTCCAACCCGGGTGGCATGCGCAGTCAGCAGTTCTCCGACCTTCCGTGGCAGATCGAGGTAGGGGATCGCCAGCGCACGCGGGTGCTGGGCATCGTGCTGGGCGAGACCACCATGGCCGACCTGATGGGCCGCCTGCCGGTGCCGGATATCCGCCTGTTCGTGGATGCCGACGGTTCGCGTTCGGTGGAGGCCTACTACGTGAACGCGCGCATTCCGCCGTTCGAGGCCAACCTGATCCTGCGCCCGGATCTGGATGAGGCGGCGCTGGACCGGATCGAGGCCGAGACAACGTCCGAGCGGCCGATGCCCAGCGGGGCCCGGCGCTACGGACTGAGCGACGACGCCCTGACATCGCTGGGCAACGTCGCGATCGTCGAGATGAGCTACATCCCGCGCGCCCACTGGACCGAGGACCTGATTACCCAGCGTTTTGGCGAGCCGCGCGAGCGCCTGCGCATGGACTCCGATCACAGCTACTGGCTCTACCCCGAGGACGGGCTGGCCATCCTGGTCCCGCGCCGCGGGCGTGTGCTGATGCACTACGTGACCCAGGAGCGCTGGGGACAGACCGTGGAACGCCTGCGCGACGAAGGGCGCCGCCGCCTGGGCGAGGACTACGGGGATCATGAGTGAATCGGCCGCGCCGGATGCCCGCCCGTTCTGGGAGCGCCCGCTCGAGACCCTGAGCCACGAAGAGTGGGAGGCCCTGTGCGACGGCTGCGGGCGCTGCTGCCTGCACAAGCTGGAAGACGAAGACTCGGGCGAGCTGGCCTTTACCTGGCTGGCCTGCGACCTGCTCGACTGCGAGACCGGTTTCTGCTCGGACTACGCCAACCGCCGGGACTTCGTGCCGGACTGCATCCAGCTGACCCGAAAGGACCTGCCCCACTATCACTGGTTGCCGCCCACCTGTGCCTATCGCCTGCGTTTCGAGGGCCACCCGCTGCCGACCTGGCACCCTCTGCTGACGGGCGATCCGGAGACGGTCAAGCGCGCCCGCGTCTCGGTGGCCGGCCGGGTCATCCGCGAGTGTGATGCCCCCGACCTCCCCCTGATCGACTACGTGGTCGACTGGCCCGGCCAGGTGCCGGAGTCCGCGCGCCTGTGGCGCCCGGTAGTGCGTTTCCCGCAGGAGTAGCCATCGGTATGGCGGGATTCGTCGACCTGTTCGTGTACGGGACGCTGAAGCGGGGCTTCGCCAACCACCGGGCGTTCTGCTCCAGCGCCCTCCGGATTCGCACCGCGACCATTGTCGGGTCGCTATATGACTTACCCGTGGGCTACCCCGCCGTGCAGATTGCCGCCGACAGCATTCTGCTGAAAGCCGGGCAGGACCCGGCCCGTGACGCGGGGCGCCAGCGCCGCTTCCGGGGGCTCGCGCCATCAGCCCCGGATGCGGCGCAGGAGCTTGTGCACGGCGAGTGGATTCGCCTGCCCGATCCGCCGCGGGCCCTGCCGCGCGTCGACGCCCTGGAGGGTGTGCGCCCGGACGGCCGCGGGGAGTATCGCCGGGCCCTGGTGCCCGCCTGGACCGAGGATGGTCCCTCGGCCCTCTGGGTCTACTGGATGCCGCGTCTGCCACCCGGTGCGCGCCATCTGGCGGACGGCATCTGGCCGGCGCGGTCCTGAACCGCATGGTTCAGCGGTGGTGATCCTGTAGCGCCCGCTCCACGATCCGCTGCGCTCATCGCATCCTGCGTGTTGTCCTTTGTGGCCCTCGTGCTGGACTAACCGGCGGAGGACAGGAGTTCGCGGGCGTGGGTGCGGGTGGTCTCGGTGAGCTGGGTGCCGCCGATCAGGCGGGCCAGGGCCTCGACGCGGCGCTCGTCGTCCAGCGGCTGGATGGCAGTGCGGGTGCCGTCCTTGCCGTGCGATTTCTGCACCTCCAGCTGCTGGTGGGCCTGGGCGGCGACCTGGGCCAGATGGGTCACGCACAGGACCTGATGGCGCTCGCCCAGGGTGCGAAGCTTGCGCCCGACGACCTCGGCGACCGCGCCGCTGATGCCGCTGTCGACCTCGTCGAAGATCAGCGTGGGTACGGTCTGCTGCTGGCTGGCCAGCACCTGTAGCGCGAGCCCGATACGCGAGAGCTCGCCGCCGGAGGCAACCTTCGCCATCGGCTGCGGGGCGGAGCCGGGGTTCGCGGCGACGCGGAACTCGATGTGATCCACGCCGTGCGCCTGCGGTTTGTCGGCGGGCTCGATCGCGATCTCGAAGTGGCCGCCGGCCATGCCCAGCTCCTGCATGGTGTCGGTGACCGCCTGGCCGATGCGTTTGGCGGTCTGCTGGCGGGCCTTGCTCAGCGCCTTGGCAGCCGAGTCGAAGGCGGTACGGGTCTCCTGTTCGCGCGCCTCCAGGGCCTCGAGGGTCTGGTCGCCGTTCTCCAGGGCGTCCCGCTCGGTCTGCAGTTCGTCGTGCAGGCCCGGGAGGGCCTCGGGATCGACCCGGTGCTTGCGCGCCAGGCGCAGGTACTCGCCGACGCGCTGGTCCAGCTCGGCCAGGCGTTCCGGGTCCAGTTCGATGCCGTCGGCCAGCCGACGCAGGGTGTCGCCGGCCTCAGTGATCTGGATGCGCGCGGACTCCAGCAGCTCCAGCGTCGGGTTCACCCGTTCGTCGTGCTGCGCGGCGTCCTGCAGCGCGTGCAGCACATGGCCGATCTGGGCATCGACGCCGGCGTCGTCCTCGATCTGCTGGCTGGCGGTCTGCAGCGCGCTCAGCACCTCGGTGCCGTGGGCGAGCTGGTTCTGCTCGGCCAGCAGTTGCGGGTATTCGTCCTGGACCGGGGCCAGTTCGGCCAGCTCGGTGGTCTGGAAACGCAGCAGGTCGAGGCGGTCGGAGGTGTCGGCCTGGCTCTCGCGGGCCTGCTCCAGCGCGCGGGCGGCCTCGCGCCAGGCCGTGTGGGCCTCGCGCACGTGGGAGACCCGGTCGCCTTCGAGGAAGCCGTCCAGCCAGAGGCGCTGGGTGTCGCGCTGCAATAGCTGCTGATGGGCGTGCTGGCCGTGGATGTCCACCAGCCACTCGCCCAATGTGCGCAGCTGGCCGACCGCGACCGGGCGGCCGTTGATCCAGGCGCGGCTCTTGCCCTGGCGGGTCAGGACCCGGCGCAGCAGCACCGCGTCGTCGTCGGGGTCCGCAAGATCCTGCTCGGCCAGCCATGTGCCGGCCGGGCCCTGCCCGGGCAGGGCAAACTCCGCGGACAGGTCGGCCTGCTCGGCCCCCTCCCGCACCATGCCGGCGTCGGCGCGGTCGCCCAGCAGTTGGCCGATTACGTCGATCAGGATGGACTTGCCGGCCCCGGTCTCGCCGGTCAGGGCGCTCAGGCCCGTGTCCAGCTCCAGTTCCAGCTGGTCGATGATCGCGAAGTCGCGGATGCTGATCAGTCGCAGCATGGCGGGATCAGGGCTGCTCGCCCCAGCGCAGCTTGGTTCGCAGCACGCGCAGGAAGTGGTGTTCGCGGGGATGGATCAGGGTCAGGGCCTGTTCGCGACGGTGGATGCGCAGCAGGTCGCCCGGGGCGAAGTCCACGTTCTCCTGTCCGTCCAGCGCGACCTGGGCCGGGGAACGGCTGCCACTGGAAAGGCGGATCTCCACCGTGGAGCGGCCGCTGACCACCAGCGGGCGGTGGTTCAGGCTGTGCGGGCAGACCGGGACCATGACCATCGCGTCCAGCTGCGGGGTCAGGATCGGCCCGCCGGCGGACAGGGCGTAGGCGGTAGAACCCGTGGGCGTGGCTACCACCAGGCCATCGGCGCGCAGCCGGCCGACGTCCATGCCGTCGATCGCGGTGTCGAACTCGATGATGCGCACCACGCTCAGTACATGGACCACGACGTCGTTCAGCGCGATCCCGTGGTGGATGGTGACCCCGTCGCGGATCAGCTCGGCCTCCAGCATCGCCCGCGGCTCCCGCTCGAAGGCCCCGTCCAGGACCTCGCCCAGTTCCTCCGGGGCGGTGTCCGGGGAGACATCCACGAGAAATCCCAGGCGACCCAGGTTGATCCCCAGCAGCGGCGTGTCGGCATCGGCGACCTTGCGGGCGGTGGCCAGCAGGGTTCCGTCGCCGCCGATGACGATCAGCAGATCGACCGCGCTGGCCAGCTCCTCCAGCGGCAGGAGCCCGACCCGCTCCGGACGCTCGAAGCCGTCGATCTCCTGTTCCATGAAGACCTGGCGGCCGCGCTCCTGGAGCAGACCGACCAGCGTGGCGACCAGCGGGGCGGTGCGCGAATCGCTGGTCTTGCCGACCAGCCCGACCTTGTTGAAGTCTGGCATCATGCCGGCATTATCCGGAAAAGGGACCGCGACTGCACCCGGGGTTTCCAGGGAAACACTGATGAATGTATGCGTTCGCGTTGGTGCCTCATGTTTTCCGAGATCAGGCGCGGTGCGCAGCCGGTAGTGGTTCTACCGGCCCGTTGTTGACTGATTCGGGCCGCAACGCAGGATCGGGGAACATGAGGCGCCAACCCTGAAGGGGCTCGGCCGCTTTTGAGCGCGCACGGCGTTGCGGCTCCCTTGTGCAGAATGACTGCACGGCGGTCGCCGCGCCTTGTTCGCACGCAAAAGCGACTCGAGCGCGAACGCATACATTCATCAGTGTTTCCCTTGACCCGATTCCGGCACCATCCAAGACTGGTACCTTCTGGCACTCGACCGAGTGGAGCGCTGACGACCCATGGAAAACGCTTTCATCAATCTGGACGCCAGGGCCCGTACCCTGTTGCGGACCCTGATCGAGAGCTACATCCGGGACGGCCAGCCCGTCGGCTCGCGTACCCTGGCCCGCACCTCCGGGCTCAGCGTGAGCGCGGCCACCGTGCGCAATGTGATGGCGGACCTCGAGGACATGGGCCTGATCCATGCGCCGCACACCTCGGCCGGGCGCATCCCGACGCCGGCCGGCTACCGGCTGTTCGTGGACAGCCTGCTGGAGGTGCGCAACCCCTCCCCGGAGGAGGTGCGCGCGATCCAGTCCGGTTTCGACCCGAATGCCAGTACCCAGGATCTGATGGACACCACCAGCAACCTGCTGTCGCGGGTCACGCGCATGGCCGGGATGGTGCGCCTGCCGCGGCATCGCAACGTCGCGCTGAGCCAGATCGAGTTTCTGCGCCTGGGCGAGGGACGCATCCTCGCGATCCTGGTCATCGACGGCAAGGAAGTGCAGAACCGCGTGCTGGAGCTGGAGCGCGACTTCGGCCAGGACGAGCTGCAGCGCATGGCGAACTATCTGAACGCCCATCTGGCGGGCAAGAGCCTGCACGCGGTGCGGGCCGAGCTGCTGCGCGAGATGCGCGACGTGCGCGACGACCTGGACGCGATGATGCTGGCCGCGATCGACCTGGGCGAGAAGGCGGTCGGTGACGAGGACCCGGACGACGTGGTCGTGGCCGGCCAGACTCACCTTCTCGGCTACGAGGAGCTGGCGGACATGGAGCGCCTGCGCCAGCTGCTCGAGGCCTTCAACGAAAAGCAGGAGATCCTCGGGATTCTCGACCAGTGCATTCGCAGCGACCGCGTGCAGATCTTCATCGGCCGCGAGTCCGGGCTGGACTGGTTCGAGAACTGCTCGGTGGTGACTGCGCCCTACAGTGTGGATGGCGAGGTGGTCGGCGTGTTGGGGGTCATCGGACCCACGCGCATGTCCTACGACCGGGTAATCCCGATCGTGGACGTGACCGCGCGTCTGCTCGGCTCGGCCCTGGGCGATCAGCCGCCGGGCGACCCGAAGTAGCGGGCCGCCCTTGAAACCCGGACGGATGCCCCCACAGTCCCCGTAGTCAACCCGAATACCCCGCCTGCCGGCTGGCGACCCGGCGGGCGGTTTCACTTTTCATTGATTCGCGAGGCCAGCATGTCGGAACAGCGGGAACCCCAGGAACAACCGGAAGAGCTCGAGACCGGGAACGAGGCGGCCCCCGAGGCCGATGGCGACCACCCCGGCGAGGGCGATACCGAGGCACGGCTGCAGGAGCTCGAGGCCCTGGCCGAGGAACGGCGTGACCAGGCCCTGCGCGCGCAGGCGGAACTGGAGAACCAGCGCCGGCGCTTCGAGCGCGAGCTGGAGAACGCGCACAAATACGCGATGGAAAAGTTCGCCTCCGAGATGCTGGAGGTCGGCGACTCGCTGGAGATGGGGCTGAAGGCGGCCCGCGAGACCCAGGATGTCGAGCGCATCATCGAGGGGGCCGAGCTGACCCTGAAGAACCTGACCAAGGTCTTCGACAAGTTCGGCATCCAGGCCGAGGACCCGACCGGCCAGCGCTTCGACCCGGAGCGCCATCAGGCGATGTCCATGCAGGAAGACCCGGAGCACCCGCCGAACACGGTGGTGGCGACCATGCAGAAGGGCTACATGCTGCAGGACCGCGTACTGCGCCCGGCCATGGTGGTGGTCTCCAAGGCACCGACCTCGCCGAACATCGACGAAAGCGCCTGACCCGGCTACCCGGGCGGATCAGGGGGCGGCTCGGATATCGCCCCTTGAAAACCCGGCCCGGGCCCCCAGATTCCCGTACAAGTTGGCAGAGAACGACGCTCTGCAGCGCCACTTTTTCGCATCAGGAGATTTCAATCATGGGCAAGATCATCGGTATCGACCTCGGGACCACCAACTCCTGCGTCGCCGTGATGGAAGGCGACCAGGCCAAGGTCATCGAGAACGCGGAAGGCACCCGCACCACCCCGTCCATCGTCGCGTTCAGTGACGACGGCGAGGTGCTGGTCGGCCAGTCCGCCAAGCGCCAGGCGGTCACGAATCCGCAGAACACTGTGTTCGCGGCCAAGCGACTGATCGGCCGCAAGTTTGACGAAGGCGAGGTCCAGAAGGACATCAAGCTGGTCTCCTACAGCATCGTGAAGGCCGACAACGGCGACGCGTGGATCGAGGTGCAGGGCAAGAAGATGGCCCCGCCGGAGATCTCCGCGCGCGTGCTGCAGAAGATGAAGAAGACCGCCGAGGACTACCTCGGGGAGGAGGTCACCGAAGCGGTGATCACCGTCCCGGCCTACTTCAACGACTCCCAGCGTCAGGCGACCAAGGACGCCGGCAAGATCGCCGGGCTCGAGGTCAAGCGCATCATCAACGAGCCGACCGCGGCCGCGCTGGCCTACGGCATGGACAAGCAGCGCGGGGATCGCAAGATCGCCGTGTATGATCTGGGTGGCGGTACCTTCGACGTCTCGATCATCGAGATCGCCGAGGTGGACGGCGAGCACCAGTTCGAGGTGCTGGCGACCAACGGCGACACCTTCCTGGGTGGCGAGGACTTCGACAATCGCCTGATCGACTACCTGGTCGACGAGTTCAAGAAGGACCAGGGCATCGACATCAAGGGCGATCCGCTGGCGATGCAGCGCGTGAAGGAGGCCGCCGAGAAGGCCAAGATCGAGCTGTCCTCCAGCCAGCAGACCGAGGTCAACCTGCCGTACATCACGGCCGACAACACCGGGCCGAAGCACCTGGCGCTGAAGATCACCCGCGCCAAGCTGGAGAGCCTGGTCGAGGACCTGGTCAAGCGCTCCATCGAGCCGTGCAAGGTTGCGCTGAAGGACGCCGGCCTGTCCGCCTCCGAGGTGGACGACGTGATCCTGGTCGGCGGCCAGACCCGCATGCCCAAGGTGCAGGAAGCGGTGCAGGAGTTCTTCGGCAAGGAGCCGCGCAAGGACGTGAACCCGGACGAGGCCGTTGCGGTCGGCGCCGCCGTGCAGGCCGGCGTGCTGGGCGGCGACGTCAAGGACGTGCTGCTGCTGGACGTGACCCCGCTGTCGCTCGGCATCGAGACGATGGGCGGCGTGATGACCAAGCTGATCGAGAAGAACACCACCATCCCGACCCGGGCCAACCAGGTGTTCTCCACCGCCGAGGACAACCAGACCGCGGTGACCGTGCACGTGCTGCAGGGCGAGCGCGACATGGCCAGCGCCAACAAGTCGCTGGGTCGCTTCGACCTGCAGGACATCCCGGCCGCGCCGCGCGGTGTGCCGCAGATCGAGGTCACCTTCGACATCGACTCCAACGGCATCCTGAACGTCTCGGCCAAGGACAAGGCGACCGGCAAGGAGAACAAGATCGTGATCAAGGCCTCCTCCGGCCTGTCCGACGAGGAAGTCGAACAGATGGTCAAGGACGCCGAGGCGCATGCCGAGGAAGACAAGAAGTTCCAGCAGCTGGTCCAGGCACGCAACCAGGCCGATGCCCTGGTGCACTCCGCCGAGAAGTCGCTGAAGGATCTGGGCGACCAGGTCTCCGACGACGAGCGCTCCGCGATCGAGTCGGCCGTGGCCGAGGTCAAGACCGCGATGGAAGGCGAGGACGCCGACGCCATCGAACAGGCCACGCAGAAGCTGGCCGAGGCCTCCGGCAAGCTGGCCGAGAAGGCCTATGCCCAGAACGCGGACGCCGCGGGCGAGGCCGGTGCCGAGCAGGCCGACAGCGGCCAGCAGGGCGACGATGTCGTGGACGCCGAGTTCGAGGAAGTCGACGACGACCAGAAGAAGCAGGGCTGATGCCCGTCCGGCGGCGCCTTGGCGCCGCCGGACTTCGACCACACGCCACGCCCGGGGTACACGGTACCTCCGGGCGTTTGCGTGAAGGCACTCCGCGTTCGCGCGAACGATCTACCTGGAAATGACCATGTCACAACGCGACTATTACGAGGTGCTGGGCGTCGCCAAGGACGCCTCGGCCGCCGATATCAAGAAGGCCTTTCGCCGCCTGGCAATGAAGTACCACCCCGACCGCAACCCGGGGGACGAGGAGGCCGAGGCCAAGTTCAAGGAGGCGCGCGCCGCCTACGACGTCCTCAGCGACGATCAGAAGCGTGCGGCCTACGACCGCTATGGCCATGCCGGCGTGGACGGTTCGGCCGGCGGCTTCGGCGGCGGGGCCGGGGCCTCCAACTTCAGCGACATCTTCGAGGATATCTTTGGCGATATCTTCGGGGGTGGTGGAGGCGGCCGCGGTCAGCGCGCCTACCGGGGCTCCGACCTGCAGTACAACCTGGACCTGACGCTCGAGGAAGCCGTGTTCGGCACCGAGGTCAAGATTCGCATCCCGACCACGGTGTCCTGCGAGGCCTGCGACGGCTCCGGCGCCGAACCGGGGACCTCGCCGGAGACCTGCCCGACCTGCAACGGGGTCGGGCAGGTACGCATCCAGCAGGGCTTCTTCTCGGTGCAGCAGACCTGCCCGCGCTGCGAGGGCTCCGGCAAGATCGTCTCCAGCCCCTGCAAGTCCTGCCACGGCAAGGGTCGGGTGCAGGAGCAGAACACCCTGGACGTGAAGATCCCGGCCGGTGTGGACTCGGGCGACCGCATCCGTCTGGCCGGCCAGGGCGAGGCCGGCATGAATGGTGGCCCGCCGGGTGATCTCTACGTGCAGGTGCGGGTCAAGCCGCACAAGCTGTTCCGGCGCGAGGGCTCGGACCTGCACTGCGAGGTGCCGGTGTCGTTCGCGACCGCCGCCCTTGGCGGCGAGCTGGAGGTCCCGTCGCTGGACGGCCGGGTCAAGCTGAAGGTCCCCGCGGAGACGCAGACCGGCAAGCAGTTCCGGGTCAGCGGCAAGGGCGTGAAGTCGGTGCACGGCGGTGCCGTCGGCGACCTGATCTGCCGCGTGGTGGTGGAGACGCCGATCAACCTGACCAAGGAGCAGAAGCAGCTCCTGCGCCAGTTCGAGGAATCCACCCAGGCCGGTGGGACCAAGCACAGTCCGCAGGCGCAGTCCTGGGTGGACGGGGTGAAGGGCTTCTTCGAGGACCTGAACTTCTGGTCGAAATAGCCCCTTCCCGAAACGCGTTCGCGGTTCCGCACAGGCCCCGGTGTAAACCGGGGCCTGTTGCGTTAGAACGACGGCCAGCCCCGACCGCTCACTCACGGGCTCCCTCTTGCCGCGTGGTGATTCCCGCACCTGTGCTCGTGGCAACGCGGCCTTCTGAGCGTTGGGGGTGCATCAGGGACAGGCGGTTCCGGTGTGTCAGGTCAAGGGCGGTTGGCTGACCACGAAGCGCACGAAGACACGAAGGAAAGACTGAGGGCGGGGTCACCACGCAGGCCACAGGGTTCACGGAGAAAGGCAGGGATTGTGGGTGAGTGCTCGTGGTCAGTGTCGTGTCGGATACGGGACCGTTGACCGCCACGACTCGCCCTATGTTCAAGAACCCGCACAGGATGTTCTTCGTGCCTTCGTGTGCTTCGTGGTGAACAGTCCTTTGCCGTTCTCCGTGTTCTCTGTGCGCTCTGTGGTGAAAAATGGGGTGCGGGCGCGCGGGGCTCAGGTTGAGGCGAAGTCGAAGGTGGGGGCCGGCATCGGCGCCTGCAGGAAGTAGCCCTGCACGAGGTTGACGTTCAGGCTGTAGAGCACGGCGAGCACACTGGCGTCCTCGACATACGGCACGATCACCTGCTTGCCCTTGGCGTGCGCGGCCTCGGTATGCTCGCGGATCAGCTGCTGGTTTTCCTCGCTCTCGGCCAGGTTCTTCACGTAGGACGGGTCCAGCTTGATGTGGTCCGCCTCCAGGTGCTGCAGCAGCTGGAACGGGTTCAGGCCGTTGCCGAAGTCGTCGATGCACAGGTGGCCGTGCATCTCCTGCAGGCCCCGGGCCACGTGGATCGCCGGCTTCAGGTGGGTTACCACGGTGGGTTCCTTCAGCTCCACCACCACGTTGTCGGCGGGGATGCGCAGGGCGTGCAGGTCGTCGTGCAGCCAGCTGACAACCGAGGGATCGCCGAGCGAGCCATTGGTCAGCTTGAGGAAGAACTGGGTACCGGGGTCCTTCTTCAGCTGTTCCGCGAGGACGCCCAGGGCGGTCTTCAGGATCCAGCGGTCGATGGGCTGGGCCATCTCCGTGCGCTCGGCGCTGGGCAGGAAGGCCTCCGGTTCGTGGATATGACCCTCGGCATCGCGCAGCCGCACGAACACCGAATAGCGCGCCCGGTCGGCCCCGTGCAGGTTCACGATCGGTTGGTACAGCAGCTCCAGACGGTCGTGATCGAGGGCGTCCTGGATGCGTAGCCGCCATTGCTGGTCGGCCTGTGCCTGGGTCATCTCGCCCTCGGCCGGGCGGAAGAAGCAGTGGGTCCCGCCGCCGGCTTCCACCGCTTCCTGCAGTGCGCGGTCGGCCTGCGACAGTAGCTCCTCGGTATCCACCGCAGTCTCGTCGGCGATCACGATGCCGGCGGACAGGGTGCAGTTGGTGGAGGCGTTGCCGAGCTCGAACACGCGCCCGGTGACCGCCTTCATCAGACCGTGGACGCGGCTCTCCACCTCGTTGCGGCGGGTATCCGGCACCAGGATGCCGAAGTGCTCGGCCTCCAGGCGCGCGGTGATGGCCGGCTCGGGGAACTGGTCCTCGATCAGCTTGCCGATGTCGGCCAGCAGCAGGTCGCTGGCGGACATGCCGACGTTGGCGCGGATCTCCGCGAAGCGGTCCACCGCCAGCGTGATCAGGGCGAACGGTTTCTCCGACTGCGCGGCCTGGCCCTGCGCGGTCTCGATCATGCCGGTGAAGTGCTGGCGGTTGTAGAGGCCGGTGACCAGATCGCGCTGCGACAGGTAATCGATCTTCTCCGCCAGTTCCGGATCCTCCTGGGCCGAATCCAGCAGGACCTGAGTGCAGGCCTCGCCCTCGACGCTGGCGGTGGAGAGGCGCAGGTTGGCCTCGAACGGGGTGCCGTCGAAGGCCTGCAGCTGGAAGGCCTGATGGGTCTGGTCGCCCTCCTCGCCGTTCTGGAAGCGTCGCAGCAGCCCCTTCAGTTCGTCGCGGCTCTCCGGCGCGACCAGATCCATCAGCGGCAGGCCATCGACGTCCTCCGGGTCGCCGATGCCGAAGCGTTCGCGCCAGGAGGCGTTGGCATAGATGTGCATGCCCTCGTGGACGTAGGCGATGGCGTCGCGCGAGTTGTCCAGCAGCAGCTGGCAGCGGCGCTCGGATTCCTGCAGCGACGCGTCCATGCGACCCAGTCGCTGGCGCAGCTGGAACTGTTCGGCGGCGCGAATGGTGAGGAGGCTGGCCAGTTCGTGCAGTTCGTGATCCACCACCGCGTACGCACCGGCCTCGTAGTCGTCCACGCGTTCCGCTTCCGGGCGTTCGGTCAGGATCACGACCGGGATCCGCCGGCCGGAGGCATGCTGGGCCTCGTCCACGTGCTCGCGGGCCAGGCTCAGGCCGGGTTCGATCAGTACGATCACGTCGAAGCGCCGGTTCTCCAGCGCCTCGGAGAGGGCGTCGGTGGTCGAAACCTGCTCCGGGCGGATCGCACTGCCGCGGGTTCGGATGCTGCTGATGACCTCTTCCGCCCGGTTCGGATTACTGGTAACGAAGAGGGTACGAATGGTCTCGTTCATGGGGCCTGGTCGTCGCGGTTGCGGGTGGTGAGGGACAGTCCGTTGTCATTCGCGAGGCCGGGGTCCGCCTCCGTGCCGGGGGATTCCGCGGTCGGGCTGCCGACCTCGAGCGCAGTCATGCGGCAGCCCACCTCGGTGAACAGGGTAGTCCCCGTGCGCTCGCTGTCCAGTTCCAGAACGCGGGCGCGGTCGTTCAGCCAGCAGACCACCCGTTTTTCGTGGTCGAAGACCTGGGCCGGCAGAAACAGGGCGGCCCCGTCGGCATCCGTTCGTTGTGGCGCAAACAGGCCCGGCTGCGGGACCCCGGCGGCGAGCCCGTTGCGAAAATCCTGGATCTGCATGGGGAGGCAGCGATTGGCAAGAAACTCCACGCCGATGCTAATGCGTTCGCCGACCTGATCGTCGAATCGAATCCAGCGCAGCACCCCGACCGTCCAGCGGTGGCCGTCCACGGCGCGCAGCCCGACCAGGTCGCCAATCAACAAGGGCTGCTGTGGTGCGTCCAGGCACAGGCGGACGCCCCCGGCGCCGATGTCGTCCACCTGCCAGTGTTCCGGCGGATGGCGCTTGGTGATGGGCCCTGTCGGTTCGTCGTGGCCGGCGATCTCGAGGCCGCGCCCGACGTCTTCCCAGGCGGTCGCGGCGGGGCCGGGGGTGTCGTCCGCGAGCGGCCGGAGATCGCTGTCGCGACCGGCGGCGGGCGGGCTGTCGACCAGCGCGAGATCCGACCCCCTCAGTGCCGCGGGCGACATCTCGAAGACGCTGACGCCGCGATCACGCTGCTGCACGGACTTCAGGCCGGCCTCGCCGTTCTCGTCCGTGTCGAGTTCCCGGGCGCTGGCGTCACGGCGACGCTCCATCTCCGCCAGCAGAAAGTCATGGATGCGTTCCAGTCCCATGACGCAGACCTGCTGCAGGTCGCCTGCGCGCTCGCGACTGTGCCGCCGGGTCGGCAGGTGCGACCACAGGCGCAGCAGGTGCTCGGCCAGGGGTTGCGCATTGCCGGTCTGTGCCGGCTCGAGGTTTTCCGGGGCGTCGCGCAGTGCGGCCAGGGCCGGGCCCAGCTCCACGAAGCAGGCCAGGTCGCCGGCGGGCTGGTCGCGCAGGACCAGTCCCGGCGCATGGTCGCGCTCGAGCTCGCAGCGCAGCACCGGCAGGTCGGGATGCGGGTCCGGGTCGGGAGCGGTGGTACAGGTCAGCTCGATCCCGTTGATCCAGCGAACCAGCAGGTCCATCTCGCCCATCTTCAGGGCGTTCGGATCGGTGCTCCCCAGCACCATGAGGCGCGCGCTCATGGCCTCGATACGATCCGTATGCAGCGGCCCGAAGCGCTGGTCGGTGGCGGGGCCGTGGTCGGCGATGTGCTGGGCCCGTGCCAGGCGCAGCAGGTCGTAGAGTTGCTGCCAGTGACCGGAGGGCAGGTTCTGATACAGCCGCCAGTGGTGCACGGCGAGCGCGCCCAGCAGCGCGACGGCGGCCTGCAGGGGCGCGGTCAGGCGTTCCGCGTGCCGGGTGTCGTCGGCGTCGATGCGCTCCCGGACCACCAGCAGTTCGGCCCTGAGCAGAGCGCGCAGGGCGCTGCCGAGGACCTCGGCACGATCGCGGCTGCGGCGCCCCAGTGGCAGGGGGCGCTGGCGCAGCAGGCGCTCCAGCACGGGGAACAGGGGCAGGAGGTGGTCTTCCAGTATGCGCACCAGGCTGGCGCGAACCCCGGGCCGCAGCGCGATCTGGTTGAGCCCTTCGAGGGCCTTGCCGAGTTGCTGCATGCCGAGCTCGGGCTCGCTGCCGGGCAGTTCCGCGCACCAGGCCCGCAGAGCCTGCGGCGTCCGGTGCGGGAAGCTGGCAGGGCCGGCCGGTTGGGCGGGCAGCTCGGGCAGGGCGTGCAGCATGGGCGTGTCCAGTGGTCGCTGGGCCGGTTGCGTGGGACTCTCCGGAGAACGCGTTCACGCCCCGGGTCTGGCGCTACTGTAGCAGCAAACCGTGTTTTTGGTGTGGGAGGCGTCGGCCTTTGCTCACGCCCGGCCTACGGGGCTTGCAGGGTCTTCCCGGATGCACCCGGGATCTCGCGCGCCAGGCGTGGAACCAGGTAGCCTGGCAGCCGCGCATGGAGGGCCCGGTGGAGTTCTTGTGCGCGGCGATCCGAAACCTCGAAATGGGCCGTGCCGCGGGTGCGGTCGAGCTGGTGCAGGTAGTAGGGCAGGACGCCCAGGCGGAAGCCGGCCTCCTGCAGTTCGCTCAGGGTCTCGGCATCGTCGTTGATCCCGGCCAGCAGGACCGCCTGGTTGAGCAGCATAACGCCGGCGGCGCGCAGGCGGACGAGTGCCGCGTCGGCCGGGGCGGCGAATTCGCGCGGGTGGTTCGCGTGCAGCACCAGGATGTGCTGCAGCCGCCCCTGACCGAGCCAATCCAGCAGGCGGTCGTCGACCCGCTCCGGCAGGACGACCGGCAGGCGCGAGTGGATGCGCAGGCGTTCCAGATGCGGGATGGCGTCCAGCCGCTGGGCCAGTCGGGCCAGGCGGGTATCGGAGAGGCTCAGCGGATCGCCGCCGCTGAGGATGACCTCGCGGATGTCCGGATGCGCCGCGATGTACTCCAGCGCGGGCGCCCAGTCATCCCGGGCCGGATTGTGCTCGGAATAGTCGAATTCGCGGCGAAAGCAGTACCGGCAGTGGATGGCGCAGGCCCCGGTGGTCAGCAGCAGCACGCGGCCGTGGTACTTGTGCACCACGCCGGGTGCGGCCAGGGCGTCGTGATCGCCGACCGGGTCGCTGACGAAGCCCGGGGCCTCCAGGGCCTCGCGGGCATCCGGGAGGGCCTGCAGCAGCAGCGGGTCGCGCGGGTCCCCCGGGCGCACGCGCGCCAGGTAGCTCTCCGGGATGCGGGTGCGAAACAGTCGGTGCCCGGTCTGCATGCCCGGCAGGTCGTCGAGCGGCAACCCGAGGCGTGCGGCGAGGGCCTCGGGATCGGCGACCGCACGCGCCAGCGCCTGCTGCCAGGCCGGCGTGGCACGCGGCGCGGGTGGCTGGGTTCCGCGCGGCTCGCGCGTTATCATGACGGGCTTTGTGGGCATGAATCGTTTCCGGACGGGGCGGTATGCCCGCGCCACGCATCATCGAGGAACAGCACGCAATGGCAACCTACAGTACCAACGAATTCAAGGCCGGTCTCAAGCTGCTGCTGGACGGCGATCCGCAGGCCATCGTGGAAAACGAGTTCGTCAAGCCGGGCAAGGGCCAGGCCTTCAACCGGGTCAAGCTGCGCAATCTGCGTACGGGCCGGGTGCTGGAGAAGACCTTCAAGTCCGGCGAGTCGGTGGAGGCGGCCGACGTGATGGACACCGAGATGCAGTATCTCTACAACGATGGCGAGTTCTGGCACTTCATGGTGCCGGACACCTTCGAGCAGTATGCCGTGAGCGAGGCCGCGCTGGGCGATTCCGGGCAGTGGCTGAAGGAGCAGGATATCTGCACCGTGACCCTGTGGAACGGCGAGCCGCTGTCGGTGGTGTCGCCGGCCTTCACCGAGCTGAAGATTACCCAGTGCGATCCGGGCGTGCGCGGCGATACCGCTCAGGGCGGTACCAAGCCGGCGACCCTGGAGACCGGTGCGGTGGTCAAGGTCCCGCTGTTCGTCGAGGAAGGCGAGACCGTGAAGGTCGACACCCGCAACGGCGAATACGTCTCCCGCGTCTGATCGCATCTGCCCCCGGGTTCGGAGGTGAGTGACTGGCGGCCGGGCGCGGCGCCGGCCCGCGCGGCGCGGGCCCGTCTGCTGGCGGGTCTGCGGGCCTTCTTCGCGGATCACGGGGTGCTCGAGGTCGAGACCCCGATCCTGGGCCGGGGTGCCCCGCAGGATCCGATGCTGGAAAGCTGGGAGGCACGCGCGCCCGGCGGCGAGCAGGGCTACCTGCAGACCTCTCCGGAGTACCCGATGAAGCGCCTGCTCGCGGATGGGGCCCCGGATATCTACCAGATCGCCCGGGTCTTCCGGGGCGGCGAGTCCGGGCCGCGCCACAACCCGGAATTTACCCTGCTGGAGTGGTATCGCCACGGGCTGGACCATCGGGACCTGGTGCGCGAGGTGGTTGCCCTGATCGCGGATCAGGCCGCGCAATCCCGCGAGTGGCACGCGCCCCGCGGCTGCGTGGTGATCCCCTATGCCGAGCTGTTCCGGTCGACCCTCGGGCTGGACCCGGCCGCCGCGGAGGCCAAGGAGCTGGAACGGGCCGCGGCGGCCCGCGGGCTCGCGGTGGCGGGCGAGCTTGACCGGGATGGCTGGCTGGATGCGCTGATCAGCCTGGTGATTGCCCCGGGCTTCCCGCCGGACCGGCTGACCGTCGTGGTCGACTATCCGGAGAGCCAGGCCGTGCTGGCGCGTCCCTGTCCGGAATCCCCGGGGTACGCCGCGCGCTTCGAGTTGTACTGGGGCGACCTGGAGCTGGCCAACGGCTATCACGAACTGACCGATCCCGAGCTGTTTCGCCGCCGCCGCGAACGCGACATCGCCATCCGGCGTGCGCGCGGACAGCCCCTGCCGCCCCCCGATGACTACCTGGAGGCGGCGCTGGACGCCGGACTGCCCGACTGCGCCGGGGTGGCCCTAGGCGTGGACCGGCTGCTGATGCGGTTGCTGGGGGTTTCCAGCCTCGATCAGGTACTCGATTTTCCCTGGTCGAGAGCGTGACGCGAAGGGCTTGTCCCGGCCGGGGTGCCGGCACACTATAGGGACTGTTGCCCCGCACGTTTGCAGGATGGTCGGACCCCTATGCCCCCTCGTCTTTTTGCGCGCCGCCCGGGCCCCCTTCCGGTTCGTTCCGGGTGGGCCATTGCCCTCTGTCTGATGCTGTCACTCTGGCTTGCGCCGCTGACGGCGCAGGCACAGTTCGAACACCTCCCGCAGCCGCTGCAGCGGGCGATCGAAAGTCAGCGCCTGCCGCCGGAAAATGTCGGTCTCTGGGTCCAGCGGATGTCGGACGGGGCGGTGCTCGCGCGCCTGAACGCCGATCAGCCGTACAACCCGGCGTCGACCATGAAACTGGCCACCTCGCTGGCGGCCCTGAACGAGCTGGGCCCGGACTACACCTGGACCACCGAGGTCTGGGCGACGCGCCCGGTGCGCGGCGGGGTACTGGCGGGGGACCTGGTGATCCGCGGCACGGGCGATCCCGGCATGGTCAGCGAGGAACACTGGCGCATGCTGGGGCAGCTGCGCCAGACCGGCTTGCGTCGTATCGAGGGCAACGTGATCCTCGACGCCTCGCATTTCGAACTGCCATCCGGGGACCCTGCCGCCTTCAATGACCAGCCGCTGCGGGCCTACAACCAGCTGCCCTATGCCCTGCATGTGAACGCAAACGCGCAGCGCTTTCGCGTGCGACCGGAGCGGCACGGGAACGGGATCGACGTGACGGTGGACCCGCCCCTGCCGGGGCTGGATGTCGTCAATCGCCTTCAGCCGACGCGGGGCAGCTGCGGCGCCTGGCAGCGCGGGATCCGTTTCGATGCCGATCCCGAGGCGCAGCGCGTGACCCTGGCCGGCGAATACCCGGTGAATTGTGGCGACTATGAACTGCTGCGCTCGGTGCTCGCGCCGGAGGCCAACCATGCCGAGATGTTCCGCCTGCATTGGTCGCAGTGGGGCGGCGAGCTGACCGGGGACATCCGCCCCGGCGTGCTGCCGGTGCTGTACGACGAACCGATCCTGCGCCACACCTCGCGCCCGTTGTCGGATCTGATCCGGGTCTCCAACAAGTGGAGCTCCAACGTGATGACCCGGCATCTGCTGCTGACCCTGGGGGCGCGTCACTTCACCCCGCCGGCGACGCTGGAAAAGGGGCAGCAGGCCCTGCTGGAGTCCCTGCGCGGGCTGGACGTCGATGTTGCGGGCATGGTGGTCGACAACGGTTCGGGCCTGAGCCGCGACTCGCGGATGACCTCGCGCCAGCTGGGCCGCATCCTGGAGGCGGGCTGGCAGCACCCGCACCGGCCCGAGTTCCAGTCCTCGCTGGCCCTGGCCGGGCTGGACGGGACCCTGCGCAACCGCTTCCGTAACGGCAGCCAGCGCGATCTGCGCGGGCGTATGCATCTGAAGACCGGGCATCTCAACGAGGTGTCCGCGGTGGCCGGCTATGTACGGACGCGGGGTGGCGATGACCTGGCGGTGGTGGTGCTGGTCAACGATCCACGCGCCCACCGCGGCATGGGGCGCAACCTGCAGGACGCCGTCCTCGAGTGGGCCCACGACCTCTGACGGGTGCACCCAGTTTGTTCACCACGAAGCACACGAAGGCACGAAGAAACCCGCAAGAGCATTTACAGGAAGATGCGAAGGTCAGCAGGGGGCGAGAGGGTGCGCAATCCTTGTGGCTTGCGCAGCCTTTCAGAAGTCTTCCGATCTTCGCGTCTTCCTGTTGGCGCTTTCTGAATTTTCTTCGTGCCTTCGTGTGCTTCGTGGTGAAAAGTGCCTTGCGAACTCAGGGGGACTCGGTCTGCCAGTTGGACAGGATCGGCGCGCGGGAGACCTCGACGTCCAGCGCCGTCAGCCAGCGCGCGACCATGCGATTGGAGTTGTTGCGCAGGGTGTAGGCCTCCGGATGCTCGACGAAGGCCATGTCCCATTCCGGCGAGGTCTTGCGTTCCTCGTATCCCGCTTGCCAGATGCCTTCCAGCTCGTCGCGCAGGACCTCGACCCGTGCCCCCGGAACCGTCAGCAGGTAAAAGTCCGCCAGTGGTACGCGAAGTTGCCCCAGCGTGGATGGCCCGAGCTCGTGGCCGGTCAGTACCTGGCGTCCGAGCGCGGCGCGGGTCGGTACGAGCAACCCGGAGATCCCCTGGAGCGGCCCGGTCCGGCGTTCGACATAGAAGACCCAGTCGCCGTAGGAGTAGCGCAGCCAGGCCCCCGGTCTCCCGGCTGGCAGGATCAGGCTGGAGTGTCGTCCATGGTCCAGCAGGGCCACGGTAACCGGGCCTTCCGGGTCGTCCGGTGGTTGCAGCGTCACGGCCGCGCAGCCCTGCAGCAGCCACAGACTGAGTACCGCAAGGAGCCAGGGCGGGAGGCGGAAGCGGCGCCGTAGCGGGGCCGCGTTGTCGCTGCGACGGCGCATGTCGGGTCAGTGGCGTTCGAGCTTGCCCAGTTCCGACAGGATGGACAGCACCAGCGATTCGCCTTGCGAGCCCATGCCGCGACACAGCACGTCGGGGTCGCGCTCGCCGTCCACCAGGCGCTTGGTAATGCCGCCCAGGCGGGCCATGTCGCCCCCGGCGCGGCTCATCTGCTCGGCCATCTGGGACAGCCAGTGCAGCGACTGGGCATCGCCGCGGGCGGCTCCGTGGATCATCTGCGCCAGTCCCGGGGCCGCCTGGGCCGGGTCGCCGCTTTGCTCCGGGTCGGGCAGGGTGGAGGGGTCCTGCAGCCCGTTCAGGATGGCCGTCAGGATCACCGTGTCCTCGTCGTCCAGACCCTGCAGCAGGGAAGGGTCGCGCTCGCCGTCGAGTACCCGGCGAATGCGCTGGATCAGTTCGCCCCAGCCAGCCTCGTGGGCCTGGTTCAGGACCGGCTCCAGCTCGCGGCGGGTTTCCGGGTTCTGGGTGGCCTGGACCACCAGGTTGATCAGGCCGGCCTGGGCCTGGCGGATCTGTTGCGCGTGTTGTGGATCGATCATGCGGGTCTTCCGGGTTCCTGGCTGTGTGGCGAGGTTAGCATGCCCGGAAGTGCGTTCGACCGGGGCCTGCGGCACAATGGCCCCTCCATTTGCAGAGGATGTCGTGGTGGAAGAGCAGACAGCAGTGGGGCTGTGGGTGGCCCTCGGGATCCTGGCCATCGTGATTGCCGCCCTGGTGGGTTTCTGGGTGGGCCGCGTGACCAGTGACGAACGCAAGCTGATCCGCGAGCTGGAAGAGGAACTGGATCGGCGCATGCAGGAACTGACGCGCTACCGCAGCCAGGTCAACGACCACTTCGACCGCACGGCCACGTTGTTCGCGACCATGGCCGGGTCCTACCGCGACCTCTATCACCACCTGGCCCAGAGCGCCGAGGAGCTGGCGGACAAACCGACCCGCGACCGCCTCGAGGACCGCGCCGGCCAGCTGCTGTCGCACATGACACGCCGCGATTACGGGACCGGCCCGGGCGAGGCTGCCGGCGGCGCCAACGAATCGGACGCCCAGGACGACGAGCCCGCCGCCAAGGGTTCGGGGGAAGAGCCCCGCAAGCCGGACGACCGCCCGCGCCCCGACTGACCGCCGCTACTGAAAAAACCTGTTATCACCACGAAGCCCACGAAGGCCCGAAGAAAAGCCGAGTAGCGCTCACAGGAAGACGCGAAGACGGGAAGGTGGCTCGCAAGGCAACGTACACATGGGTTGCGTGCCCTCGCAGTCCTTCCGACCTTCTCCCCTTCCTGTAGCGGTTCTTCAGAGCGGGTTTTCTTCGGGCCTTCGTGGGCTTCGTGGTGAACAAAGGCCCTTGCCCTTGGAGCCCTCCGCGCCGGGGTGTGCCCGACGCGGGGCGGGATCAGAGGGCGGAGATCTGGGCGCGGATCTGGTTGTCCAGGTTCTGGATCCAGTTGTTGTAGTTCGGGTGGATGTTGCCGTCTTCGTAGTTCAGGTTGGCGCTGTCCTTGTAGCGGATGCTGTATTCGCCCGCAGCGAACGGGATCTCCACCACGGCGACGTGGTCGCGCAGGCTGAGCCGGCCTTCCAGCAGCCCGGGCTCGGCCTCTTCCATGCGCCAGCCCAGCGAAGCCCCGGCGGTGCGGATCGCGCGTTCCATCTGCTCGGCGCTCGGGCGGTCGCCGTCGACATTCGTGACCGTGGTATCGCTGATGTCCTGCACGGGAACCGTGCCGCGGCAGCCCGCCAGCGCGATCAGGGCGGCGAAGATGATCACCAGCAACGTCTTGGTATTCATAGTGTTTCCCTTAATGGATGCGCGGGGAGTGTAGACCTGCGGAAGCGTCGTTTCCAAGGGCACCGGGGCGTGCGTCTCCCTAACGGCGGATCACACCCAGCGAACGCAGCAGCCCCAGCGGGCGCATTCCACGGCGCAGCAGGTGGCCGGCAACCATGGCGATGATCCGCAGGGTATCCGCGGTCGGCCGGTAGTGGCTGGGGCGGTGATTTTCCGGGTAGATGCAGCGTACCGGGACCACCCGGGCTGGGAATCCCAGGCGCTCGGCGACGATCAGGGCCTCGCTCTCGAACACGAACCCGCGGGTCCGGTGGTGGGCCAGGTTCAGGCGCCGCAGCAGGGCGGCCGGGTAGAGGCGGAAGCCGGATTGGGAGTCCCGTAGGGGCTGCCCGGAGGCCCAGGCAATCCAGAAGTCGGCCATGCGGTTGCCGAACAGGCGCAGCGGCGGGGTGTGCTCGCGGCCCTTGAGGCGTGCGCCCAGGATCAGCCGGTTCGGCGTCTCGCGCCACGCGGCGACCAGCGCGGGGATCTCGGTGGTGTCGTGCTGGCCGTCGGCATCCAGGGTCACCACCGCGTCGGCGCCGGTGGCCAGGGCATGCTGTATCCCGGCCCACAGGGCGCCGGCCTTGCCACTGTTCTCGTCCATGCGCAGGACCTCGGCCTGATCCTCGATCAGGCGGGCGGTGGCGTCCTCGGAGCCGTCGTCCACCACGATCACCCGGTCCACCTGCGTGCGGGCGCCGGCCACCACCGCTTCGATGGTGGCCGCCTCGTTGTGGGCGGGGATCAGCGCGACGACCGTGCTCATGGGTGCATCAGGCGAGGGCGCCGTTGACGCCGATCACCTGGCCGGAGACGTAGCTGGCTGCGTCGCTGGCCAGGAAGCCGACCACGCCCGCGACTTCCTCGGGCCGGCCGGCGCGGCGCATCGGCACCAGATTGCGGATATGTTCGGCATCGAAGCTGCCCTCGCTCATGGGGCTCTCGATGATGCCGGGGGCGACCGCGTTGGCGGTAATGCCGCGCGAGGCGACCTCCTGGGCCAGCGAGCGGATGGCGCCGTGCAGGCCGGCCTTGGCCGCCGCGTAATTGGTCTGGCCGCGATTGCCGATCTGCCCGGCTACCGAGGAGATCGCGATCACCCGGCCCCAGCGGGTGGTGATCATCGGCAGCAGCAGCGGCTGGGTCACGTTGTAGAAGCCGTTGAGGCCGACATCGATCGGGCGGTCCCATTGTTCGCGGCGCATCCCGGCCAGTGGCGCGTCGTCGTGGATGCCGGCGTTGTGGACGAGGATCTGTACCGGCTGCTCGGCCGCGAGGGGTTCCAGCGTCTCGCGGCAGGCCCCCTCGTCGGTGATGTCGAACACCAGCACCCGGGCCTGGCCGCCATCGGCACGGATGGCATCGGCGGTCGCCTCGGCCGCGGCGGCGTTGCGATGGGCATGCAGGATGACCTCGTGGCCGGCCATGGCCAGGGCGTGGCCGATGGCGGCGCCGATGGCGCCACTGCCGCCGGTAATCAGGGCGCGTGCAGTCACGGGGTGTCCTCGTCGTCGGCGGGTTGCAGGATGACGGTCGCGCGGGCGCTCAGCACCGGCTGTGCGCCCGCGCTTACGCGCAGGTCGTAGATGGAGCTGTTGCGGTCCGACAGGATGCAGTCCGCGTGGATCTCCAGTGCCGCTCCCAGGCTGTCGAGGCGACGGGTCTGCAGCTGCAGATCCCGCACCGCCGCCAGATAGCCGGCGCGCGCCGGCCCGGCATCGGCCAGCAGGGCGCCGTGCACGGCCATGCCCTGGGCGCCGTATTCCAGCGCCGCCAGGGCATGCAGCCCGGCCTCGCCGCGCAGCGGGTTGGCCGGGTCGCGGTGGCTTTCGGCACGGCAATGGATGGTGGTGTCGGACCAGGCCTCCACCGTATCCAGCAGACACATTGCGCCGGCATGCGGCAGCAGCCGGCAGATGGCCTCGTGATCCAGGGTCTCGGGTCGGGATGACATGCGCGGGATCTTCCTGATCCGGGCGGATGGTTCAGGGCCCGACCCGGATGTTCAGGGACCGGCCCAGCGGCGCCTCAAGCGTAACATTTCCGGGCGTGCCCCGGACCAGCCGTTCCAGCAGGGGCAGGGCGCGCGCGGCCGGATTGCTCGCGCGCAGCGCCTCCAGGTCATCACTGTGGCAGGGGTCGGCCGCGGCCGGCCCTCCGAGGTCGAGCTGCAGCTGCCAGGGTGCGCCGTCCACCGGGCCCAGGCGCAGGGCCACGGCAAAGGGGTGATGGATGGGCCGCACGTGGATGAAGCTGTCCATGGACGGCACGTCGTAGCAGGCCAGCAGGACGTCGCCGCCCTCGTCCAGCTGCAGTGTCGCGGCCTCCAGCAGCCCCGCGGCCAGGCTGGCGTTGTAGCCGGACAGCGCCGTGGCCGGCGCCGGGTTGCGGGTCGCGATCGACCAGTTGTCGGCCGGGGCATTGTGCACCGAGTTGTGAAACTGCACCGGCGACACTACCGGCTCCGGCTGGGTCAGGGCATCGCAGATGCGGTCGATGATGTCCATGTCGCCGGAGGATGACGCGAACACGCTGCGCAGCCGGCTGCGATCGGCCCCTTCGGTGGCCTCTTCCGCGACCTTCAGGGCGAGGCGGATGGTGGCGGTGGTGCGTCGGCGCTCGTTGGCCGGAAGCAGCCCGGGCGGAGGGACGTGGACCTCGCGGCTCGCCAGTGGGGTCTCGCCGGCCAGCACGGGGCGGGCACTGTCGAAGTCGTCCAGTCCCGGGCCCAGCAGCCCCACGGCATGGAGTCCGATGGCCTTCATGGTGCGGCCTCCAGTAGCAGGCTGCAGTTGTTGCCGCCAAAGCCAAAGGCATTCACCAGTACCCGTTGTACCGGGCGCGGTTCCGCCTCGCCGCGGGCCTCGAGGTCCAGTTGCGGATCCAGCATCTTCAGGCCGGCCGTGGGTGGCACAAAGCCGCCGTCCAGACTGGCCAGGGCCTGGGCCACGCCCACCGCGCCGGCGGCGCCCAGGGTGTGTCCGGTCAGACCCTTGGTGCCCACGGCGCGCGGGCGCGGCCCCAGGCTGCGCACCAGGGCGCGGGCCTCGGCGCCATCGTTGGCCGGGGTTGCGGTGGCATGCATCAGCACGTAGTCGATCTCGTCGCCCCGCCGTCCGCCGCGCTCCAGCGCCTGTTGCAAGGCGGTCGCGGCCCCCAGGCCCTCGGGGTGCGGGGCGGACATGTGGTGGGCGTCGCTGGATTCGCCGTGACCGGTCAGCCGTGGTCCCGTGGTATCCGGCGAGGGGCGTTCCAGCAGGAAGAAGCCGGCGGCCTCGCCGATCGAGATCCCGGCGCGGTCGCGGTCCAGCGGGGTGCAGGGCTGCGCGGCCACCAGTTGCAGGGCATTGAAGCCATACAGCGTCATGCCGCACAGGCTGTCGACACCGCCGACCACGGCCGCGTCGCAAAGCCCCGCGGCCATGTAGCGACGGGCATCGGCGAAGACCTTGGCGCTGGACGAGCAGGCGGTGGAGACCACCAGGGCCGGCCCCGACAGGCCGAAGCGGGTGGCGACGAAATCGGCCAGCGAGAACATGTTCTGGGTGTGCTGGTAGTCGTAATCCGGGGGCAGGGCCCTGGTCTGCGGGTCGCGCCGGTGGTAGGCGGCCTCGGTGGCGGCGATGCCCGAGGTGCTGGTGCCCAGCAGCACGGCCACCCGGTCGGCGCCGTAGCGCGCAACGGCGGCCGCCACCGCGTCGGCGAAGCCATCCTGGCGCAGGCCCAGTTCGGCGAGCTGGTTGTTGCGGCACTGAAACGGGGCGAGCTCGCCTTTCAGGGTGATGGCCTCCACGCCGGGCACGCGGCCGATGTGGGTGTCCAGACTCACGCTTTCCAGATCGCAGGGGCGCAGCCCGCTGACCCCGTTGCGCAGGGCCTCGGCGTTGGCGGCGATCCCGGTTCCGGCGGCGCTTGTCAGGGTGTGGGCGGTGATGACCAGTGGGTCCATGGGGCGTGTTCTGTGGATAGTGGCCGGAGGCGATTCCGGGTGGATGGGTGTCAGGCGGCCTCGCCTGGATCAGTGTTTTCCTGGGTTGACCTCGGGCGCCAGCAGGGCCGCCGCGAGGAAGGAAAATACCACGCCCAGCACCACGGTGAGGCCCAGGGCCTGCAGGACCGGAGGGCTGGAAAGGGCCAGCAGCCCGAATACCACCAGGGTCGACAGCGCGCAGACGCCGACCGAGCGCAGGTTGCGCAGGCGCGCCGCGGCATCCCGCAGGGGGCGGCTGAAGAACACCGCGTAGTCCAGACACAGCCCGGCGATCAGCAGCAGCGCGATCAGGTGGAACAGCGACAGCCGGACGCCCAGCAGGATCAGCGCGGCCAGGGTCAGCAGCAAGCCGGTGCCGACGGCCGTCAGGATGCGCAGGCTGCGCCCCGGGGCCCGAGTGGCGACCAGCAGCAGGAGCGCGACGGCCACAAGACCCAGCGCCAGGCGCTGCAGGGCCTCGTCGCGGAAGCCGATGACCAGTTCCTCGGAGGCCCGGAAGAAATCGATGTGGTGCACGCCTGCGCCGGTCCCCTCCCGTTCCGACAGGTCGGCCCGCGGGATGTCTGCGGCCCAGCGCGCCAGGGCCTCGTCATCCCGGACCCCTTGCAGGCGGACCCAGGCGGTCCAGCCCTGGCCGTCCTCGTGTGGCTGAAGCAAGGGGTCGAGCGCGTTGCGCAGGGGGCCGTCCGGCAGGGTCTCCGGGGCCAGAAGAGCCTGCTCGCGGGCCGCCGAGATGTCCTCCACAAAGGGTGCGAAGGCCCCCTCGCGGAACCCGAGATCCGCGCTCGCCGCCGCCAGGCGTTCGCGCAGGTCATCGGGGTGCGGCAGCGCGGCCTGGCGTTGTTGCTGGCGCTGCCGGCTTGGCAGTACCTCGGCGGGGTGGCCGAAGCCGTCCACGAGCCCGGACGCGCGCAGGGCTTCCAGCTCCGGGACCAGGGCCTCGCTGGCGCGCAGGGCTCGTTCCGCGGAGTCGGCAGTGATCAGCAGGGCGTGGCGGACGTCCGGTAGCCCCAGTGCGCCCCGCAGCTCCTGGTCCAGCGTGACCTGCTCCTCCGGCACCGGGTGCAGCGCGGACAGGCGGTCTTCCCAGGGAAACGGATCGGCGCTCGCCACCACGGCGACCGCGGCCAGGGCCAGCAGGGCGACGCCCCAGCGGGCCAGCGCCGGGGGGTGCGCGAGCGCGACCGGGACCGGCAGCCTCGGAGCCGGCAGGCCCTCGCGCTGCAACCGGGCGGGAACCAGGACCGGCAGGACCCAGCGGGTGGTCACGGCGGCCACGGCCACTCCGGTCAGCACGAAGAGCCCCAGCTGCGCCATACCGGAGAAGCCGGTGAGGGCCATCAGGGCAAACACCAGCACGGTGCTGCCAGCGCCCAGGGCAATCACGGGCCCCAGTTCGCGCGCGGCCTGCGCCAGGCGTGCGTCCCCGGGGTGCGGGCTGTCGCGCCGCTGCGCATGGGCGAACAGGTGCAAGGGGTAGTCCAGGGCGATCCCCAGCACGGTGATGCCGAAGGCCAGCGCGATCCCGTGCAGGTGCCCGAAGACCGTAGTGACCACCGCCGCCGCGATCAGGATGCCGCTCGCCAGCGGTACGGCTGCCAGCCAGACCGGATGCGGGTGGCGGAACACCGCCAGCAGCAGGAGGGCCAGGGCGATACTGGCGCCGGTGGTGATCCAGGTGACCTCGCCACGGATGGTGGCCCGCGATTCCACCGCGATGACCGCCGGGCCGGCGATCTGCAGGCGCAGTTCCGGCGGGTCGAGGTCGGCGAAGGCGGTGCGCGTGCGTTCGATCAGGGCCGCCTGGGCGTCCAGGTCCATGCCGTCGGCGGTGCTGCGCAGCACCAGCAGCGCCCGTTCACGATCGGGGGTCACCCAGACCCCGTCCGGCCCGGTCGTTGCCCGGCCGCCGGTGGTGGCGAGCTGCTCCAGAACGACCCGGGTCTCGGCGGTGGGGTCGCGCGGGATCAGTTCCCGGGGCAGCTCCGGGACGGCGCTGGAGAGGTCATCGCGGCGCGCCTGCAGGTGTTCGCGCAGGGCATCCTGGCTGAAGGCATCGGCATGGATTCGCGGGCTCAGCAGGTAGCGATGTTCGATCAGGAATTCCAGGGCCGGGTCGTCGGGGTCCAGGCGGCCGTTGTGGACGCCCGCCACGTCCGGGACATCCTCCAGAGCGGCGACCAGGGCATCGCTGGCCGCGGCCCGATCGCGTGCCTCGCCCCCGGCGATCGCCAGCAGCAACATACGTCCGGCCGGGCCGGCCCCGGGATCCAGCACGATGCCGTCGGCGCTGACCGGGTCCGGGGCAAAGCCCTGCAGGTCGGTAACCAGTTCGCCGCGCAGGGCCAGCGTGAGCGTGGCCAGCGTGAGCGCGGCCAGCCACAGGCCCAGGGCGATGCGGGACGGGCACATCAATCAGTGTTTCCCTAGTCCGCGTACTGTGGCGGCTCGAAGCGCATGTGGCTTTGGTGTCCGCCGGACTCGACCGTGATCAGTTCGCGTAGTTCGTCGCCGGCGCCGGTCAGGGTCAGTTCGGGGACCATGCGGCGCAGGGCGCGGTCCCGTGGGACGAGCTCCAGGGTCCAGGCCTCCATGTCGCCCGTCAGCTCGATCTCGAAATTGGCCTCCAGTTGCTCGCGGTCGCCGTTCAGCAGGGCGCGGAACAGGCCGGTCAGGGTGGCCAGGGCGGGCTGTTCGTTCAGGTCGATCTCGCGGCTGGAGCCACGCCGTTCCAGGGTGAGGGTGTCGCCCTCGATGTGCACGGTCTCGCCCCGCGGGCCGTCGACCTGGCGGGTAAGGGTATCGGGGGGCTCGAAGGCCAGCGAGCCCGAACGTATCTCCGGGAACTCCAGCATCGGATCGTCGCGGCGCTCCTCGAACGCGAGGGTCGCTGCCCGCTCGGTGGTCAGGGCTTCCAGCAATGCGCCGAGGGTGTCGTTGGCCAGGGCCGATACAGGGGCGAGAAGACCCAAGGCCAGGATCAGCGTGATGCCGGACTGGCGGATACGCGGGCCAAGGCCGTGGCCTCGCCTATTTGGATGCATCGTCCCAGAAGTCATAGAAATTGAACCAGTTGTAGGGGGCTTCGCGTACCCGCGCCGCGAGGCGGTCGGCATAGCGCTGTACCCACTGGGCCAGGATCTCGTCACGCTGCCCGCGCGGGGCGTCGAGGGTCTCGGCGAAGGGTTCGAAGACGATATCGTAGCGGTTGCCGCCGCGATAGAGCCCGAAGCACAGGATCACCGGGACCTTGAGTACCGCGGCCAGCAGCAACGGCCCCTGGGGGAACAGCGCGGTGTCGCCGAGGAAGTCGCAGGCGACCATCTTGTCGCTCTCGGCGACGCGGTCGCCCAGAGTGGCGATCAGCTCTCCGCGGTCCAGGCACTCGCGGGCCTGGATCAGGGTCTCGGTGCGGCCCAGCGGTATTACCGATGCGGCCACCTCGGGATTCAGCGCCTCCAGGACCTGGGTGATGCTCTGGTTGTGGTCGCTGTACATCAGGACCCGCACCGGGAAGTCGTACTTGCCCACCGCCAGGGCGCGCAGGGCCTCGAAGCTGCCGAGGTGCGCGCCCAGCAGGATCGCGCCGCGGCCGCTGTCCACGTGTTCGAGGAAGGTCTCGCGGTTGTGGACCCGGATATCGAGGCAGGCATCCTGCCCGGCGAGCAGGAAGACCCGGTCGAGGATCACCGCGGCGAAGCTGTGCAGGTGGCGCGCCAGGTCCGCCAGCCGCGGCTCGCGTTGCAGCGCCCGGCGCAGGTAATTGCGACTGTGCCGCCGCGACTGCGGCGCGAACAGCAGGAAATACGCGGTGATCGGGTACAGCAGCGCGCGGCTGGCCCGGCGCCCGAGATTGAGGGCCACCCACAGGATGATGCGCAGGGCCAGCGGCGAGCCCCGTTCCGCCTGCTGGAACCAGGCGCGGCTCATGGGTCCGGGGTGTCGTGGAGCGTGACCAGCTGGCCGGAACAGAAGGTGACCGGTGGCTCGCTCTCGGCGGCCACGACGCGAAACCCCTGTCGCCCGCCACGACCGGGCGGGTCGATCTCGATGCGGAACGCGGCCTCCGGTGTCAGCGGCGCGAGGAACTTGACCTGCGGGAGGGCCGCGACCGGTCCGAGACCGTGGGCCCGCGCGACCGCTGCCACCTGATCGAGGATTACCACGCCGGGGACCACCGGGTGGCCGGGGAAATGCCCGGGCAGGGACGGGTGCTCGGCCCCGATGCGGCGGATGGTGGACTGGACGGCCGTCGGTTGCATGGGGCGGCGCGCCGTCAGGCGCACTGGCCGTGGTGGGCGAGCAGGTCCAGCAGGACCTGACGCGGCAGCTTGCCGGTGGCCGAGCGCGGCAGGTGGTCGACCCGCACCAGTGGGCGCGGCAGGAACAGCGGGTCCATGCAGTCGGCCAGTGCCGCCTGGATCTCGGCTTCGCTGCGTTTCGGGGCGACCACCAGGGCCGCCAGGCGGGTGACGCCGTGCGTGTCCGATTCGGGATCCGGCGGGATGAAGACGCCGTCGAGCACCCCGGGGATGGCATTCAGGCGCCGGTTCAAATCGGCCAGCGAGGCGCGCTTGCCGGCGATATTCAGTTGATCGGCGAGACGGCCTTCCATGCGGAAAAGGCGCGTGTCCTGCACCTCGATATGGTCCGGAAGCGGCACCGGCTCGGGGTGTTGCGGGCCCCGGACCCACGCGCGCCCGGTCTCTCCGGGATGGATCTCCACCCCGGGATAGGTGGTCCAGGCGGACTCGCGGGTCGTGCGGCGCGTGGCG
Organism: Thioalkalivibrio sp. ALE16; assembly: GCF_000381305.1. NCBI lineage: Bacteria > Pseudomonadati > Pseudomonadota > Gammaproteobacteria > Chromatiales > Ectothiorhodospiraceae > Thioalkalivibrio > Thioalkalivibrio sp. ALE16. Next base: position 67,612 of record NZ_KB906367.1, read on the forward strand.
ATGGCCCCCGCCTCGGTGCAGCCGTAGATCTCGTCGAGGGGGCAGCCGAAGACCCGCTCGGCCCGGGCGGCGGTATCCGGGGACAGCGGCGCAGTGGCGCAGAGGATGCGGGTCGGTGACGGCCACTCGAGGCCGGCGCGCAGGCAGGCCTTCAGGTGGAAGGGCGTGGTCACCAGCACCGCCGGGGCGCTGTCGGCCAGCGCCGTGCGCACGTCCTCGGGGTAGAACGGGCGCCCGGCCAGCAGCGTGGTGTGCCCCAGCAGGGCATACAGCACGGTCGATTCCAGGCCGTACATATGCTGTGGCGGTACCGTGCCGACCAGGGTGGGGCCGGGGTGGCCCGCCAGGTCGAGGGCCTCCAGGGCCTGGGCGGTGACCGCATGCAGGGCCGTCCAGCTGCGGGCGTGCGCCGTGGGCGTGCCGGTACTGCCGGAGGAGAACGCCAGGACGGCGGTCTGCTCGCCAGGGATCGCGGGCACGGGGCCCATGGCCTCGCCCGCCTCGCCGCGGGCGGCGACGCGCAGGACCGGGATGGCGATCTCGGCGTCCGGGCCGTCCACCAGGGCGATGGCATCCGGATACTGGCCGGCGATCTCGGCCAGGGTCGTGCGGCCGCGGTTGGGCGGCAGCAGGTTGGTCTGACCCCGCAGCAGGATCGCGGCAAAGGCGACCGCGAAGTGGTAGCGGTCCTGGCACAGATTGAAGGCCGCGCGGGCCGGCGGCAGTTGCGCGGCCAGTGCCTGCACGTCGGCGAGGAACGCCGCGCGCGAGACCCGGCGATCCCCGATCCGGGCCAGCGGTTCCGGGGCTTCGGCGATCAGCGGCCGCATGTCCGTTGTCGGGTCCGTCACGGGTGCCTCAGCATCCGGTGGTGATCGACCCGCGCGAGCTCGATCAGGTAGGCCAGGAAACCGCTGCGCGGCTCGTCGCGCAGCAGCCAGAGGCGCAGCGGGTACTCCAGCAGGAACAGGCTGGCCAGCAGCAGGTAGTTGATTCCGTTGGCGAACAGCGCCCAGGTCGTTGCGGAGGCGAACAATGCCAGCCAGGCGGAGACCAGGGCGAGGACACCGCACAGCAGCGCCCAGGCGATGGTCAGATTGCGCGTGTAGCGATGCACCGCGGGGGTGTCGGAGGCGCCCATGGCCAGGGCGTAGCGGGTGATCAGCGGCGTGGAGCCGGGGCGCAGCGAGCGCGCGAACAGCCACGCCAGCAGCCCCATGATCAGGACCGGGATGGTGTACAGCAGCCAGGTTCCGGCGCCAAGGGTCAGTAACAGCGCGACGGCGGCGGCCTGCGCCAGGAACAGCGCGGCCCGCCCGGCGGGCCCCAGGGCCCCCCAGCTCGCCACCAGGATCAGCACGGCCAGGATCGCCAGCGGCAGCAAGGGGACCTCGAAGGCCACGCCGAGCACGACCGCGACCGGATAGCACAGGGCCACGCTGGCGGCGAGCGGGGTGTTCACGACGCGGCTCGGTTCGCCTCGATGTGGGCGCTCAGGGCGCGCAGGGATGCAAAGATCTGGCGGTTGTTCTCGTCGTCGGAACGGATCTGGACGCCGTAGGCGCGCGAGATCGCCAGGGCCAGTTCCAGGGCGTCGATGGAGTCCAGACCCAGCCCGTCGCGGAACAGGGCGTCTTCCGGCTCGATCTCCCCCGCCGTCACGTCCTCCAGATTGAGACTGTCGACGATCAGTTGGGCGACTTCCTGTTCGAACGCTGTTTGCGATGCCACGTGTTCCCCCGAGGTGTCGTGATGTGCGGTTTTGTGACCGCCCGCGAACTTCCACTTCGCGTGGCGGTCACCCTGCTGGGCGCCGATGATACCCACACCTTGGGGGTCGTGGTACCCTCGCGACCGGTTCGGGTCGCCGTTTTGGGCGCCCGGATGGCCAGTGGAGACAGCATTTGAAACAAGCGGTAGAGAACGCGGGAACGGACGGTCGCTGTCAGGTACTGGTCATTGGCGGCGGTCCGGCCGGTTCCACCGTTGCCTCCCGGCTGGCGCAGAAGGGCCGTGACGTGGTGCTGCTGGAGAAGGCCCGGCACCCGCGTTTCCACATCGGCGAGTCCCTGCTGCCGATGAACATGCCGCTGTTCGAGGAGCTCGGCATTGCCGAGGCGGTGCAGACCATCGGCATCCCCAAGCACGGGGCCGAGTTCACCATTCCCGAGGCCCCCGACACGCCGCGCACCTACTACTTCGAACGCGCCCTGAACGACGACACACCCGCCTCCGCCTATGAGGTGCGGCGCTCGGAATTCGATCACCTGCTGCTGGAGAACAGTGCGCGCCTGGGGGTCCGGGTGCTGGAGGAGGTGACGGTCTCGGATGTGGCCCTGGCCGACCCGGCGAACGGCGGGACCCAGCAGGTGACCGCGCGCGACGCGGCCGGGAACACGCTGGAGTTCGAGGCCGACTTCGTGGTCGATGCCTCCGGGCGCGATACCTTCCTGGCGCGCCGCCTCGATCTGAAGACGCGCAACGCGGAGCACAACAGCGCGGCCATCTTCGGCCACTTCAATAATGTGCCGCGGCGTCCCGGGCGGGATGCCGGCAACATCAGTATCTACTGGTTCCAGCATGGCTGGATCTGGATGATCCCGCTGCGTGACGGTGCGATGAGCGTGGGCGCGGTGTGCTTTCCGGAATACCTGAAGACGCGCAGGACCAAGCCGGAGGCGTTCCTGTGGGAGACGCTGAAGCTGTGTCCCCCGGCGTTCGAGCGCATGCAGGGCGCGGAACTGGCCGGTCCGGTGAATGCCACCGGCAATTTCTCCTACCGCTCGCGTCAGGCCCACGGGCCGGGCTACCTGCTGGTGGGCGATGCCTTTACCTTTGTCGACCCGGTGTTCTCCAGCGGGGTCTATATCGCGATGTCGGGGGGATTTCGCGCCGCGGACGCGGTGGACCGCTGCCTCGCGCGTCCGGCGCGCGCCGGGCGCTACCTGCGGGCGTTCGAGCGCGACGTTCGCCGGGGCGTGCGCCGCTTCTCCTGGCTGATCTACCGCTTCAACAGCCCGGTGATGCGCAAGCTGTTCATGGGGCCGCGCAACACCCTGGGCATGGAGCAGGCGGTGATCTCGCTGCTCGCCGGCGATGTCTATCGCAACACCCGGGTACAGTGGTCACTGCGCGCCTTCAAGGCGGTCTACTACACCCAGATGGCACTGAACCTGCCGCGCGCCCTGGGCTTCTGGGCGCGGCGCCGGCGCAACGCGCGGCTGCATTTCACCGGCGGCACGACGCCCGAAGACGAGGCCTGACTCGGCCGCCATGGGAACGACGCGGGTAGGACTTCGGCGCATCGGCCCGGATGGCCTGGCCACCTTCGCGCTTTCCAATCTGCTGATCCTGGCGACCGGCGGCCTGTCCTGGCTGCTGCTGTGGACCCATGCCCTGCGCTGGTCGCGACGGCTTCGCTGCCCCGGAAGGGGCCGCTGCATCCTCGTGCTGGGGCAGCAACTGGAGGCCGGGGTGCCGGGTCCGGGGTACCGCCTGCGTCTGTTGCGCGCGGCGCGTCTGGCGCGGCGCAACCCCGAGGCCCGGATCCTCGTGCTGGGCGGGCAGACGTCCCCGGAGGGTCCGACCGAGGCCGCCGCAGGTGCTGCATTTCTGCGCCGCCGCGGCATTGCCTCCGAGCGCATCCAGACGGAGGATGCCTCCCGGCACACCCTGGAGAACCTGCGCAACGCGCGCGACCTGCTGGCACGGGAGCCGCATGACGACGAGCCGCTGGTGCTGATTACCAGCCGTTTCCATCTCGCCCGGTCGGCGGCGATGGCACGTGGCATGGGGTTGCACGTCTGCCCCTGTCCGGCCGAGCTGGGCTCGCGGGTATCGGCGGCCCGGCTGGCGCGGGAGGCCTGGATGCTCCACTGGTATCACGTGGGCCGGGGCTTCGCCCGCCTCATCCGCCACCGCGGCATGCTCGAACGCATTAGCTGAGTTGTTCACCACGAAGCGCACGAAGGCACGAAGAAAACCGGAAAAACATCTACAGGAAGATGGGAAGACGGGAAGGGTTTACGGTGGTTGGCCTAGCTGTGCAGCGGGCTACGCCCAAGGCGGTGGCATCTGGACAGCGCCTTTAGTCCCTGTTCGTTCTTCCGGTCTTCCCGACTTCCTGTTAAACGCCCTTCGCCCTTGACCTTCTTCGTGTCTTCGTGGGCTTCGTGGTGAATACAGGCCCTTACATCGCGCGGATGCGTTCGCGCTGGGCGGCGAGCTGGTCGCGGGTGGCGTGCATCTCGGCGACGCGGTCGCGTTCTTTTTGCACCACGTCGGCCGGGGCGCGGTCGACGAAGCTCGCGTTGGCAAGGCGTTTCTCGCTCTGCTCGAGGTTCTTGTCGAGCTTGCCGATCTCCTTGTCCAGGCGGGCCAGCTCGGCATCCTTGTCGATCAGACCGGCCAGCGGGATCAGCAGCTGCATCTCGTCGACCAGGGCCAGCGCGGACTCCGGGGCCTCGTCGGCGGCGTCCAGCCAGGTGACGCTCTCGGGCTTGGCGAGGAACTCCAGCAGGCCGCGGTGGCGCGTGTAGCGCTCCTGGTCGGCCTCGCTCCAGTTCTTCACCAGCACCGGCAGCGGCTTGCCCGGGGCGATGTCCATCTCCGCGCGGATGCGGCGCAGCCCGGTGATGAAGTCCTTGACCCAGTCGAGCTCGGCGGTGGCGGTGGCGTCATTCGGGAAGCCGTCCTGCGCCGGCCAGCGGCACTGCACCAGGAACTCGACGTCGTCGCCGATCCCGGCGTGTGGCTTCACACTGGTCCAGATCGCCTCGGTGATGAACGGCATCACCGGGTGCAGCAGGCGCAGCAGGGCCTCGAGCACGGTGACCAGCGTATTGCGCGTGGCGCGCTTGACCGCATCCGGTGTGGCGTCGTCGTTCAGGACCGGCTTGGTCAGCTCCAGGTACCAGTCGCAGTAGTCGTGCCAGGTGAATTCGTACAGCGTCTGAGCGGCGAGGTCGAAGCGGTAGGCATCGAGCTGCTGCGTGGCGGTCTCGGCGGTGGCCGCCAGGCGGTCGAGGATCCAGCGATCGGCCAGGGTGCGGTGCTCCGCCGTGTCGTCCGCGGCCGAGCAGTCGTGGCCCTCGACGTTCATCAGCACGAAGCGCGAGGCGTTCCACAGCTTGTTGCAGAAGTTGCGGTAGCCCTCGATGCGACCAAGGTCGAACTTGATGTCGCGCCCGGTGGTGGCCAGTGCCGCCAGGGTGAAACGCAGGGCGTCGGTGCCGAACGCGGGGAAGCCGTCGGGGAAGGCCTTGCGCGTGGTCTTCTCGATCTTCTTCGCCATCTGCGGCTGCATCAGGCCCTGGGTGCGCTTGGCCACCAGGTCGTCGGCGCTGATGCCGTCGATCAGGTCGATCGGGTCGATCACGTTGCCCTTGGACTTGGACATCTTCTGGCCTTCCGAGTCGCGGATCAGGCCGGTGACGTAGACCTCGCGGAACGGCACATCGCCCATGAAGTGCTCGCCCATCATGATCATGCGGGCGACCCAGAAGAAGATGATGTCGAAGCCGGTAACCAGCACGCTGGTCGGGTAGAAGTCGCGCAGCTCCGGCGTCTGCTCCGGCCAGCCGAGGGTCGAGAACGGCCACAGCGCGGAGGAGAACCAGGTGTCCAGCACGTCCTCGTCCTGGGTCAGCACCACATCGGCCGCCAGGCCGTGCTTCTCGCGCACCTCGTCCTCGGAACGGCCCACAAAGACATTGCCATCGCTGTCGTACCAGGCCGGGATGCGGTGGCCCCACCAGATCTGGCGCGAGATGCACCAGTCCTCGATGTTGCGCATCCACTCGAAGTAGGTCTTCGACCAGTTCTCCGGCACGAAGCGGATGCGGCCGTCCTCCACCGCCTTGATCGCCGGCTCGGCCAGCGGGCCGGCCTTCACGTACCACTGGTCGGTCAGGTAGGGCTCGACCACGGTGCCGGAGCGGTCGCCGCGCGGGACCATCAGCTTGTGGTCTTCAGTCTTCTCCAGTAACCCTGCGGCATCCATGTCGGCCACGATTTGTTGGCGCGCCTCATACCGATCCAGACCCTGATACTTCTTAGGAATGTACTCTTCAGGGAATTGGCCATCCGGCGCATCGTCAACGAACATTTTGCCGCCGCTCGGCATTTCGGCCCTGTTCCTGAGTCCAAGGGTGGCTTCGTCACCTGGTCCGATGATCCGTGCATCTACATTGAAGATGTTGATCACCGGCAGGTCGTGGCGCTGGCCCATCGCGTAGTCGTTGAAGTCGTGCGCCGGGGTGATCTTCACGCAGCCGGAGCCGAACTCGGCCTCGACGTAGTCGTCGGCGATGATCGGGATCTCGCGCCCGACCAGCGGCAGGCGGATCATCTGGCCGATCAGGTGGCGGTAGCGCTCGTCCTCCGGGTGCACCGCGACGGCGGTATCGCCCAGCATGGTCTCGGGGCGCGTGGTCGCGACGGTCAGGTGGCCCGAGCCGTCCGCCAGCGGGTAGCGGAAGTGCCACAGGTGGCCGCTTTCCTCCTCCGACAGCACCTCCAGGTCGGACAGCGCGGTGTGTAGCACCGGGTCCCAGTTGACCAGGCGCTTGCCGCGGTAGATCAGGCCTTCCTCATGCAGGCGCACGAAAACCTCGCGCACCGCGGCGGACAGGCCCTCGTCCATGGTGAAGCGCTCGCGCGACCAGTCCACCGAATCGCCCAGCCGGCGCATCTGGCGGGTAATGGTGCCGCCGGACTGGCCTTTCCAATCCCAGACCGCCTCGAGGAACTTCTCGCGCCCGAGGTCGTGGCGGCTCTTGCCGTCGGCGGCGAGCTGGCGCTCGACCACCATCTGGGTGGCGATCCCGGCGTGGTCGGTGCCGCCCTGCCACAGGGTGCGGTCGCCGTGCATGCGGCGGTAGCGGATCAGGGTGTCCATCAGGGTGTGCTGGAAGGCATGCCCCATGTGCAGCGTGCCGGTCACGTTCGGCGGCGGCAGCAGGATGCAGTAGTTGGCCTCGCCCGACTCCGGCGGCGCGAAGATGTTCGCGGCCTCCCAGCGTTCGTACTGGGTCTGCTCGATGCTCTTGGGGTCGAAGCTTTTGTCCATGATCGCGGGCGCGCTCGGGTCGGAATGTGGGGAAAGCCGCGCATTATAACGGCGCGGCGCGCTCATCGCCCGCTGTCCGCTATCGTGTTTACGTTGGTTTTGTCTGGCCGCCTGCCCCGTGGTGGCTAGGCCTGGTTCGTCCTCCGGTGTTTACGTGCCTTCGGTCCACATACTGCCGTGCGCTGACTCGCCAGCGCGCCGCGAGGTACTTCTTTGCTCGTGCAAAGAAGTACCCAAGAAACACGCCCGACTGCCGCGACCCCGGCCCGCTGTGCGGGCCGGGG
>NZ_KB906368.1:0-73013 GCF_000381305.1 Thioalkalivibrio sp. ALE16
CGGGCTCCAGCCCTCGGTGGGCCGGGTCGGTGACTCCTACGACAACGCCCTGGCGGAGACCATCAACGGGCTGTACAAGACCGAGGTCCGGGCCTACTGGGGACGTCTTAACGATCGACGCGACGTCGAGTGGGCTACGCTCCAGTGGGTCGACTGGTTCAACCGGCGACGCCTGTTGGAATCCAACGGGTATCGACCGCCGGCAATCATCGAAGCGCAGTACCATCAACCACTTCAGGGGTCCGTTCGTGCAGCGTGACCCAAACCAACGGGTCTCCGGGAAACCCGGGGCGGTTCACTTTCTTGGGCAAGCAAGAAAGGACCTCGGGGCGCGCTGGCGAGTCAGCGCCGGGCAGGCGGCGGACCGGAGGCACCGTAAACACCGGAGGACGAACCAGGACCAGCCACAGAAAGGCATGCGGCTGAACAAAGTCTCCGGATACACCCGATGCCGAAACAGGGTCTTGATGGGGCCGGGCAACCGAGGCGCTCGGCCAACGGCGGACAAGCCGCGTCACCCGTCCACTTTGGATGACGCACCGAACGCGTCGCGCAGCCAGCCTCGCAGGGCATCAAACCCTTCTTCGGCAGACTCGGACGGCGGCTGCATCCCCGACACAAAGCCGCGCGCGCGGAACGGCTCCAGCAACTCTGGATCGCCCGAGATCACATGCACCGGCACCGCCCAACTGGCGTCCTGCCCGGTGATCAACGCCGCCGGCTGATGATCCCCCAGCAGGAAAAACAGCGTGTCCTCGTCCGCATAGCGTGCCGCATAGTCCCCAGTCACCTCCAGCGAATAGCGCACCGACTCCGCGTAGAAATCGCGCACCCGGTCGAAGTCGCGCCAGAGCACCTCCGGCTCCGGCCCCTTCCCCGCCCACTCGTGGAACCGTTCACCATCCCCGATGCCCTCCCAGTCCTCCAGGACCGGCAGGATGGGGGTCCACGGCGCATGCGAACTGACCAGCGCGAGCATCGCGAACACCGGTGCATCGGAAGGCGACCGAACCTGCTGTTCGAAGAACGACCAGGTGTACTGGTCCGGCATGGTCACCCAGAAGAACGGCGGGCCGGCGTAGTCAAAGCCATGCTTGTCCACGATCCGATCCCAGCCGAACCAGCGTCCCTCGGGCCAGTCGAGCTGGATGGCCGGGGACAGCATCGCCGTGTGGTGGCCGGTCGCCTGGAAGTCCTGCACCAGGGTGTCGCGCGACGTGTCCTGCAGCGCCTCGTAATGCCCGGCGTAGCGCACCTGCAGGCCGGAGAGCAGGGAGGCATGGGCCAGCCAGGACTGGCCGCCGGCGATCGGCGCCTCCAGTACGCCGCTCACCACGTGCAGGTCCGCGGCCTCCAGGTCCCCTTCCAGCCGGTCGAGCGCGGGAACGATGACCGGCGCGTAGCGCGCGTCGAAAACGGCGGAGACGCCATAAGACTCCACCAGCCCGAGGATCACGTCGACCTCCGCGAGCCCCGGAAGGGCTGCCGCAGAGGCCTCTTCGCGGGTCGCCTCCAGACGGGCACGAAAGCGCTGGTTCTCGGCAAGGGCCGACCGCCCCGCCGCGACCTGCTGCTGGATCATCGCCATACCCGGCGCAGCCGTTCCCGGGGGTGCTGCTCCGCGCTCGGCGGCCAGCACGCCCCCCAGACCGACGCCAAACGCCCCGATGGCGATGGCCAGCGGAACACGACGACCGCCCCCCGCAGGCGCCGCGAGGGCACCGAGCCCCCGCCCGGCTCCCCAGATGACCGCCACCAGCAGGGTCACCAGGAAAACCCCCAGCAGCCCGGTCGCCAGCGCGCCCAAGTTGCCGGTCACCAGGCGGTAGACGGCGTCCAGCAGCACCCAGTCCTGCACCACGTTCAACGGTCGGGACAGGCTCGCGCGGGTCAGGGCATCGAACAACGCCAGCACCACCAGGATCAGGAGCACCGAAGCAACGAGCCAGGCCAGCCCCCGCGCAAGCCGGCCCGCCGGCAACAGTGCGAACAGGCCGACCAGCACGAAGGCCTCCCAGGCCAGCCCGTACGGCGCGAGCCCCGCATGACGCGGAATCTCCAGCCCCAGAAGGACCGCGTTCAGCGCCACCAGGGTCAGCAGCCACCGCGTCATCGGTATGCCGGGATCAGGATCGGCCTCGCCCGAAGCTCATGCGCTGCATCACCCCGTCGCGGCGAATGCGCCAGTGGTAGAGCGCGGCAACCACATGTCCCGACACCAGGATCAGGGTCACCCGGCCCAGGGCCTGATGCCAGGCGAACAGCGTCTCCGACAACGCCTCGTTCTCCGGGAACAGGCCCGGCAGGATCAGCGGCCCCAGTTGCACCGGGTAGCCACCGGCCGCGGTCGCCCACCACCCGATCACCGGCATCAGGATCAGCAGGACGTACAACAGCCCGTGCACGGCCTCGGAACCCATCCGCTGCCAGCGAGCCAGCGCGACCGCATACCCCGGCTTGCCGCGCCGCAGGCGCAGTCCGATCCGCACCAGCATCAAGACCAGAATCAGCACCCCGAAACTCTTGTGCCAGGTATAGAGCGTGTTGGTCGCCGCCTCGCCAAAGCGCGCCTGCAGACCCTCGAAGCCGAACCAGCCAATGGTCCCGCCCAGCCCCAGCGCCCCCAGCACCAGCACAGCCACCAGCCAGTGCAACACCCGCTGCGCGAGGCTGTAGCGCGGCCAGACGGCCGCATCCCCTTGCTGTCGCATCCCGAACCACCTCCTCGAGTCGGCTTTGCTGTCCGAAGGAAACACCCTATCAGTCCGCCACGCCCGAAGTATCCCCAACGACATCGGCCATATAACCGCTGCGTGCGGTGCCCGCGCTACCCTTGCGTGGATGAACCGTTCCCCCATCAGCGGACCGTCCCGGTCACATCCACTCGACCCGACCCGCATCCGCTGCCTGACGTTCGACCTCGACGACACCCTGTGGCCGGTGATGCCGGTCATCCACCACGCCGAGGCGCGCTTCTACGCCTGGCTGCGGGAACAGGCCCCCGCGGTCTGCGAACGCTTTGATCCAGACGCCCTGATCCAGTCCCGCACGGCCTTCATGCGCGCGGCCCCCGACCACGAGCGCCACGACCTGACCCGCCTGCGCAAGCGCTGGCTGCGCGAACTGGCCGAGACCTGTGGCTGCTGCCCGGAGCGTCTGTCGGGTGAAGGCTTCCAGGTGTTCTGGGAGGCGCGCAACGAGGTCACGCCCTACCCCGAGGCCGCGGGCGTGCTGACTACCCTGGCCCGCCACTTCCGTCTGGGCGCAATCAGCAACGGCAATGCCGACGTATTCCGCACCCCCCTCGGGCGGCAATTCGACTTCGCCATCGCCGCAGGCGAAGCGGGTGCGGCGAAGCCCGACCCGCGCATCTTCCACCAGGCCCGCGAGCAGGCCGGAGTCGAACCCGACGCCATCCTGCACGTTGGCGACGACAGCACCGCGGATGTCCTCGGTGCCCTGCAGGCCGGCTTTCGCGCCGCCTGGTTCAACCCGGCGTCCCTGCCCTGGGAGCACGGCCAGCCGCGCCCCTGCCTGACCCTCGGGCGTCTCGGCCAGCTGCCCCGCCAACTCGGCATCCCCACCTGACCCTGCACCGCCTTCCGTAGGAGGCCAGCCCCCTGGCCGATTGGGCTTACCAGCGCTCAATCGGCCAGGGGGCTGGCCTCCTACAGGGGGGACACCACCACACCCGTGGGAGCCTGCTTGCAGGCGAAGCCCCTGCCCGCGCCCGACTCTGGCAGGGCTTCGCCTGCAAGCAGGCTCCCACGGGGCAGAACCGATGAAGGAGCCAATCCTGCGATCCGGGATTGGCTTTGCCCCGCGATTCTTCCAAACTGCCGCCATGATCCCGACTGCCTCCCTGCGCCCATGAAGCTCCTGTGCGTGGGCGACATCCACCTGGGCCGTCAGCCCTCGCGCATCCCGCCCGCGGTCGATGACGCGGTCGGCATTGCGGCGCTCGGCCCCGCGGCGGCCTGGCGGCGCAGCGTCGACTACGCGCTGGAACAGCCGGTCGACGCCGTCCTGCTGGCCGGCGACGTGGTGGAACAGGAGGACGACTTCTTCGAGGCCTACCGCGACCTGCGCGAAGGCGTTCAGCGCCTGACCGCTGCCGGCATCCGCGTCCTCGGGGTCGCCGGCAACCATGATGTCCAGGTGCTCCCGCGCCTCGCAAAGGCCCTGCCGGCGTTCGAGCTGCTGGGCGCCGGTGGTCAGTGGGAGACCCGCGAACTTCAAAGCCGCGAGGGCGGCCGCGCGCGTATCGCGGGCTGGTCATTCCCGCAGGCCCGCGTCAGCGAAAGCCCGCTGGAGTCCGGCTTTCCCGAGCCCGTCGACTACCCCACCCTCGGTCTGCTGCACTGCGATCGCGACCAGGCGCGCAGCCCGCATGCACCGGTGCGCAGCAGCGCGCTGGAGGCGGCCCCGGCGGAGGCCTGGCTGCTCGGCCATATTCACCGCCCCGATGCCCTCGCCGCGCCGCGCCCGATGGGCTACCTCGGCTCCCTGACCGGCATGGACCCGGGCGAGCCCGGGCGCCACGGCCCCTGGCAGCTGGAACTGGCCGCGAACGGCGCGCTCGCCATCCAGCAGATCCCGCTGGCACCGCTGTACTGGGACACCCTGGAGATCCCGGTCGACGGCCTGGACGCCACGGACATCCATCACCGTGTGACCGAGGCCCTGGAACGCCTGCACACCGAAATCGAGCAATGGCCGCAGCAGCCACGGGCGGTCGGCTGCCGGCTGCGATTCACCGGCCGCAGCGACCAGCGCGCGGCACTGGAGCGTGTCCTGCATGCAGACGATCCGCGCGCCACGGTGCAGACCCTGGGGGATCGCCTGTACTTCGTCCACGACTGGCGCCTGGAGGCCCAGCCGGCCGTGGACCTCGAGGCGCTGGCCGCGGGGAGTGACCCGGCCGCCCTGCTCGCACGCAAGCTTCTGCTGCTGCAGGGGGCGGACAGCGAAGCGCGCCGCGCCCTGCTGGACGCCGCGCGCGAGCCCCTCGCCGAGGTGACCCGCGCCCCGCACTACCGCGCGCTGGGACGCGAGGCTCCGGATGACACCGCGCTCGCGGCGACCCTGGAGGCCGCGGCCCTGCACGCACTGGACCGCCTGCTGCTGCAGCGCGAGGGCGACCAGTGAAGCTGGAATCCCTGGACATCCAGCGCCTCCCCGGCATCCATCCGGGCTTCCGGCTGGAGGCCCTGGGACCGGGCGTGAACGTCGTGGTCGGCCCCAACGCCTCGGGCAAGTCCAGCCTGCTGCGCGGCCTGCGCGCCGCCCTCTATCCGCAGGAACAGCGCAACAGGGGCGTGCAGGTCGCGGCCCGTTTCAACGACGCACAGGGCAGCCTCGAGGCGCAGCGCGTCGGCACCGACCTCTACTGGCTGCGCGACGGCCAGCGCGGCGATCCGCCGCCGCTGCCGGATCATCGTTTCATCGACTGCTACACCCTGCACATCGAGGACCTGCTGGCCGCGGACCACGCGACCGAACGGGCGATCGGCGACTGGCTGGCGCGCGAACTGGCCGGCGGCTACGACCTCCCCGCCCTGCGCGCGGACCCCGCCCTGGCCCTGAAGACCACTCATGCCCGCAGCGAAGCACAGGCCCTGGCCACCGCCGAGCAGGAGCTCCGCCAGCGCACGCGCGAACAGCGCGCCCTGCAGGAGGACGAACAACGCCTCGCCGAACTGGAGACGCAGCGCCAGGACGCGCAGCGGGCCAGCGACGCGGCGGCCCAGTACGAACGCGCCCTGGAGCTGCTGGAGGCCCGCCGCGAACGCCAGTCCCTGGAGACCCGGCTGGCGGCCTTCCCGGAGGGACTGGCCCGGCTGCGCGGCGACGAACTGGACAGCCTGGAACAGCTGCGGGAGACGCTGCGCCGCCTCGACCACGAGCGCCAGCAGGCCCAGGCCCGGCTCGATACGGCCCGCGACCAGCTGGACACCAGCGGGCTGTCCGACAGCCCTCTGGAAGCCGCCGCGTTCGACGACCCGCGCGCCCGCGTACGCGAACTGCAGGGACTGGAGAGCCGCGCCGATCAGGCCGCACGCGAGCTGCAGTCCGCCCGTTCGGCCGTCGCCTCGGCAGCTGACGCCCTGGGCGCCGACCCGGCTGCCGTCCCGACGCTGGACCCGACCGCGGTCCACACGACGGAACAGGCCCTCGAAACCCAGCGCCAGCTGCAGGCCGCGATCCGCCGCCGCGAGGACGAACTGGCTGGCCTGCCCGCGGCCGACCCCGACCGGCCCGACCCGGAGGCGCTGCGCCGCGCTCGGGACGAACTGCTGCACTGGCTCGGCGCCCCGCGCCCGCCGGCGAACTCCGTCCTGCACCGTGCGGCGCGGATCACCGCCCTGGCTGCGGCCGCCGCGGCCATCGGGAGTGCGGCCCTGTGGGTCCACTGGGGCTTCCTCGTCCTGGCGCTCCCCGTGGCCTGGTCGGGCTGGATACTGGCACGACCGAACCACGACGCCGTCCCGCGCCAGGCGGCCGAGGCGCGTTACCGCGATACCGGCATCGAGCCACCCTCGGCCTGGACGCCGGAGGCGGTGCGTGAACGCCTGGAGGCCGTGGAACGGGAACTGCGCGCAGCCGAGGCCGACCGCCACGCGGCCGAACGCCGCACCCGGCTGGAGCGTGAACTGGAGGAGAAGCACGACGCGCTGGCAGCTGCTCGGGAACAACTGCGCCAGACGGCCGCGGCGGTCGGCTTCGACCCCGAGTGTCTGGATGCCTCGTTGCAGCGCTGGATCCACCTGAGCGCGGAACTGGACCGCGCCCGTCGCGACGAGGCCACGGCCCGGGGCGAGCAGGAGCAACTGACGGCCCGTATGGACAAACGGCGCACGGCCCTGGTGCGGTTCCTGGACGCGTACGCGGCCGCCCCGGAGGACGCGCAGCCCACGGCCGACGCCCTGGCGCAGCGTCTGGAACGGCTGGCCCGCCGCCTGCAGGATCGGGACGAGGCACGCCGCGAACAGCACGAGGCGCAGCGCGAGCTCGAGCGCCTGGAAGTCGAGGCCGACACCACGCGCGCGCGCGTCACCAAACTGTACGCCCGGGCCGGGCTGGAAGAGGATGACGAAGCGGGACTGCGCGAACACCTGCGGCTGCGGCCGGAATGGCAGCGCCTGCAGGATGAGCTGCGCGACGTCCGCGCCCGCGAAGGCGATCGCAGCCGTCACCTTGAGGCACAACCGGACCTGCTGGCGCTGGTCGATCAGGACGCTGAGGCGGCGCTGCGCGAAGCGCTGGCCGAACGCGAACACCAGGCGCAGCAGCGCGACGAGCTCACCCGCGAAATGACCCGCATCGAGACCGAGATCGACCGCGCCGGACGGGATCGCGCACTGGAGACCGCGCGCGCCCGGTGGGCCCAGGCCCGCGACGCCCTGGACACGCGTCTGGACGAGGCCCTGTTCGCCACCGCGGGCCGGTTTCTGCTGGACCAGGTCACCATCGAGCACGAAGAGACCGCGCAGCCCGCTGCCCTGCGCCGGGCACGTGACTGGTTTCAGCGTTTTACGCGCCATCAGTACGAGCTGCTGTTCAGCCCCGGCGACACGGCCACACCATTTGGCGCGCGCGAGACCGCCAGTGGCAACACCCGCAGCCTGTCCGAACTCTCCAGCGGCACGCGCATGCAGCTCGTGCTGGCCGTGCGCATCGCCTTCGCGCTGGAGGCCGAGCGCGGGCGTACGCCCCTGCCGCTGTTCCTGGACGAGGCCCTGGGCACCGCCGACCCCGAGCGCTTCCGCGCGGTCGCCGAAAGCCTCCAGCTACTGGCACAGGAGGATGATCGGCAGGTCTTCTATCTTACGGCCCAGCCCGAGGATGCGCGCTACTGGTCCGCCCGGGACGCCACGGTGCGGATCATCGACCTGCCGGCCGTGCGCGGCGCCCAGCACGCCATCACCGATGCCGGTGACCTGGCCCTGCCCGAACCCCGGGCGATCCCGAGCCCGGGCGACGCCCGCCCCGAGGACTACGCCACCACGCTCGGCGTGCCCGCGATCGACCCGTGGCAGGATGCGGCGCGGATCCACCCGTTCCATCTGCTGCGCGACGACCTTGACGCCCTGCACCGGCTGCTCACCCTGGGGGTGGACAGCATCGGCACGCTGGAGACCGTCCTGCGCGGGCCCGATGCCGAACTCCTGGGGGACCCGGCGCAGCGCGAGCAGCTTGCGGCCCGGGTCGAGGGCGCGCGCGCCTGGCTGCGCGCCTGGCGCCAGGGCCGCGGGCGCCCCGTAGACCGTGCCGCGCTGGAGGGCTCCGGCGTGATCAGCGATACCTTTATCGAAGCAGTCAGTGAACTGGCCACGCAGGTGGACGGAGACGCCGAGGCCCTGGTCCGGGAACTGGAACAGGGCGCGGTCAAGCGCTTCCAGAGCGCGACGCGCGAGCGCCTGGAGGCATGGCTCGGCGAGCACGGCTACATCGACCCGGAACCGACCAACAGCGACACCACCCTCGAGCACCGGGTGATCGCCACACTGCAACCCTTCAGCCCATCCCCGGACGCCGCGACCCGCGACGGCCAGGCCCTGGCGCACAGTCTGCAGGCGGGCCTGCGCTCGAACTGAGCCCGCGGGCGGGGATCAGGCGCGGGCGCGCCCGGACAGGAAGGCGTCGACGCGGTCCAGGTCTTCCGGGGTATCGACGCCGGGCGGATGGGCCTCGGCACGGCGGCCGACCTGGATCCAGGCGCCCATGTCGAGGGCGCGCAGCTGCTCCAGCTGCTCCAGTTCTTCCAGCGGGGCCGGCGGCTCGGCGCTCATACGCCGCAGGAACCCGGCGCGGTAGGCATACAGGCCCAGGTGGCGGGTGGCCTGCTCTACGGCCGGCACCTGCCCGGCGCGGTGGGCCTCGCGATCCCAGGGGATCGGGGCACGGGAGAAGTACAGCGCCCGACCGCTGCGGTCGGTCACCAGCTTGACCTGATTGGGGTCCGCCAAATCCTGGGCACAGCGGATCGGCACGCCGAGGGTGGCCATATCCGCCTGCGGGGTCTGCGCCAGCAGGGCCGCCAGGTCATCCAGCAATGGTCCCGGAGTCAGCGGCTCATCGCCCTGCAGGTTGACCACGATGGACTCGTCCCCCCAGCCCTCGGCGGCCGCGACCGCGGCGATGCGGTCGGTGCCCGAGGGCAGCGCGGGATCGGTCAGGAAGGCCTCGGCCCCGCACTGGCGCGCGACCGCGAGGATGCGGTCGTCATCCCCGGCCACGATCACGCGGCCCGCGGCACTCTCCTGCGCCCGGCTGATCACATGCGCGATCAGCGGGCGCCCGGCGACCGCCGCGAGCGGCTTGTCCGGCAGCCGGCTGGAGGCCATGCGGGCCGGGATCACCACGACGAAGCCCGTCATGCGGCGACTCAGGCCTCGCGCCAGCGTTCCTTCTCGTCCTCGGAGAGCACGCGGGCCTCGTCCTCCAGCATGACCGGGATGTCGTCGCGGATCGGATAGGCGAGACCGGCGGAGACCGAGATCAGCTCCTGGTTCTCGCGGTCATATTTCAGCGGACCCTTGGTGACCGGGCAGACCAGAATATCGAGCAGACGCTTGTCCATGCATTACCCCAGGTGTTTGAGCCGACTGACGGTCTCCAGACGCGCGAGCAGCGCCGGCTCGAAAGTGGTTGGCAACCGGGCCGCGATCGGCCAGTACCAGTGATTGTCCTGTGCAAACGACCGGCATTTTACGGCATCCTTCTCGGTCATCAGAACCGGCAGCTCGTCATCGAAGCGGATCTGGTGCGGCAGGAACCGATGATGGTCGGGAAACGGATGTCGAATGATACCGATCTTCGCCGCCTCCAGGGTACGGAAGAAGCGCTCCGGATCGGCAATACCGGCGATGGCGTGGGCATCGCGCCGGGCAAACCGGTGGGGCTTGCGTGACTCGTCGGCCCCGTCCACCCGCAGCAGCCGGCTGGCCGGGACCAGTTCCATCGCGATCTCGCCGGGGCCGGCTTCGCCACCGGTCACGATCACGAAATCCGCCCGCTCGCGCGCCCGCCTGGGCTCGCGCAGCGGCCCCGCCGGCAGACACAGCCCGTTACCGAAGCGGCGCTTGCCGTCGACCATCAGGATGGTGATGTCGCGCGGCAGGCGGTGATGCTGCATGCCGTCATCGGCAATGACCACGTCCACCCCCTGCTCGGTCAGGGCCCGCGCGCCGCGGACCCGGTCGCGGTCCACCTGCACCGGCACCCCGGTGCGCCGCGCGATCAGCAGGGGTTCATCCCCCACCACCACCGGATCGGAATCGGGGGTCACCGCAATCCCGGCGACGTCCCCGCGCCCGCCGTAGCCACGGCTGACAATACCCGGCCGATACCCGGCGGCACGCAGACGCTTGGCCAGCCAGACGGTCATCGGCGTCTTGCCGCTGCCACCCAGCGTAAGGTTCCCCACCACGATCACCGCCTTGGCCGGGATGGTGATGTCGCGCCGCAATTGTTCCTGGCGCTGACGGTTCCACTCGGCCAGCCCGGCATACACCAGCGACAGCGGAAACATCGCCGCCGCGAACGGCCCGCGCTGGCTCCACTGATCCCACAGCCGGGCACCAAGCCATGCCTGCAGCGAGCCCATGGCTACCAGTCCCAGACCTGCTGCAGCACGGCATCGAAATTTGCATCCACCTGGCGTCGCTCCTCCCAGAAGCGCCGGCGGGCCGCGTCACCCTGCTGGCGCCGCGCAGCCGGGTCGTCCCGCAGCGCCTGCCAGGCCGCCAGCACCGCGGCCGGCTCGCCCAGCACCGGGCAGGGCACCTCCGCGGCCGGCGCCTCGCCCAGGCTCACGGCCGCGCCGCCGGCCAGGCCCTGCCACAGGGCCTGGCGATCCGGCGCGGCCAGATGCACCGCATGGGCGGCACTGGCCGCGGCCGCGAACCAGCGCCGATCATCCAGGTGCAGGATGGTCCCCGGCGGCAGCGCCGACCGGTCCCAGCCCGAGACCACCTGATCGGCACCCGGCAACGGGGCGGCGTCCGTCTCCCCGCGCAGGCTGGCCAGCAGGATGTCGGTCTGACCCCAGCCGGAGGCCTCCCAGGCCGCCCGCCAGGCCGGCCACTGCGCCGGCGTGCCATGCCACCACCACAGGCGTTCCACCCCGCCCCCGACCAGCGAGCGCAGCACCACATCGGCCTGCGCCTCGACGAACCGGGCCTGGGGGTCGGCCGGGTCCAGCGCCCGAACGCGGGCGGCCGGCCAGCCATCAGCGGCGACAGGATCGACGGGCCAGTGGCAGGCCACCGGGGACATGGCCCCGGCAGCCGGCGCGGTGTTCACCGCGATCACCGGCGCCTCGGTCTCCTGCAACAGATGGACCGGCGCCCGGCCACCGGCCAGCAGGATGCCGTGGGGCTGAAAGCGCCGCAGCACCCGGCGCACCACCCGCGGCCGGTCGCAGGGGCCGTAGCCCACCCCGACCTTGCGAAACGGCTGCATGTGGCGCTCGAAGAGCTCCGGGTAATCCTGCTCGAAGGTCAGGACGATGCGCACGTCCTGGCGCTTGTCGCGCACCGCCCCCAGCAGCTCGATCCCCAGGCGCACGTCCTCGGGGCTGCCGCCGGCCTTGATCCAGATCAGGCGCCCGCGATCCGCGGGCGGGGTGAGGAAACCCCGCCGGGCGCGTGCCCGGCTGCCATCGCCGCGGCGGTAATCCCGCCAGGTCGCGCGCCAGACCGGGAGCGGACGATCCCCGTAGCCCCCGGCATCAGCCCCCATCCCCCGCCTCCTCGCGGAACTGCAGGCGGTGCAGGTGGGTGTAGACCCCGCCTCGGGCGATCAGCTCCTCGTGCCGCCCGCTCTCCACGATGCGGCCGTTGTCCATCACCAGGATGCGGTCGGCGCCCTCGACCGTGGACAGGCGGTGGGCGATGACCAGCGTGGTGCGCGTGCTCACCAGCGCATCCAGCGCGGCCTGCACCTGGCGCTCGGATTCGTTGTCCAGGGCGGAGGTGGCCTCGTCCAGGATCAGGATCGGGGCGTCCCGCAGCAGGGCGCGGGCGATCGCCAGACGCTGGCGCTGCCCCCCGGAGAGACGGGTACCGTTTTCCCCCACCAGGGTCTGCATCCCGTCGGGCAGGCGCTCGATGAATTCCAGTGCATGCGCGGCGCGCGCCGCCTCGCGGATCTCCGCCTCGGTCGCCTCGGGGCGCCCATAGGCGATATTGGCGGCGACGGTGTCCGCGAACAGGGTGACGTTCTGGCCGACATAGGCAATCTGCCGACGCAGGTCGCGCAGGCGGATGGTCTCGAGGTCGTGGCCGTCCAGCAGGATGCGCCCCTCGGTCGGGTGATAGAAACGCGGCAGCAGATTGACCAGCGTGGTCTTGCCGCTGCCCGAGCGCCCGACCAGGGCCACGTTCTCGCCTGGCTCCACCGCGAAGGAGATGGCCTTCAGCACATCCGGGCCGTCCGCGCTGTAGCGAAACGCCACGTCCTCGAATGCCAGCTGACCCTCGGCGCGGTCCAGCGGCACGTGGCCGGTGTCGCGCTCCGGCGTCTCGTCCAGCACCGCGAAGATGTTCTGCCCGGCCGCGATACCCCGCTGCAGGGTCGCGTTGATCATCGACAGCCGGCGGATCGGGCTCAACAGCAGCAGCATCGCGGTCAGGAAGGAGACGAACGTGCCGGCCGTGACCGTGTCGTCGCCGAAATCCGAGGTCGCGACCCAGATCACGAAGGCCAGTACCGCCGCGACCAGGAACTGGATAGTCGGGGTATAGGCGGCCTTGATGCCCTCCATGCGCATATGCAGCCGGCGATTGCGCTCGTTGATGTCCTCGAAGCGTCCGCGCTCGTAGGTCTCGCCGCCGAAGATGCGCACCACCCGGTGGCCCTCGATCACCTCCTGGGTCACGTGGGTCACGTCGCCCATGTTGTACTGCAGGCGGTGCGAGATGCGGCGAAAGTGCTTGGTGACCACGCGCACCAGCACGGCCAGCACCGGGGCGATGATCAGGATGGTCAGGGTCAGGGTCGGCGTCAGCCAGAACATCCAGGCCAGCAGCGCGATGATCGTCAGGGTATCGCGTACCAGGGTACTGAAGCCGTCGGTCGCGGCCGTCGCCACCTGCTCCACGTTGTAGGTCACCCGCGAGATCAGCTCGCCGCTGCTCTGCTCCTGAAAGCGCTGCACCGGCATGTGCAGCAGCCGCTCGAACAGCTCCTCGCGCAGGCGCTTGACCACCTGCCGCCCGACATAGCGCATCGCATAGACCGACCCGAATTCGGCCACACCGCGGACCAGAAAC
Source organism: Thioalkalivibrio sp. ALE16 (assembly GCF_000381305.1). Classification (NCBI taxonomy): domain Bacteria; kingdom Pseudomonadati; phylum Pseudomonadota; class Gammaproteobacteria; order Chromatiales; family Ectothiorhodospiraceae; genus Thioalkalivibrio; species Thioalkalivibrio sp. ALE16. The sequence continues at coordinate 13,278 of NZ_KB906368.1, forward strand.
AGGCCGATCAGGGCCAGCGGAATCCACGCCACCAGGGGATGGCCCTCGCCCTCGGCGAAGGACTCGTCCATCAGCGGCTTCATCAGCGCGGCGAAGCCCGCCTCGGTCGCCGCCATGCCCAGCATCGCGACCGTGGCAATCGCCAGCAATGGCCAGTAGACGAAGGCATAGCTCAGCAGGCGACGGTAGACCGTCCAGCCGGAATCGAAGTGCTGCGGGTGCTGCTCGTCAGTCGTCATCGGCAGCCTCGCCCAGCGTGGCGATCGACACGGACGTAATGCCCAGGCGGCCCACCACGTCCAGGGCTCGCACGACCGACTGATGGCTGGCGTTGGCGTCGGCGCGGATCAGCACCGGGTCATCCTCGCGACCCTCGCGCGCCTCGGACAGCACACGCTCCAGGGTCTCGGCGCGGCGATTGATCAGCTCCTGGCCATTGATGAAGTAGTTGCCGTTGGCATCCACCACGATATCGATCCAGGCGCGCTCCACCGCTTCGGCCTCGCGGTCGGCCGAGGGCAGGGTCAGCTCGATGTCCGCATGCTGGTCAAAGGTCGTGGAGACCATGAAGAAGATCAGCAGCAGGAAGACGACGTCGATCAACGGCGTCAGGTTGACACCCGGTTCCTCCTGGCGGCGTGGCGCGCGGAAGTTCACGCCTGCGCCCCGCCCTCGGCCGCGCCGGCCGCGCCGGCCGCGCGCTCGCCGTGGATCACCTCGACCAGCTTGGTGGCCTCCTGCTCCATCTCCAGCACCAGCTCGTCGATATGCCCGCGGAAGTAGCGATGGAAGGCCAGCGCCGGGATCGCCACGCCGATACCGGCGGCGGTGGTGATCAGGGCCTGGGAGATGCCCCCGGCCAGATCGCGCGGGCTGCCCACGCCGATCTCGGTGATTACGGTGAACACCTCGATCATCCCGACCACGGTGCCGAGCAGACCCAGAAGCGGCGTGATCATCGCGATGGTGCCCAGCGTATTCATGTAGCGCTCGAGCTCATGCGCAACGCGCCGGCCGGCCTCCTCGATGCTCTCCTGCGTGATCTGTCGGGCCCGGTCATGGGTCGCAAGCCCCGCCGCCAGGATCGCGCCCAGGGGCGAGCCGGCCCGGAGGCGCTGGATATCGTCGAGCTTGAGCCCCTGGGTGCGCATCTGCTCCCACACCGAGGTCAGCAGGCGGGGCGGGACCACGCGCGACCGCCGCAGCGTCCACAGCCGCTCCAGCACGATGGCGACGGCCAGTACGGAACACAGCAGGATCGGCAGCATCAGCCACCCGCCCGCCTGTACGATCTCCAGCATTCGGTCTCTCCCTCTTGGCTCGTCGGGCTGGCGCGTCAGTCGCGCCGGAACACGGCCATGGATTCCACATGGGCGGTATGCGGGAACATGTCCATGATCCCGGCCCGCTCCAGGCGATAGCCATGATGATGCACCAGGCGCTCGGCGTCACGGGCGAGCGTGGCCGGGTTGCAGGAAACATAGACCATGCGCTCAATGCGCTGCGGTGCCAGCGCCTCGATCACCGCGGCCGCGCCAGTACGCGGCGGGTCCAGCAGTGCGCGCTCAAAGCGTTCGGCCAGCCATGCGGCGTTCTTCAGGGCCTCCACGTCGTCCAGATCGGCGCGTTCGTAGCGGGTGTTGGCGATGCCCTGGTCGCGGGCATTGGCGCGCGCCCGTTCCAGCATCGCGTCGTCCACCTCGACACCGACCACCTCGCCCTCGGGCACCGTGCGCGCCAGCGGCAGGGTGAAGTTGCCCAGCCCGCAGAACAGATCCAGCACCCGCTGGCCCGGCTGCAGGTCCAGCGCGGCCAGCGCCTGCGGGACCATCTTGCGGTTGATGCCGGCATGCACCTGGATGAAATCCGTGGGCATGAACGGGACCGACACGCCGTAGTCCGGGTGGCGATAGACCAGTGGCTCGATCGGCCCGGCCAGCGGTTCCACCGTCTCCGGGCCGCCGGGCTGCAGGTACACCTGAATGCCCTCGGCCTCCGCCCAGGCCGACAGGCGCGCGCTGTCTGCCTCGGACAGCGGATCGAGGTTGCGGAAGATCAGCGCCACGCGCTCGTCGTCATCCACCGCCACCTCGATCTGCGGCAGGCGGTCGCGCGCCTCGAGGCCGCCGATCAGCTCGCGCAGGGCCCGGATGCGCTGACCCACCGCCGGGTGCAGCACCTCGCAATGGGTCATTTCGGCCAGATACGGGCTGCCGCGCTCGCGAAAGCCAACCAGCACCCCGCCCTTCTTGGGCACGTACTTCGCCCCCAGCCGCGCGGTGCGCCGATAGCCGAGGGTGGTGTCGGTCAGCGGCTCGAAACGGGCCTCCGGGGTCACATGGCCGATACGCTCCAGGGCATCGAACAGGGCCTGCTCCTTGATCGCACGCTGGGTCTCGATGGAGGCATGCTGCAGCTTGCAGCCGCCGCACAGGCCGAAAAACTCGCAGGGCGGTTCGACCCGGCCCGCGACCGGCTCCAGCACCTCGACCACCTCGGCGGAATCGAAACGGCGCTTGCGCCCGGTCTGCTGGGCCATCACCCGCTCGCCCTTCAGGGCACCGTGGATGAAGCAGGCCTTGCCGTCGCGGCGGATTACCCCCTGGCCGTCCAGCGTGACCTCCTCGATCACGGCCTCGAACGGGGTCTTGTCAATGCGTGCCATCAGTCCGCGCGTCCGGCCGGCTGCCAGGCGTCGAGGAATTCGCAGTGGTGTGCGGCACCGCTGGCCTCCAGATACTCGGCCAGCTGCTGCTGCCGGCTGGCCAGGGCCGCGTCGGTCAGATTGCCGCGCATGTACTCGAAGCGCAGCCAGACCAGATAGGTGTTCAGCACGTCGTGCTCCACGTAGTCGTGGATCTCGCGGGCGCGGCCGTCGCGCCAGGCCGGCCAGACCTGGGAGCCGTCCATGCCCAGCTTGCCGGGGAAGCCGAGCAGGCTCGCCATCATGTCGAGGCTGGTGACCGCGCGGCCCTGGAAGCCGGCCAGCACGTCCATCAGGTCCACATGGCGCCAGTGGAAGCGCGACAGGTAGTTGTTGTAGCGAAACTCGCGGTCGTCGTCGCCCTGCTCCCAGTAGCGCGGGGCCTGCACACCGTTGACCAGCGCGCGGTAGTGCAGCACCGGCAGGTCGAAGCCGCCGCCGTTCCAGCTGACCAGCTGCGGCGTGCGCTTGTCGATTACATCGAAGAACTGGCGCAGCAGCTCGGCCTCGGTCGGTGCCTGGCCATCCTCGCCCTCGCGCCCGAAGGCGGAGAGTTTCAGCGCGTCGCCCCCCTGGTAGAGCACGCCGATGGAGACGATACGGTGCAGCGGGTGCTTCAGGAACTCTGTGCCGGCTTGCGCGCGGCGCAGGGCGAACAGCGCCTCGGCCACCTCGTGATCGCTCAGGCCCTCGAAGTCGTGCAGGCGCCGGGCGCCGTCGATGTCGGGGACGGTCTCGAGATCGAAGATCAGGACCGGGGCACTCATGACGGGAACACGCCGGTGGAGATGTAGCGGTCGCCGCGGTCACAGATGATCGCGACGAAGGTCCCGCCCTCGGTCGCGGCCGCAAGCTTCAGGGCTGCGGCCACGGAACCCCCGGACGAGACCCCGGCGAAGATGCCCTCCTCGGCGGCCAGCCGGCGCATGGTGTCCTCGGCCTCCTCCTGGGTCACGTCCACGGTCTGGTCCACCCGCGAGGCCTCGAAGATGGTCGGCAGGTACGCCTCCGGCCAGCGCCGGATGCCCGGGATGGAAGAGCCTTCAGTCGGCTGCACACCGACGATCTGCACACTGGGATCGCGCTCCTTCAGATAGCGCGACACGCCCATGATGGTGCCGGTGGTCCCCATAGCGGAAACAAAATGGGTCACCGTGCCCTCGGTGTCGCGCCAGATCTCCGGCCCGGTGCCGATGTAGTGGGCATCGGGGTTGTCCGGGTTGCCGAACTGGTTCAGTACCCGGCCCTTGCCCTCGGCCTCCATGCGGTCGGCCAGGTCGCGCGCGCCCTCCATGCTCTCCTCGCGCGAGACCAGCACCAACTCGGCGCCAAAGGCCTTCATCGACGCGCGGCGCTCGGCGGACATGTTGTCTGGCATCACCAGGATCATGCGATAGCCCTTCATCGCCGCGACCATCGCCAGCGCGATGCCGGTATTGCCGCTGGTCGCCTCGATCAGCGTATCGCCGGGCTGGATGTCGCCGCGGCGCTCGGCCGCCTGGATCATGTTCAGCGCGGGCCGGTCCTTGACCGAACCGGCGGGATTGTTGCCCTCGAGCTTCACCAGCACGGTGGACGGCAGATCCGCCGCCATACGCTGCAGGCGCACCAGCGGCGTGTTGCCGACAAAGTGCTCGAGGGTCGGGAAGGATTCAGGGTGCAGGCGTTTCTTCATGCGCGCAGAGTATAACGACCGGGCCCCGTCCCTGCCCACGCACGCGACGGTCCGGCGTCGGGGCTTCCCATGGAGATTGCTTCGTCGCGTTGCTCCTCGCAATGACGCGAAGGGGGCATCGTCATCGCGAGGCGCGCAGCGCCGTGGCGATCGGTGTGACCGGGCCACCTGCGCAAGCCCATCTCGCAACCTCCCGGGTTCCTGCCTAAGATCGTGTCATGCTGGTACTGCTGGAATACCTGGTCGTTACCTTCCTGGCGGTGTTCGTGATCGTGAACCCGCTGACCACGGCGTTCATCTTCACGGCGATGCTGCCGCGCGCATCGGAGGAGAAGCGCCGGGCGATCGCGCTGCGCTCGGTGAAGGTCGCCACCTCCCTGCTGTTCGCCTTCGCCCTGCTGGGCGGGGTGATCTTCCAGCTGTTCGGGATCACCCTGGCGGCGTTTCGTATCGCCGGCGGGATCATCCTGTTCGGCATCGCGATCGGCATGATCCGGCAGAAGGGGGCGACCGAGAAGGAGACCGCCGAAGAGGTGAAGGCCGACAAGGGGCACGTGACCGAGGACATCTCGGTGATCCCGCTGGCGATCCCGTTCATGAGCGGCCCGGGGGCGATCGCCACGGTAATGATCCTGACCAGCGAGGCCCCGACGGTATACCACACGGGGCTCGTGTTCCTCGGCGTGCTGGCCTGCATGGTCGCCTGCTACTACGCGATGGTCTATTCGCGCTATATCGTCCAGTACCTGGGCGATACCGGGAAGGACATCCTCACCAAAGTCTTCGGCCTGATCCTCGCGGTGCTGGCCGTGCAGTTCGTGATCAACGGCATCAGCGACGCCGCGATCGGCTTCATGCTGGATACGCAGATGCTGGACGAGAACGAGGTCGAGGACCCGCGCATCCCTCCGCGCGAGCTCGACTGACCTGCCCCGTCCCGCTACGACTGGGCGCTGGCGTGCCAGGACCGCAACGTGGCCACGTCCACCGCCGGGCCCGGCAACGCGGGACCGGCCAGAACCCTCGCCGGTGCGTCCGGCTCGCCGAACCCGTCCAGCACCGCCAGCGCGCCCTCGAAGTCCTGTTCCCGGGTGTAGTCGTTGGTGGTGACCACCACCTCCAGCCCGGCGCCGCACGCGGACCGGACCCCGTTGTCGGAATCCTCCAGGGCGAGGCAGGCGCTGGCGGGCAGGTTCATCGCCTCCAGCGCATGGGTGAAGATATCCGGCGCGGGTTTCTTGGCCGGCACCACGTCCCCGGCGGAGATCACCTCGAAGCGGTACGGCCCCGCGCTCCCCAGCGTGGCCTCCAGCAACGCAGTCACGTTCTCGGGGGTGGTGGTGGTCGCAATGGCCAGGCGCAGTCCCTCGGCCTCCGCCTCGTCCAGCAGGCGGCGAACGCCCGGGCGCAACGGGATCGCGCCGGACTCGAGCATGGCCACGTAGTGACGCGTCTTGGCCGCATGCAGCTCGCGGATGCGGGCATCGATCCCCGGCTCTTCGAGAGCCTCGGGATGATCTTCCGACAGGTACTGGCGAATGCGTTCCTTGCCGCCGGTGACCCGCAGCAGTTTGCCGTAGCGCGCCACACTCCAGTCCCAGTCCAGGCCCGCGTCCGCGAACGCCTTGTTGAACGCCACCCGATGACCGTCCCGCTCGGTGTCCGCCAGCGTGCCGTCGACGTCAAAGATCAGTGCCTGCAATTCCGCCATCGTGATTCCCGGTCCCTTCTCGTATCTCGCTGAAAACAGTGCCCCGCCGCTCGCAGCCCCTGCAGGTCCGGAGGCGACCGGGCGCAAACCGTCATGGCACGGGACTTGCCCGCCCCGTCCGACTCTGGTACTAAGTGCGCCTCATTTTTCCAGCCGGAGAAAGCCCGCATGGCTGCAGACGAAAAGACCGACAAGCCCTCCACCCAGCACATGGTCGCCGGGGGCATTGCGCCCTACGAGCCGAAGCCGGACGAAGAGTACATGAATCCGGATCAGCTGGACCATTTCCGCAGCCTGCTGCGGGCATGGCGCCAGGAACTGGCGGAGGAAGTCGATCGCACCGTGGGGCACATGCGCCAGGACGCGGCCAACTTCGCCGATCCGGCCGACCGCGCCACCCAGGAAGAAGAATTCGGCCTGGAACTGCGGGCCCGCGACCGCGAGCGCAAGCTGTCGAAGAAGATCGACGAGGCCCTGCGCAAGATCGAGACCCACGACTACGGCTACTGCGAGACCTGCGGCGTGGAGATCGGCATTCGTCGCCTGGAGGCCCGCCCGACGGCCACCATGTGCATCGACTGCAAGCAGCTCGACGAGATCAAGGAAAAGCAGCGCGCCTGATCCCGGCCGGGCCGTGACCCCCACGCCCGAACCGCAGTCCCCGGTCGACGGCTACGTCGGCCGGTTTGCCCCGACCCCTTCCGGCCCGCTGCACGCGGGCTCCCTGCTGGCCGCCGTCATCTCCTGGCTGGACGCCCGGAGTGCCAATGGCGAGTGGCACCTGCGTATCGACGACATCGACGCCCCCCGGGTTCGCCCGGGGGCGGCCGATGCCATTCTGCGCACCCTCGAGGCCTTCGACCTCGGCTGGGACGGACCGATTGTCTGGCAAGGCCAGCGCGGCCCCGCCTACCAGCGGGCCCTGGATACCCTGATGGACACCGACCGGGCCTTTCCCTGCGGGTGCACCCGCAAGGACCTGGCTACCCACGGCCGCCCTGGCTGGGAAGGCCCCGTCTATCCGGGCACCTGTCGCCACGGCCTGCCGCCCGGTCGCGAGCCCCGCGCCCTGCGCGCCCGCGCCAGCCGGCGCCACTGGACCATCGAGGACCGTTTTCTCGGTGCGGTCGCCTTCGACCTGGAGGCCCTGGGGAGTGACTTCGTCATCCGTCGCGCGGACGGCATCGTGGCCTACCAGCTCGCCACCGTGGTCGATGACCTCGACCTGGGCGTCACCCATGTGGTCCGCGGGATCGACCTGCTCGGCTCCACCCCCCGCCAGCTGCAGCTCTACCGGGCGCTGGGACACCCCCCGCCGGCCTATGCCCACCATCCGGTGCTGGTCGCGCCCGGCGGCGACAAACTCGCCAAGGCCACGGGTGCTACGGGGATTCGAGCGGATGCGGCGCGGCGCCACCTCGCCGACACCCTGGGGCAGATCGGACTCGCGCCTGCCGACCGACAGGCCCCGGACGCGCCCGGTGCCCAGCTGGCGGAGGCCCTGGAACCGCTACGGCGCCGGCCGCTCGCGGCATACCTGCCGCTGCACGCCGCGCTGCCCGGAGCCACCGCCGCGGTGTAGACTCGCCGCATGCTGTCCCGCCGCGCGCCAATCCGGAAGGCCCCGCAGGAACCCGTGCCCCGCAGCGGCCCGGCACGGGGGAACATCTGACCATGGACGCCCCGCGCGCCATCCTGATCGCCCTCCTCGGGGCCCTGCTGTTCCTGAGCCCGCTGGTGATCTGGGTCGCCCACCTGAGCCCCGCCTGGTGGTGGCCGTTCGCCGCCTGGGCAGTCTTCATCCTGGCCATCGCGGCCCTGAGCCGGGGCGGTCGTCGTGACCCTTAGCCTCGGCCTGCTCTATGCGGTGGGCGTGGCCTACCTGGCCCTGCTGTTCGGCATCGCCTTCCTGGCCGACCGCGTCCCCCGGGTCGGCCGGCTGGCGGCGAACAGCTGGGTCTTCAGCCTGTCGCTGGGGGTCTACGCGACCTCCTGGACGTTCTACGGCAACCTCGGCTTCCTGGCCGAACAGGGCTATCTGTACCTGACAATCTACCTGGGCGTGACCCTGGCCTTCGCCGCCACGCCCTGGCTGCTGCGCCCCATCCTGCGCGTGACCCGCGAACAGCAACTGACCTCACTGGCCGACCTGTTCGCCTTTCGCTACCGCAGTCGCCTGACCGGACCGGTGGTGGCCCTGTTCATGCTGGCCGGCGTGCTTCCGTACATCGCCCTGCAGATCAAGGCGGTGGCCGAGTCCGCCGCGGTCCTGACCGCGGAAACCCCGCCCCACCTGCTCGCCTTGACCTTCAGCGCCACCATCGCACTGTTCGCGATCCTGTTCGGGGCCCGCCACATTGCCCCGCGCGAGAAGCACGCCGGCCTGGTGCTGGCCATCGCCTTCGAATCCATCGTCAAGCTGATCGCCATCCTCGGCATCGCGGCGGTGGCCCTGTACGCGGTGTTCGGCGGTTTCGCCGGCCTCGACGACTGGCTGGCCGCGCACCCCGAGGCGGTCGATGCGCTGTACGCCCCGGTGCGCGAGGGTGGCTGGTTCGCAATGATGATTCTCGCCTTTGCCGCGGCCTTCCTGCTGCCGCGCCAGTTCCACATGCTGTTTACCGAGAACATCAACCCGCAGGCCCTGACCACCGCCGCCTGGGCCTTCCCGGCGTTCCTGCTGCTACTGAACCTGCCGATGCCGATCCTCTACTGGGCCGGCGAGGCGGCCGGCCTCGGAATCTCGCCGAACTACTACGCCATCGGGATCGCCGGACTGCTGGAGTCGCCCAGCCTGGCGCTGCTGGTCTTTATCGGCGGCCTGTCCGCCGCCAGCGCCATGATGATCGTGACCACCCTTGCGCTGGCCCACATGGGGACCAACTACCTCTCGCCGCTGACCCGGCTGCACGAAGAAGAGCGCAGCGCCAACATCTATACCCGCCTGCTCTGGGGGCGGCGCATCTGGATCGTGTTCATCATCGGACTGGGCTATGCCTTTTACGGCCTGTTGCAGGTAGTCGAGGGGCTGGCGCAGCTGGGGCTGATCTCGTTTGCCGCGGTGGCCCAGCTCCTGCCGGGCCTGATCGGTCTGATGCTGTGGAAGCAGGCGACCCGGGTCGGCTTCCTGCTCGGACTGGTCGCGGGCATCACCGGCTGGGCCTTCACCCTGGTGATGCCGCTGTTGTCGGATGCCGGCATCGCCACCGGACTGCCGGATCCGCAACAGTGGCTGCTGGCCGGGATGCTGGACCCGTGGACCTTCGCCCTGATGCTGAGCCTGGGCGTCAACGCCCTGCTGTTCGTGATCGGGTCCCTGCTGACCCGCCCCAACCGCGAGGAGATCGAGGCCGGCCGCGCCTGCTGCCCCAACGAGTCCACCGGGGCCGGCGCCGGCCTGCCCCTGGCCGGAGACGTGACCGAGATGGAGACCGCCCTGGCCGCCACCCTGGGGCCGGGTGCCGCGCATCACGAGGTCCAGCGCGCGCTCGACGACCTCGGCCTGCCGCGGCACACGCGCTCGCGCAGCGACCTGCGCCACCTGCGCGAACGCATCGAGCGCAACCTGTCCGGTCTGCTCGGGCCGGTTCTCGCGCGCATGATCGTCGACCAGCACCTGCGCCTGGATGCCGCCGGACGCCAGACCCTCAGCGAGAGCCTGCGGCGCATCGAGGAGCAGCTGGAGACCCGCTCCCTGCCACTGTCCGGCCTGGCCGCCGAACTGGACGCCCTGCGCCGCTTTCATCGCCAGATCCTGCACGAACTGCCGCTCGGCGTGGCGAGCCTGACCAACAGCGGCGAGATCACTGGCTGGAACCAGGCCCTGGCGCAACTCACCGGTGTGGCCACCGAGGACGCCGTGGGCCAGAACATCGGCCGACTCGACAGCCCCTGGAGCGGCCTGTTGACGGCCTTCCTCGAGAGCCCGGACCGGCAGTGGTACAAGCTGAACGTGGACCTGCCCGCCGGCAATCGCCGCCTGAACCTGCACCGTTCCGAGCTACAGGATGCCCATGGCCAGGTGGAGGGGCGCGTGGTCCTGATCGAGGACGTGACCGAGCGCGCCCAGCTCGAGTCCGAGATCGCCCACGGCGACCGCCTGGCCTCCATCGGCCGCTTTGCCGCCGGGGTCGCCCACGAGATCGGCAATCCGCTGACCGGGATCGCCTCGCTGGCCCAGACCCTGCCGCTGGAGGATGATCCCGACGAGATCCGCGGCATCGCCGACGACATCCTCGCGCAGACCCGGCGCATCAATGCGATCGTGCAGTCCCTGATCACCTTCGCCCACGCCGACGAGGGGCCGTCCGCGGGGCACTTCGAGACCATCGCGCTGGACGAACTCCTGGCCGAGGCCATTCGCCTGACTCGCCTGGCCGGGCGCAAGGACCTGCAGTTCTCCACCACCGGCCTGGAGGGGCTGCATGTCCGCGGGTCGCATGCCACGCTGCTGCAGGTCTTCATCAACCTGCTGACCAACGCCGAGCAGGCCTCGCCCGAGGGCTCCACGGTCGTGATCGCCGCGCGCGTCCATGGCCGCCACATCCAGATCACCATCGACGATGCCGGCCCCGGGATCGACGAATCCAGCCTGGAACGCCTGTTCGAGCCCTTCTTCACCACCAAGCCGGCCGGTCAGGGCACCGGCCTGGGCCTGCCGGTGGCCTACAGCATCGTGCGCGACCACGGTGGTACCCTGATGGCCGCCAACCGCCCCGAGGGTGGGGCCCGATTCCTGCTCATGCTGCCGCACCAAGACCGATGACCCGCATCCTGCTCGTAGACGACGAAGCCCCGATCCGCCGCGCCGTGCGCCGGTTCCTGGAGCATCACGGCTTCGAGGTCGGCGTGGCCGAGAACCTGGCCGAGGCGCGCGCCCTGGCCGCGGCCGACCCCTACGACCTCCAGCTGGTGGATCTGCGCCTGCCGGACGGCGAGGGCATCGAGCTGCTGCCCGAGTTCACCCGCTCGCCCACGGTCATCATGACCAGCTACGCATCGGTCCCCTCGGCGGTAAACGCGATGAAAGAGGGCGCGGCCGACTACATCGCCAAGCCGTTCGACCACGACGCCCTGTTGCTGACCCTGCGCGCCGCCCTGCGCGAACGCGAGGCGCGCGACCGCCTCCCGCCCGAGGCGCCCGACGCCGGTACCGAAACCCTCAGTCACCCGGGCCTGGGCCTGATCGGCGACAGCCCCGCGATGCAGCGGCTTCGCGACCAGATCCGGCGCGTGGCGGCCACGCACTCCACCGTGCTGCTGCGGGGGGAATCCGGCACCGGCAAGGAGCTCGCCGCGCGCGCCCTGCATGAACTGAGCCCGCGCGCCGGGGGGCCCTTCGTGGCCGTCAACTGCGCCACCATCCCGGAGGGCTTGGTGGAGGCCGAGCTGTTCGGGCACGCCCAGGGCGCCTACACCGGGGCGGTCAAGGCCCGCACCGGCCTGATCCAGAGCGCCCATGGCGGCACCCTGTTCCTGGACGAGATCGGCGAACTCGCGCCGGCGGCCCAGGCGCGCCTGCTGCGCGTGCTGCAGGACGGCGAGATCCGTCCGGTGGGCGCCAACGAGAATCAGAAGGTCGACGTGCGCCTGCTGGCCGCGACCCATCGCGATCTGGAGGGCATGATCGAGGAACAGGCCTTTCGGGCCGACCTCTACTACCGCCTGCGGGTACTGGAGCTGGCCATCCCGCCCCTGCGCGAGCGGCGCGAGGACATCCTGCCGCTGGCGCAGCATTTCCTCGAGGGGCTGGCCGGATCGGGAACGATCCCCCGCCTGACGCAAGCGGCGCGGGATGCCCTGGAGGCCCAGGACTGGCCGGGCAACGTGCGCGAACTGGCCAATGCCCTGGAGCGCGGATGGGTCCTCTGTCCCGATGGACACATCGCGCCGGAGCACATGGGCCTGGAGGCCCCGGACGCCGCCGCGGCCGGGGAACACCCCAACCCGGCCTTCCCGACGCGCCGCAAGCCCCGGGGCTCGAGCCTGAACGAGTACTTCCGCCAGTTCGTGCAGGAGAACCAGGACCGCATGACCGAAACGGAGCTCGCGCGGGCGCTGGGCATCAGCCGCAAGACCCTGTGGGAACGCCGTCAGCGCGAGAATCTGCCGCGACCACGCACCTGAACCCGCCGCCGTGGCCGAGGCCCCCGAGTTCCGACGAGTCTTCCTCGCCCTGTGGCCCGACACGGCCACACGCGAACGACTGGATCGGCTGGGACGCACCCTGGATGGTCCCGGCCGTCCGATCCCGCCCGAACATCTGCATCTGACGCTGGCCTTCGCCGGCACGGTTCCCGCCGGGCAGGCCGATTGCCTGGCCGGTCACCTCGGGGCCCTGGCCTCCGAGCCGCTGGAACTAACCCTGGACCGGCTGGGGCACTTCGCCCGTCCGCGCATTACCTGGGTAGGCCCAAGCGATCCGCCAGCGGCCCTCCTGGACCTCGCGGATCGGGCCCATGCCCTCTGCCGGGAGTGCGGCATCGACACCGGCCCGCCCCGCCCGTTCCGGCCTCACGTTTCGCTGCGCCGCCACGCCGCGCCGCCCGCTCGCGAGCGGATCGAAACGCCGCTGCACTGGGCGACGGACACGATTGTCCTGATCGAGTCCGGCCGCGACGGGCATCCCGGGCCCTACCGCATCCTCGCCCGGACGTAAGGCGGGCCCGCTTCGCGCCCCCCCGGACGAAGCGCGATACCCCGGGCCGCCGCGATCAGTCCACCGGCGGGAGATTGCCCGTTTCTGCAGGGTCCGCCGGCTCTGACGGATCGGCGGGTTCGGCCGGGCGGTTACCGGTGTCCGGCCGCGTCGGGGTCTGGTCCCCCAGCGGAGGCGCATCCGCGCCTCGGGGCTGACGCTGCTGGCCCAGCGGCGGCGCGTCCTGGGGCTGCCCCTGTCCTTGCGGCTGCCCCTGGCCACCGGGCGGCTGGCCCTGCCCCTGAGGCGCGGTCGGCGCGCCGCCCTGACCGGGGGCCGGCTGACCACCGCGCTCCATCTGGCCCGGGGCCTGCTGCCCCTGGCCCGGCGGCTGGCCGGGGGCCGGCTGTGGCTGCCCCGGGGGCATGCCCTGACCACGCTCCTGGCCCTGGCCGCGCGGCATACCCTGACCGTGCTCCTGGCCCTGGCCGCGCGGCATGCCGCCGTGCCCCGGGGTGTCCTGCCCGCCCGCCGGAGGGGCACCCCGCTCGGCGGGGGGTGTACCCTGGCCCATGCCACCTTGCTGGCCGCCTTGCTGCGCCTGGGCATGGGCCGTTCCCACGGCGAAGAGCGAGCCAAGGGCAATGATCAATGCGGTACTGCGAAACCGGGTCATGGGAAACTCCTTGCGGCCGTGAAGCCATTCGTTCAGGCCCCCGGTGATAGCAGCCGGGCCCCGCGGCCCCCAAGGCGCAGGGGCGAGTTCCCCGGAATTTCGTGAAGCACTTCACTTCGTGGAGGCTGCCTGACTGTCCGGCCAGATCAATTCTTCAAGTCGACGGGCACGGTAAACATCAGCAATCCGTAGTCCGACTCGTACTGTTCCTTGAACCGGGCCGCGATCCGCTCGCACAGCTCCGACGAGGCCACGACCTCCAGCTTGATGTTGCCGCCGGCCCGCCAGTTGCCCCGGCGCTTGCCGTGCCGGCCCCAGCCGCGTGCGTCGGTCACCGTGTAGCCGGCCGCCCCCATGGCGCGTACCTCGTCGATCAGCATCTCCTCCAGGATCGCCTCGGCCACCACCGTCAGCAGGTACATGTCATCGCCTTGCATCGAGCTAGCCTCCGAGCGAATAAAGGGTCTGGGCCATCCAGAAATACAGCGGAACGCCCAGGAAGATATTGAACGGGAACGTCACACCCAGCGAGGCCCCGATCGACAACGCGGGGTTGGCCTTGGGCACGGCAATGCGCATCGCGGCCGGCGCCGCGATGTACGACGCACTGGCATACAAGGTGGCCAGCAGCAGCGTGCCCCCCAGGCTCATGCCCAGGCCCCATCCGAGCAGGATCCCGAGGATCGCGGAGACGATCGGCATGACGATCGCAAAGACGATGAGGAACAGCCCGTACTGGCGGACATCCGCGATGCGGCTGGAGGCCACCAGCCCCATCTCCAGCAGGAACAACGCCAGCACCCCCTTGAACAGATCAAAGAACATCGGCTCCAGCGGCTCGATGTGATCCGGGCCGGCAACGAACCCGATCACCAGTCCACCGGCCAGCAGGAAGATGCTCTTGCCAAAGATGACCTCGTGCAGGGTCTTGCCCCAGCGAGTGGGGCCCCGGCTGCCCATGCGCGCCAGCAGGATCCCGATGACCAGCGCCGGCATCTCCAGGAGTACGAGGAACACCACCATGTGCCCCTCGTAGTCCAGACCCCGGGACGCCAGAAACGCGACCGCGACCGAGAAGGTCACGACCGACACCGAACCGTAGTGGGCCGCAATGGAAGCCGAATCCGCCCGCGGCATCCGCCCGAGAAGGTACAGCACCGGAAACGCGATCAGCGGGATCAGCGAACCCACGGCGAGCACCGCCAGGCCCGGCAGCAGCAACGGAAGCAACTCGCTTTCCGCCAGCTTGACCCCGCCCATCAGGCCGATGGCCAGCAGCAGGTAGATCGACAGCGCCTCGTAGATCGCCATCGGGATCTTGAGGTCCGACTTCGCCAGACCCGCGATCGCCCCCAGCAGGAAGAACAGCACAACCGGATCGAATGCCATTTCGCCTCCGCGTCCCGACGCTACAAGCCACCGCAGCGCACCCCGTTATGGTAGGCAAGACCCTCGTGCCAGGGAACCGGTTTCCGGAGGCGTTTTTGGCGGCCAACCAACCGCCCCCTCACACCACGGCCCGTACCGGAACCACCGCGTCCGCCGGCTGGGCTACGCTTGGGAAACGGGCTTAGCCATCACGAGGGCCAACGCATGACGCGAATCCTGATCCTCCAGGGGCACCCGGACCCGGCCGGCGGCCATCTCGACCACGCGCTCGCCGACGCCTACCGCGAGGGGGCCGAACAGGGCGGCTTCGCGGTGGACACCTACACCATCGCCCATCGTGATGTCCCGCTGCTCAGGAGCCAGGCCGAGTTCCTCGACGCAAGCGTCCCGCCCGCGATCCTCGAGGCCCAGGCCCTGATCGAGGCCGCCCACCACATTGTGCTGATCTACCCGCTGTGGCTGGGCGACATGCCGGCCGGGGTGAAGGCCTTCCTGGAACAGACCCTCAGGCCAGCCTTTGTCGCCGATGGCGACATGAACCGCCTGCGCCACACGCGGCTGAAGGGCCGTTCCGTACGCATCGTGGTCACCATGGGCATGCCGGCCCTCGCCTACCGCTGGTGGTTCGGCGCCCACAGCCTGAAGAGCCTGGAGCGGAACATCCTGCGCTTCTGTGGCTTCGGCCCCGTCCGCCAC
This sequence comes from Thioalkalivibrio sp. ALE16, assembly GCF_000381305.1. Taxonomy (NCBI): domain Bacteria; kingdom Pseudomonadati; phylum Pseudomonadota; class Gammaproteobacteria; order Chromatiales; family Ectothiorhodospiraceae; genus Thioalkalivibrio; species Thioalkalivibrio sp. ALE16. The sequence continues at coordinate 28,766 of NZ_KB906368.1, forward strand.
ACCCTGATCGGCCAGAACGGCGGCAACGCGGCCGCGCGCGAGCGCTGGCTGCAGCAGCTGCGCACGCTCGGCCGCCAGGCGAAGTAACCGACCAGTCGGTGCACTTGGGGACCATTCCCATCCAGCCGGCCTGTGTGTACCCCAACGACCTCCCACTGAGCGAAGGACGGGAGCACCGATCGGGACGTCCGAAATGAATTGACCACTACACGGTCAAACGGAGACCGCCCCACCCCGGGAACACGTGCGCAGGGCGGATCCGCCGCGCTCGGTCAGAGCCCCGGGAGATCCGGGCTCGGCGGGGTGGGCGGCTCGGGGAGATCGGACGGGTCCGGCAGCGGCGCGTCGTCCGGGGACGGCGGCGAGGACGGATCCGGCGCCCGCGGAAGGTCGGGCCCCCGATCGGGGCGCGGGTCGCCGCGGCGCTGCCCCGGCGGAGTACCGCCGTGTCCGGGTGGCAAGTCGCCGGCGGCTGGCGTGTCGCCACTGGCGCCCGGGGCGCCCGAAGGCGGTCCGCCCGCCGGCTGCGCCTGGGCGCCGCCATACGCCAGGAGGGCACTCACGAACAACACTTGAAGCCAATGACGCATGGAGATCTTCATGCCACACACTCCTTTGGTGGATACCTGACCCTGAGGCGTTGCCGTATCCGCACGAGTTCTCGCCATCGCGCGACTCTGACGACCCGTTCACACCCGGGCCCACCCGAGTGCTGTCCTACGCCTCGACCACCAGTTGCTGGAACAACCCGCCCAGGATCACCAGGGCGAAGCCTGCGTACAGGCCGGCGACCACATCGTCCATCATGATCCCGTGGCCGTCCTGCCACTTGTGGTCGAAATAGTTCGCCGGCCAGGGCTTGAGGATGTCGAAAATCCGGAACAGCAGAAAGCCGACCACCACCCACATCAGCCCCGCGGGGGCAAAGGCCAGGGTAATCAGCATGCCCGCCCATTCGTCCCAGACGATGCCCGGGTGATCGTGCACACCGAGCTTGCGGGCACTCTCGCCACAGATGTGGAAGCCGGCCATGACCACGATCACGGTCACGGCGATATAGGCCCATTCCGGGAAATTCATGATCGCGAAGTACAGCACCAGCGCGCCCAGCGAGCCGGTGGTGCCCGGGGCCCAGCGCGACAGGCCGCTGCCGAAGCCAAAGGCCAGCAGGTGGATCGGATCGCCGAATACGGTCTTCGCCGATGGCATCTGCGGCTTGCGGCTCTTCTGCTCCGTCATGGCTACCCTGTCCCTAGTGTTCCTTGGGAAACACTGATCAATGTACACGCTCGCGCTCGAGTCGCTTTTGCGTGCGAACAAGGCGCGGCGACGGCCGTGCAGCATTCTGCACAAGGGAGCCGCAACGCCGTGCGCGCGCAAAAGCGGCCGAGCCCCTTCGGGGTTGGTACCCCAGGTTCCCCGATCCTGCGTTGCGGCCCTTGCCGGTAGAACCACTACCGGCTGCGCACCGCGCCTTGTCTCGGAAAACCTGGGGTACCAACGCGAGTGTGTACATTAATCAGTGTTTCCCATGTTGTCCGCGAAATGATCGTGCCCCGCCCGCGTCACGTCCAGTCGCCGCCCGTCCGCGTCCTCGACGACCACCGCGTCACCCTCCGTGCATTCCCCGATCACGGTCAGCGGCAGATCCACGCTGAAGGCCAGCAGATCCAGCGATTCCCCGGCCGGCAGTGCGAACAGCAGTTCGTAGTCCTCGCCTCCGCCGAGCGCATACTCGCGGGCCTGATCGTCCGGGATCTGTGCCAGCAACGGATCGCGGGGGACGGCGGGCCAGTCGACCCGCGCGCCACAGCCCGACGCGGCACACAGGTGCCCGAGATCCGCCAGCAGGCCGTCGGAAATATCGATAGCCGCCCGGGCACGGTTCCGCAGGCCGCGCCCCAGGGCCAGCCGCGCCCGGGGCCAGAACAGCCGGTCGCAGGCCGGCTCCCGGGCATCGGCGGGCAGAGTCGCGCCCGCGGCGCCCCGCGCCCGCCGGGCGGTCTCGTGGGCAAGCCCGAAGGCCGCCCCGCCCAACGCACCGGATACCACCAGTCGGTCGCCGGGCCGGGCCCCGGCCCGGCGCAGGGCCTGGCCCGCGGGCGCGGTACCCAGCACGGTCACGCTGATTGCCAGAGGGCCCCGGTTGGTATCCCCGCCTACCAGCGGGATACCAACCTCTTCGGCCAGCGCCAGGAAGCCCTCGCTGAAACCCGCCAGCCAGTCATGATCGACCCGTGGCAGGGTCAGCGACAGCAGCGCGCCCAGCGGCTCGGCCCCCATCGCGGCCAGGTCACTGAGGTTGGAAGCCAGGGCCTTGTGCCCAACGCTCGCCGGCGGGTGATCGGGGAAAAAATGGGTACCCTCAATCAGGGTGTCGACAGTGACGGCCAGCTCGTGGCCGCTCGCCACAGCCAACAGGGCGGCATCGTCCCCGATGCCAAGCCGAACGCCCTCGGCGTTCACGTCCGCCGACGGCGCGCCGAAATAACGCTGAATCAGGTCGAACTCGGAGTCGGAGCCGGCCATTGCCGTGCTGCGGCGTTGCGCGGGGTCAGCGCGGCGTGGCGCGCTCGGGACCGCGCAGCTCGGCGGAGAGCCGGTCCAGCACACCGTTGATGTAACGATGCGACTGCTCCGCACCGTAGCGCTTGGCCAGGTCCACGGCCTCGTTGATCACCACGCGATAGGGCACCTCGATCCGCTCGGCCAGCTCCCACTGACCCAGCCACAGCAGGGCATGCTCCACCGGGTCGAGCTGGTCCAGCGGGCGGCCGAGGTACGGCTCCATGCGGGCATCCAGGGCCTCGCGATCGCGGGTCACACCGATCAGCAGCTCGCGGAAATACTCGGCATCCGCCTTCGCGTGTTCCTCGTCGTCACGGAACTCTGCCAGGATGTCCTTGGGGTGGGCGCCGGTCATCTGCCAGGAGTACAGCGCCTGCATGGCGCGACGCCGCGCGAACGAGCGCGCGTGGCGCGCCCGCTGCTCGGGCGTGCTGCGCGGGCGCTTGGCGCGGGCGCCGCCCGCGCCCTTGGCGGCCGGACGGTCGGGTTGGGAGGGATTGCCAGGTTCGGTCACGTCGGTTTCGTGCTCGCTCAGGCGCCGCCGCGCAGCTGCCGCATCAGGCTGACCATCTCGATCGCGCCCATCGCGGCATCCGCGCCCTTGTTGCCGGCCTTGGTGCCGGCGCGTTCAATCGCCTGCTCAATGGAGTCCGTCGTCAGAACACCGAAGCTGATCGGCAGGTCCTCGGCCATCTGCACCTGGGCCAGGCCCTTGGCCGCCTCGCCGGCGACGTAGTCGAAATGCGGGGTGGAGCCGCGGATCACGCAGCCCAGGGCAATGACCCCGTCATACTGCCCGGAACGCGCCATCGCCTGGGCCGCCAGCGGCAGTTCATAGGCCCCCGGCACGCGGGCGATGGTCAGATTCTTTTCCTGCACGCCATGGCGCTTCAGAGTATCCACCGCGCCTTCCAGCAGGCGTTCGACGATCAGGCTGTTAAAGCGCGCCAGCAGCAGGCCATAGCGATGGTCGGCGGCGTCGGTGAATACGCCTTCCAGGGTCTTAATGTCGTGCATGGTTTCATTCCGATTGAGACGGAGACGAGGCGGCCGTTCGGGGCCGACCCGCGGGGCCGAGTTGCAAATGCCGCCTAGTGTAGCACCGCGAACCCGCGCGGTAGAGCGCGCCCGCACGAATCGCGCAGCCGCCCGCCTGCCATGGCGCTGACTGGACCTGCATTTGGCGCCGGTATGCTCAGTGGCGTCGGCCCGGCGTCCTGCCCGATCATGGCGGACCCTTGTTCATCGCTCGGTGGTTGACGGTCCCTTCGTTAGGTCGCCTGCCTCGTGGTGGCTGGTCTGGGTTCGGCATCCGGTGTTTACGTGCTTTCGGTCTACATACTGCCGTGCGCTGACTCGCCAGCGCGCCCCGAGGCACTTTCTTGCTTGCCCAAGAAAGTACCCAAAGAAGGGCACCCGGATTTCGCCCAGGAACCTTGCTCCAGGGCCCTCGGGCCGGCGGCGCTGAACTCGCTACGCTGCGCTCCGCTCAGACATCCAGCGCCTTCTCCCGCCCCGAGAACCCTTCCGCAAGGGGCTCCATACGGGAGGCGAAGGTCAAGACAGAAGGTATTCCGACCCCGCGACACCACAATGGCCCTGCCGCCTGAAAGCCCCCGGCGCCCGCTGCGCGGGCGCGGCACGCAACGGCCAAAGGCCGAGCGTGCCCAGATGTCCGAAGACCTAGCCTTCGTCCACTCGCAATATCGTCGGGACGGCCGTTGTTTTGACCTGCCTCCCCGTTGTCGTCGCGCCGAGCGGAGAGGGTTTTCGCGGGATCAGAGGCGCTGGATGTCTGAGCGGAGCCGAAGGCGCAGCGAGTTCAGCGCCGCCCGCGAAAAGCCTCGGAGCGAGGGAAACCCCGGCCCGCAAAGCGGGCCGGGGTCGCGGCAGTCGGGCGTGTTTCTTGGTGACTTCTTTGCACGAGCAAAGAAGTCACTCGGGGCGCGCTGGCGAGTCAGCGCACGGCAGTATGTAGACCGAAAGCACGTAAACACCGGATGTCGAACCAGGGCCAGCCACCACGAGGCAGGCGGCCAGGCGCGTGCCGGCCGGGGGCTACTCGTGGACGTAGTCCACAACCTCCAGGCCGAAGCCACCGAGGCCATGAAAGCGCTTGGGCGCCGACATCAGCTTCATGCGCCCCACCCCGCAGTCAGCCAGGATCTGGGCACCAATGCCATACATGCGCCACTCGGCGGAGTTCTCCCGCCCACTGCGCTCTTCCGGCGCCGGCTGGCCGATATGCTCCAGACGCTGGGCCAGGGCCTCCGGGCTCTCGTGCTTGCGCAGCACCACCACCACACCCTCGCCGGCCGCGTCGATCCGGCGCAGGGCATCGTCCAGCGGCCAGCCACGATCCGGACCGGCGTAACCCAGCGTGTCGTACAGCGTGCTTTCCAGGTGGACACGCACCAGGGTCTCCTGGTCCGGCTTCGGCTCCCCGCGCACCAGCGCGAAATGCAGCTCGTGATCCACCTCGTCCTCGAACGCCAGCAGGCGGAATTCGCCATGCTCGGTCGGGAACGGACGCTCCGAAACCCGACGCACGGTCTTCTCGTTCTCGATGCGATAGCGGATCAGGTCCTCGATGGTGCCCATCTTGAGGTCATGCTCGGCGCAGAAGCGTTCGAGATCCGAACGCCGCGCCATGCTGCCGTCCTCGTTCAGGATCTCGACAATCACCGCCGCCGGTTCGGCCCCGGCCAGGCGCGCCAGATCGCACCCGGCCTCGGTATGGCCGGCGCGCACGATGACCCCACCGGGCTGTGCCATCAGCGGGAACACGTGCCCCGGTTGGACGATATCCTCGGGCTTCGCGTTGGGCGCGACCGCGGTCCGGATGGTGTGTGCGCGATCGTAGGCCGAGATGCCGGTGGTCACGCCCTCGGCGGCCTCGATCGACAGCGTAAAGTTGGTGCCATGCACGTCATTGGTGTCGGTCACCATCAGCGGCAGCGCCAGCTGCTTGCAGCGCTCGCGGGTCAGCGTCAGGCAGATCAGGCCGCGGCCGTACTTGGCCATGAAGTTGATGTCCTCGGGCCGCGCGTGCGAGGCCAGCATCAAGAGGTCGCCCTCGTTCTCGCGGTCCTCGTCGTCGACGATGACCACCATGCGTCCGGCCTGCAGTTCCTCGAGGATGGTTTCGGTACTGGAAAATTCCATGCGTGCCTTCGGTCGGGGGCCGTGCGTTCAGTCGCGCGGCCCGGATTGATTGGGAAAGCCCTGTTCAGCCAGCCAGGCCTCCGACAGGTCGCCCGCCTGCGCGCCGGGCTCGGCCGCCCGCTCGCCCAGCATCAGACGCTCCAGATAGCGGGCGATCAGGTCGACCTCGAGGTTGACCGGGGTGCCCACCGTATAGACGGCGAAGCGGGTCAGGGACCAGGTATGCGGGATGATGTTGACCTCGAACTCGGCGCCGTCCACGCGGTTCACGGTCAGGCTGGTGCCATCAATAGTGATCGAGCCCTTGGCCGCGATGTAGCGGGCCAGTGCCGGTGGCGCGCGAAAGCGCACGCGGGTCGAGCGCGCATCGGGCTCCATCGCCACCACCTCGCCGACGCCGTCGACGTGCCCGGACACCATGTGCCCGCCCAGGCGGTCGCCCAGGGCCAGCGCCCGTTCGAGATTCACCCGGTCCCCCGGTCCGAGATGGCCCAGCGTGGTCACCTCCAGCGACTCGCGCGAGACATCGGCGGCAAAGCCGCTGCCCGCCAGATCGGTCACCGTCAGGCAGACCCCGTTCACCGCGATCGAGTCCCCCAGCCGGGTGTCCGACAGGTCCATCCCGGTCGCGTTCACGTGCAGCCGCACGTCGCCACCACTGGGGGTCAGGCGCTCCAGGCTGCCTAGGGTCTCGATGATTCCGGTAAACATGGACGTCCGCTCGTTCCGGGGTGCCCGCACGAACCGCGCCGGGCTGCTCGCCGCCCATCATAGGGAAACCCTAATGAGTTCGCACCACGCCCCGCCCTTTTACCCGGTTCCTGCCCGGAAACCCCTTGTTCACCACGAAGCACACGAAGGCACGAAGAAGGGACAGGTCAAGGACGATCTACAGGAAGATAAGAAGACTGGAAGGATGATTGGGTTTGAAACGGGGTACACATCGGCCTCGCAGGGGCAGGCCATGACCACCCCCCTATTCTTCTTTACCGAAAAACCCTTCCGATCTTCCCATCTTCCTGTGAATCGCCTTTGACCTCCTTCGTGCCTTCGTGTGCTTCGTGGTGAAATCGGCCTTCAGGAACGCGGGTGGGCGCGCAGGCGCAGGGTTTCGCCGACCCAGCGGGAATCGACGATCTCGAGTTCGGCGCGCTCGGACATGCGGGCCAGCGGCCACTCGACCAGGGGGCGAGCATTGGAGCCCATCAGCAGGGGGGCCTGGTAGATCAGCCATTCGTCCACCCAGCCACCACGGGCGAGCGCCCCGGCCAGCCCCGGCCCGGATTCCACATGCAGCTCGTTGACCTCGGCGCGGCCCAGCTCCGCCAGCACCGCGCCCAGATCCAGCCCGCCCTCGGCGGATTCCTCCGCCAACGGCACGGGCCGGACCTCCGCCCCTCGGCCGCGCAGGGTGTCGGCGGCCGGCGAGTCCGCGGCATCGGGGCCCGTGAGGATCCAGACCGGTCCCTCGCGCAGGATCTGCGCGCCTGGCGGCGTCCGCAGGCGGGCGTCCAGGATCACCCGCAGGGGCTGGCGTCCCGGCAGGTCGTAATAGCGGGGGTCATCCGGAAACCCGGCATGGGCGGCCAGGTCGAAGGGCTTCATGCGCACGTTCAGGCGCGGGTCGTCGGCGACCACGGTGCCGCTGCCGGTCAGGATCGCGCCCGCGCGGGCCCGCCAGAGCTGGACGTCGCGGCGCGCCGCCTCGCCGGTGATCCACTGCGACTCGCCGGAGGCCATGGCGGTACGCCCGTCGAGGCTCGCGGCAAGCTTGACGCGCACCCAGGGGTGTCCCTGCTCCATGCGCCGCACGAATCCGGGGTTCAGGGCACGCGCCTCGGCCTCCAGCACGCCGCTGTAGACCGGGATACCTGCTGCCCGCAGGGCCTCGATCCCGCCGCCACAGACCTGCGGGTTGGGGTCCTGCATGGCGATCACGACCCGGGCTACCCCGGCGCCGATCAGGGCATCGGTGCAGGGCGGGGTCCGGCCGTGATGGCTGCAGGGTTCCAGGGTGACGTAGGCGGTTGCGCCACGCGCGGCCTCGCCGGCCGCCCGCAGTGCGTTCACCTCGGCATGGGCCTCGCCGGCCTTCCAGTGCAGTCCCGCGCCGACTTCGCGTCCGTCGCGCACGATCACGCACCCGACCCGCGGGTTCGGGTCCGCGGTGAAGCGGCCGTAGTCGGCCAGCTCCAGGGCCCGCGCCATGTAACGGCGGTCCGTGATCGCCTGCTCGGTCGTGGGTGCTTCCATCACTCCCCCCTGGACGAGTCACCACTCCCCGGTGGCTCCTGCGGGCCACCCGCCGCCGATTCCGGGGCAGGGCCGGGTGCCTCCTCGTCGATCAGGCGCAGCTGCGAGCGGCGCATCTCCGGGCTGAGGTCTTCCTCCAGCCGTTCGATGGCTTCGCGGAAGGACTGCACACTGGCGAAGCTGAGATAAATGGAGGCAAACCGGATATAGGCCACATGGTCGAGGCCGTGCAAGGCGGCCAGGACCATTTCGCCGATACGGTCGGATTTCACTTCCGGGGCGGTGAGCGCGGACAGCTGGCGCTTGATGTCGTCGATGACCCGCTCGACATCGTCGGTCTTCACCGGGCGCTTGTGCAGGGCCCGGCGCAGACCGCTACGCAGCTTTTCCTCGTCGAAGGCGACGCGCTCGCCGGAGCGCTTGACCACCCGCGGCAGGCTGAACTCCGCCCGCTCGAAGGTGGTAAAGCGCGCCCCGCAGGCGCGGCACTGACGCCGGCGCCGGATCTGTTCCTGCTCCGGGCCGGCCACCCGCGAATCGACCACGCGGGTATCCTGATCATGACAGGACGGACAGCGCATCCCGCGCCCGCGACCCGTGACTCGCCGAGATTATTCGGGCGCGCCGTAGACCGGGAAGCGGCGGCAGATCTCGACGACCTTGTCGCGGGTCGCGTCGATCACCTGCTCGTTCTCGTGGTCGTCCAGCACGTCGGCGATCCAGCCGGCCAGCTCGCGCGACTCGGCCTCGGTAAAGCCACGCGTGGTCAGCGCGGCGGTGCCGATGCGGATGCCGGAGGTTACGAACGGGGACTGCGGGTCGTTCGGCACCGCGTTCTTGTTGACGGTGATGTTGGCGCGACCCAGCGCGGCATCCGCGGCCTTTCCGGTCATGCCCTTGGACACCAGGCTCAGCAGGAACAGGTGGTTGTCGGTGCCTCCGGAGACGATGTCGTAGCCGCGTTCGACCAGGACCTCGGCCATCGCGCGGGCGTTGGCGATCACCTGCTTCTGGTAGGTCTTGAATTCCGGTTCCAGGGCCTCCTTGAACGCCACCGCCTTGCCGGCGATCACGTGCATCAGCGGGCCACCCTGGGTACCCGGGAAGATCAGCGACTGGAACTTCTTGTTCAGCTCCGGCTGACCCTTGGTGATGATGAAGCCGCCACGCGGCCCGCGCAGGGACTTGTGCGTGGTGGAGGTGACCACGTGGGCGTGGTCGATCGGATTCGGGTATTCACCAGCCGCGATCAGGCCGGAGACGTGGGCCATGTCCACCATCAGGTAGGCGCCCACGGAATCGGCGATCTCGCGGAAGCGCTTCCAGTCGACCACACGCGAGTAGGCGGAGAAGCCGGCGACGATCATCTTCGGCTGGTGCTCGGTGGCCAGACGCTGGACCTCGTCGTAGTCGATCAGGCCCTCGTCGGTGATGCCGTACTGCACCGCGTTGTAGATCCTGCCGGAGAAGTTCGGCTTGGCGCCGTGGGTCAGGTGGCCGCCGGCGTCCAGGCTCATGCCGAGCACGGTGTCATGCGGCTGCAGCAGGGCCATGTACACGGCCGCGTTGGCCTGCGAGCCGGAATGCGGCTGCACGTTGGCGTAGTCGGCGCCGTAGAGTTCCTTGAGACGGTCGATCGCGAGCTGTTCGACGATATCCACGTACTCGCAGCCACCGTAGTAGCGCTTGCCCGGGTAGCCCTCGGCGTACTTGTTGGTCAGCACGGAGCCCTGGGCCTCCATCACGCGCGGGCTGGTGTAGTTCTCGGAGGCGATCAGCTCGATGTGCTCTTCCTGACGCTGCGCTTCCTTGCTGATGGCGCCCCAGAGTTCGTCGTCGTAACCGTGGATACTCATGTCGATCGAAAACATTCGGTTCTCCCGTTCAAGGCTTCGGATTCGGTGGATTGCGGCGCGCCCGCCGGAAGGCGGCACTGCCGTCAAAAAGGCCGCTTATCATACGTCATCCGGCCCCTCTTTTCAGACCGGGCGGCTCCCGGGGCGCCCACCACGACGCCTCGCGAACGCCCCGAAATTGCGGGTTTCGCAAGCCCGATCAAGTACTTTGATGCCGGTCCGTTCGGCGCGGACGGGGCCGGCTCAAGCCCCTTCCAGCGACCGTGGAATACCGCGCCCGGCGCGCGTCAGGCGGGTCCGTCGATCCGCTCGACACCCACCTCGTGGCGGATCGGGTAGACCGGGAGCCCGAACTGGTTGTAGATCGCCACGTCCGCCGCGTCGCGGCCGTAGCCCACCACCACATAGCCGCCCCGCAATTCCGTCTGGGTCGCATCGAAGCTGTACCAGCGACCGCCGACGAAGGCCTCGAACCAGGCGTGCATGTCCATCGGCTGCAGGCCGTGCAGATACCCGACCACCATGCGCGCCGGGATGCTGAGACTGCGGCAAAGCGCAATGCCGAGATGCGCCAGGTCGCGGCACACCCCACTCCCGCGCTGGTTCACCTCCACCGCCGAGATCGGGATGTCGCTGGTGCCGGGAAGATACTCGATGCGGTCACGCAGCCACTGCTCGATCGCGGCCACCTGGTCGTAGCCCAGCCACTGGCCAGCGGTGATCTCGGTGGCCATCAGATTGAAGCGGTCCGATTCGCAGAAGCGGCTGGGCAGCAGGTAGCCAAGGGTCGCGTCCGGCAGGGCCTGCACCTCGACAAACGGGGCGCCGGGGGCGCGATCCAGGGCATCGGCCGTCTGCACCTCGGCCGCTGTGTGGATCGAGAACGGCCCAGGCGGTGCCACCAGACGCTGGCAGAGATTGCCGTAGACATCCACGAACTCGGTCACCGGGGCGTTCGGCACCAGGCGATACTCCTCGCGCGCGATCCACTGCAGCGGGCCGCTGCGCGGGCGCAGCATCAGCACGAACGGTGTCGGGACAGGGATCTCGAATTCGAAGTCACAGCGGGTTTCAAGCCACATGGGGCAATGCCTGCGTCGGATGGAGGTCCCCACCCTACGCGCCGCTTGGCCGCAGAACCAGAAAAACCTTGCCGCGCGCCCCGGACTGGCGGGCGTGTACATTGCGGCCCGATTCCCTACACTCGCGATACCGTCTGTTCCCGGGAGAACACATGCGAGGATCCCCCGTGCACCGCATCCCTACACGTCACCTGACCCGCGGGCTGCCGGCCCTGGGCCTGAGCCTGGCCTTGTTGCTGCTCGCGCCCCTGGCGGCGGCCGAGCAGCGCTTCATCAACATCGGTACCGGCGGCGTCACCGGGGTCTACTACCCGGCCGGCCAGCACCTGTGCCGCCTGTTCAACACTCGCCGCGACGAACACGGGATGCGCTGCACCGCGGAAAGCACCGGGGGCTCGGTGTTCAATCTGAACATGGTGCGCTCCGGTGACATGGATTTCGGCGTGGCCCAGTCGGATCTGCAGTACCACGCCTACCATGGCAGCGGCCGCTTCGAGGCCTTCGGGCCGGCCACGCACCTGCGGGCCATGTTCAGCCTGCACCCGGAGCCCCTGACCCTGGTGGTGCGACCCGACGCGGAGATTGCCGGACTGGATGATCTGCCGGACAAGCGCGTGAACATCGGCAACCCCGGATCCGGCCAGCGCACCCTGATGGAAGAGCTGATGGAGAAGCTCGGCTGGGATCACGATACCTTCCGCCGAGTCAGCGAGCTGCCCTCGCGCGAGCAGGCCCAGGCCCTGTGCGACAACCGCATCGACGCCTTCGTGTTCTCCGTCGGCCACCCTTCGGCGGCGATCCAGGAGCCCATCGCCACCTGTGATGCACGCCTGGTCTCCATCGAGGGGCCGGCCATCGAGGAACTGATCCGCTCGACCCCCTACTACCTCACCGCCGTGATCCCCGCCGATACCTACCCAGGGCAGGACCAGGACATCCGCACCTACGGCGTGGGCGCCACCCTGGTCACATCGGACCGCACGTCGAATACCGCCGCCTTTGAACTGACCCGCGCCGTGTTCGAGAACTTCGAGACCTTCCGCGGCCTGCACCCGGCCTTCAGCGGGCTCGAACGCGAGGGCATGGTGGACGAGGGCCTGTCCGCGCCCATGCACCCCGGCGCCCGACGCTACTTTCGCGAGGCAGGACTGATCGATGACTGATACCCGAGCCCAGGATGCCGCCAGCCCGGAAGACCGTCAGGTCGCCGAGCTGGAGACCGGCGGCCGCCACCCCGGCCGCGCGACCCGCAGTCTCATCTGGATCACGGCCGTCGCGTGGTCGCTGTTCCAGATCTGGATCGCCGCGCCGATGGCCGACTGGGTGGATGTCTTCGTGGTCTCCGAGACCGAGGCCCGCTCCATCCATCTGGCCTTCGCGATCTTCCTCGGCTACCTGCTCTTCCCCGCGGTACGTCCCACCGCCCGCGGCAAGGGCTGGCAGCACGCGATCGGCATCCTCTATGCCCTCGGCGGCCTGGCCCTGATCGCACTAGGGCTATGGCAGCTGCTGGGCCTTGAACGCCTCGGCGAGGTCTATCTGGCCCTGGGCATTGCTTTGGTAGTAGTGGCCTGGCCCCTGCTGCGCGGGAACGACCCCGTGCATCGTGTGCCCCTGGGCGACTGGGTATTCGCCGCGGTCGCGGCCTTCAGTGCGCTCTACCTCTACCTGTTCCACGAGGCGCTGGCGGCGCGCCCTGGCGCCCCCACCGAGCTGGACCTGGTCATGGCCGGGATCGGCCTGATCCTGCTGCTGGAGGCGACCCGCCGCGTGCTCGGTCCGGCGCTGACCATCATCGCGGCGATCTTCCTGTTCTACACCTTCGCCGGGCCGCTGATGCCCGACCTGATCGCCCATCGCGGCGCGAGCTACCCGCGCGCGATGGCGCAGCAGTGGCTGTCCAACGAGGGGGTGTTCGGGATCGCGCTGGGGGTCTCCACCAGCTTCGTGTTCCTGTTCGTGCTGTTCGGCGCGCTGCTGGAACGCGCCGGCGCCGGCGACTACTTCATCCGCGTGGCCTTCTCCCTGCTCGGGCACCTGCGCGGGGGCCCGGCCAAGGCCGCGGTGATGGCCTCGGGGATGACCGGCGTGGTCTCCGGTTCATCCATCGCCAATGTGGTCACCACCGGCACCTTCACCGTGCCGCTGATGCGCCGGGTCGGTTTCGCCCCGCACAAGGCCGGCGCGGTGGAGGTGGCCAGCTCGGTCAACGGCCAGTTGATGCCGCCGGTGATGGGGGCCGCCGCCTTCCTGATGGTCGAGTACGTCGGCATCCCCTACGTGGAGGTGCTCAAACACGCGATTCTGCCGGCGCTGATCGCCTATATCGCGCTGATCTATATCGTGCATCTGGAGGCCTGCAAGAACGGCATGGAGGGGCTCCAGCGCGCCACCGTGACCACCTGGCGCGGGCGCCTGATCAGCTTCGGAATCACCGTCTCCAGCCTGATCATCCTGGCCGCCGCGGTGTACTGGGGGCTTGGCTGGATCAAGGAGGTGGCCGGCGACGCCGCCGCCTGGATCATCGCCGGCCTGCTGTTCGCCGCCTACCTGATCCTGCTGTGGATCGTCGCCCGCGAACCCGAGCCGGAACCCCTGGACACCGAGCAACCCCTGCCGCGCGTGCTACCCACGGTACTGGGCGGTCTGCACTATGTGCTGCCGCTGGTGGTGCTGGTCTGGGCCCTGGTAGTGGAGCGCCTGTCGCCGGGGCTGGCGGCGTTCTGGGCGGTGGCCTTCATGATCTTCATCGTCCTGACCCAGCGCCCGCTGGTCGCGCTGTTCCGGCGCCAGGGCCGGCTGCTGCAGGCGACCTGGGTCGGGGTATGGGAGCTGTTCCAGGGCTTCGAGACCGGCGCGCGCAACATGATCGGTATCGGCCTGGCCACCGCCGCGGCCGGGATCATCGTCGGCACCGTGGCGATGACCGGCGTCGGACTGGTGCTGACCGACCTGGTGGATACCCTGTCCGGCGGCAACCTGCTGCTGGTGCTGGTGCTGACGGCCCTGATCAGCCTGATCCTGGGGCTGGGCCTGCCGACCACCGCGAACTACATCATCGTGGCGACCCTGATGGCCCCGATCATCGTCGACCTGGGCGCCCAGCACGACATCCTGATCCCGCTGATCGCGGCCCACCTGTTCGTGTTCTATTTCGGCATCATGGCCGACGTGACGCCGCCGGTGGGTCTGGCCTCGTTCGCTGGCGCGGCGATCGCGAAGGCCGACCCGATCCGTACCGGGATCCAGGCCTTTGCCTACAGTCTGCGCACCATCGCACTGCCGTTCTTCTTCATCTTTAACAGCCAGTTGCTGCTGATCGGCGTGGACAACGTGTTCCAGCTGACGCTGGTATTCCTCGGCTCGCTGGCGGGCATCCTCGCGTTTACCGCGGCCACTCAGGGCTGGTTCCTGACCCGCAGCCGCTACTGGGAATCCGGCGCCCTGCTGGTGGTGGCCTTCGTGCTGCTGGTGCCCACGGTACTGATGGACCGCATCGCGCCGCCCTTTGCGCACCAGCCGCCGGAGACCCTGCTGGAGGTCGTCGAGACGATCCCGGATCGTGACTCGCTGCGCGTGGAGGCCACCGGCATCGACCTGGAGGGCCGCGAGATCACCCGCACGGTGATGTTCCCACTGGGCAGCCCGGATCTGGCCCCGCGCGAACGCCTGGCCGATGCCGGCCTGGACGTGCGCTTCGATCCCGACGCGCAGAAGGCGCAGATACAAACGGTTGCTTTCGGCAGCCCGGCCGGCCGGGTAGGCTTGGAGGGTGGCTGGGCCATCACCGGCGTGCTGGTGCCCACCGACCGTCCGAGTCCCTACTGGTTCTACCTCCCCGCACTGGCCCTGGGGCTCCTGGTCGCCTGGAACCAGCGCCGGCGCACGACACCACCGGGAGGCGGGCCATCCGCCGACGCCCCGGCGCTGTCGGCGTAACCCGACCTCACCACGAACGGAGGACCCGCGATGGAACAACCTCAATACGGCTTCAACGTGATCGTGCCGGGCGCGATCGATCAGGTGATCGAGCGCACCACCGCCGCCCTGGGCGAGGAAGGCTTCGGCATTCTCAGCGAGATCGACGTGGCCGCGGCCTTCAAGAAGAAACTGGACCTGGATCATCGGGCCTACCGCATCCTCGGCGCCTGCAACCCGAACCTGGCCCGCCAGGCGATCGAGGCGGATCCGAACATCGGGCTGCTGCTGCCCTGCAACGTCCTGGTACAGGACAACGAGAACGGGACCTGCACGGTCGGCTTCATGGACCCGGTCGCGGTGATGGGTCTGGTCAACAAGCCCGGTGTCGAGGACCTTGCTCAAGATGTGCGGCATCGCCTGGAACGGGTACGCCTGACACTGGAGACGGGCTAGTGGGCCATGCGGGACGTTCGGTGACGATGGAGCACAGCCAGAAGTGCCGGAGCAAGGCGGGCAAGTGCCGGAATAGCCACGCTATTTCAAACTTGCCCAACGCAGCGCCGGCGCTTCTGGCGAAGCGATCCGTTACCGAACTTTCCGCGTGGCCCGCTAGCCCCGGCCGCGCCCGCATCTGATGGAACCCGGAACCGACCAGTCCTTGCTACTGGCCGAGCGCATCCGTTCGGCCAGTGCAGCCGGCCACCGCCTGGCCATCACCGGCAGTGGCAGTCAGCGTGCCCTCGCGTTCCCCGAAGGATATCCGGCGGATGTGCAGCTGCTGGAGGCAGGCCGCCACCACGGCATCGTCAATCTGGCCCCCAGCGAGCTGGTGGTGACGGTGCGTGCCGGCACACCGGTGATGGAATTGCAGGCCGCGCTGGAAGAGGTCGGCATGATGCTGCCCTTCGAGCCGGCCATGCCCACCCCGTCCAGCACCGTGGGCGGCATGGTCGCCCTGGGGCTGTCCGGCGCGCGCCGCCCCTGGACCGCCAGTCTGCGCGACGCGCTGCTGGGTACACGCATCGTGAACGGCCGCGGCGAGATCCTGCGCTTCGGTGGCGAGGTCATGAAGAACGTCGCCGGCTTCGACGTCTCGCGCCTGATGGCGGGCAGCCTGGGCAGTCTGGGCCTGCTGCTGGAAGCCAGCTTCAAGCTGCTCCCCGCCCCCGCCTACCAGGCCTGGCTGCGCCGCGAGGACTCCGCGGCCGAATTCATCCAGCAGGCCCGGGACTGGGGACGCACCGCCCTGCCCTTCTCCGGCCTGGCCTGGGCCGACGGGATCACCCGGATCCGCCTGGGCGGTGGGCAGGAGGCCGTGCAGGAGGCCGCCGAGCGCCTGGGCGCGGATGCCGATCTGGAGGGTCCGCCCTTCTGGACCCGACTGCGCGATCGTCACCTGCCGTTCCTGACCGGTTCGGTGACCGGCGACGAACGCCTGTGGCGTCTGAGCCTGCCGCCGGCGACCCCGCCCCTTGACCTGCCGGGTGAGTGGCTGATGAACTGGGGCGGCGGCGAGCGCTGGCTGCGCTCCAGCGCGGCCCCGGAAACGGTCCGCACGACGGTCGCAGACGCGGGCGGGCATGCCCGGCTGTGGCTGGGCAATCCCGCCGGCGGCTCCTGGCTGCATCCGCGCCCCGCGCCGCACGCGCGCCTGGAAGGGGAAGTCCGCGCGGCGATGGACCCGGACGGGGTATTTTTCGCCCCACTGATTGCCCCCCATCCACGCCCCGCCCGGGCGAGCTGAGACCATGGAAACCCGCCTGCACCCCCGCTTCGAGAACGACCCGGCGGCGCGCATCGCCGAGGACGCGCTGCGCGCCTGCGTGCACTGCGGCTTCTGCAACGCGACCTGCCCGACCTATCAGGAACAGGGCGACGAGCTGGACGGCCCGCGCGGCCGGATCTACCAGATCAAGGAGGTCCTGGAGAGCGGCGAGGCCAATGCCACGACGCGCACCCATCTGGACCGCTGCCTGACCTGCCTCAACTGCATGACCACCTGCCCCTCCGGCGTGGACTACAACCACCTGGTGGCGGTGGGCCGCGAGGTCGTCGAGCGCGACCTCGACCGCCCCTGGCGCGAGCGGCTGCTGCGCGGCCTGCTGGCGCGCGCCCTGCCGGCGCGCTGGCCGTTCCGTCTGGCCCTCGGGCTGGGGCGTCTCGCCCGCCCGGCCCTGCCCGCGCGACTGAAGCGGCGCGTGCCGCCGCGCCAGGCCACCGAGACCGTACCCCGGCCCGCCAACGGTGCTGCGGGACCCGGCTTCCAGCATGGGCGCGTGCTGCTGCTGGGCGGCTGCGTGCATGACGCCATCGACGCCCGCATCAACGCGGCCCTGCGCCACCTGCTGGCCCGCCGCGGCGTCGAGGTAGTGGAGACCGGGGCGGCCCGCTGCTGTGGAGCGGTGGAACACCACCTGGCCTTCGAGGAACGGACCCGCGCCCGGGTCCGCGCCAACCTCGACGCCTGGGAACCGGTCCTGGAGCGCGGCGTCGACGCGGTCGTCAGCACCGCCAGTGGCTGCGGCGTGCTGCTACGCGACTACGGGCACATCCTGGCCGACGACCCGACGTACGCCGAGCGCGCGGCCCGGCTGGCGGCACGGGTTCGCGACCCGGTGGAACTGTTCGACGCCGAAAGCATCCGCGAGCTCGGGATCCGCGCACCGGCCGATCACCCACCAGTGGCCTGGCACGCCCCCTGTACCCTGCAACACGGCCAGGCCCTGCCCGGGCGCGTGGAACCGCTCCTGCAGGCCGCCGGTTTCAATCTGGTTCCGGTCATCGAGCCGCACCTGTGCTGCGGCTCTGCCGGCACCTACTCGATCCTGCAGCCGGAGATGGCAGGTCGGCTTCGCCAGCGCAAGCTGGACAACCTCGAGGCCGCGGGCCCCGCGCGCATCGTCACCGCCAACATCGGCTGCCAGACCCATCTGCAAAGTGGCACGGACACCCCGGTCGAGCACTGGCTCACGCTGCTCGAGCGCCACTGTCCGGCAACTCCCGCCGGTGCGTAGGGGCGCTTGCCCGCGCCCGGACGGCGATCTAGATTCCCCCTTTTCCAATCCGGTAGACGCATCCATGCAGGCAAAATCCTTTCTCCCCCCGCAGCGCACCCTGATGGGCCCCGGCCCCTCCGATGTGAACCCGCGTGTTCTGAGCGCGATGAGCCGCCCGATCATCGGCCACCTGGACCCGGTCTTCGTCGGCATGATGGAGGAGATGAAAGGCCTGCTGCAGTACGCCTTTCAGACCAACAACGCGCTGACCCTGCCGGTCTCCGCCCCCGGCTCCGCCGGCATGGAGACCTGCTTCGTGAACCTGGTCGAGCCGGGCGACAAGGTGATCGTCTGCATCAACGGCGTGTTCGGCACGCGCATGAAGGAAAACGTCGAGCGCTGTGGCGCCACTGCCGTGGTGGTGGAGGACGACTGGGGCGCCCCGGTCTCCCCGCAGAAGGTCGAGGACGCGCTGAAGGGCAACCCGGATGCGAAGATCCTGGCCTTCGTGCACGCCGAGACCTCCACCGGCGCGCGCTCGGATGTCGAGACCCTGTGCCGGCTGGCGCGCGAACACGACTGCCTGACCATCGTCGACTCGGTCACCGGCCTCGCCGGCAGCCCGCTGTACGTGGATGACTGGGGCGTGGACGCGATCTACTCCGGCTCGCAGAAGTGCCTGTCCTGCACCCCGGGCCTGTCGCCGGTCAGCTTCAGCGAGCGCGCGGTGGAACGCATCCAGGCGCGCAGCCACAAGGTCCAGAGCTGGTTCCTCGACCTGAACCTGGTCATGGGGTACTGGGGCGGCGGCGGCAAGCGCGCCTACCACCACACCGCCCCGATCAACGCCCTGTACGCCCTGCACGAATCGCTGGTAATCCTTGCCGAGGAAGGCCTGGAGAACAGCTGGTCGCGTCACTGCCGCCACCACGACGCCCTGCGCGCCGGCCTTGAGGCCATGGGCCTGAGCTTCCTGGTGGATGCCGAGCACCGCCTGCCGCAGCTCAATGCGGTGCACGTGCCCGAGGGCGTGGACGAGGCCGCGGTGCGCAGCGAACTACTGAACCGCTACGGCCTGGAGATCGGCGCCGGGCTGGGACCCTATGCCGGCAAGGTCTGGCGCATCGGCCTTATGGGCTACGGCGCCAACGAGAAGAACGTCCTGCTATGCCTGTCCGCGCTGGAGGCCGTGCTGGCCGACATGGGGGCCGTCACCCCCGGCCGCGCGATGCCCGCCGCCCGGGCCGCCTACGCGCAGCAGGGCTGAACCCACCGATCACCGGTCGCCGCCGCGCCCATGCGCGCTGGCGGCCACTCGAGACCCAACGGGAGGCGCATCATGACGCTAAGTGAACTGCTGCAGTACCTGGATGAACACATGGACGGCGTGTTCCTGGACGGCGACCCTGCCGCGTCGCTGGAAAAGGCGCGCAGCGGCGAACACCGCAACCCCATCGCGGCCGAGGTCCTGGTCGCGCTGATGGACGGGGCCGGCGCCGACAGCCCGGACACCACCCTGGAGCGCGCCGAGGCGGTCAAGGCCATCGGCCCGACCCGCCTGAAGTACATGGGCGATGATGCACCCGTAGAGGGCTTCCGCCTGGTGGAGAAGACCATCGTCACCATCGACGCCGCCTACAACGAAGAGGCGCTCGCCTCCCGCGGCTGATCCCGCCCGCTAAGGTGTCATCCCGGAAACCGCGCAGCGGTTATCCGGGATCTCCGACGCCAGGGCAGATCAGGGCGATGGGGCATCCGCGACGCGGGGATCCCGGCGCTTCGCTGCGCTTCGGCCGGGATGACGAGAGGTGTTCCCCTAGAACAGCCCGGCGAGCCAGAGCACCGCGCCGGCCATCGAGGCCCCGATCAGCGCGCCAATGGCGACGTCGCTTGGATAGTGCAGCGCCAGTACCAGCCGCGAGGCGGCCACCAGCGCCGCGAACGGCACCACCAGCCAGGCCCAGACCGGGAACCACGCCACCAGGACCACGGTGAATCCCACCGCGTGCATGGTATGGCCGGAGGGGAAGCTGAACTCGTCCAGCGGGTCCACCGTCCGCGTGAACGGGCGATCACGGTGGCAGGGCCGCCGCCGGCTGGTGCGTCGCTTCAGCCACTTGTACACCGGCAGCGACGCCAGACCCACCACCGCCATCTGCAGGCTGACCCAAGCCGCCTGCGGCCCGTGCAGCAACGGCAGCACCAGCATCAGCGCATACCAGGCCACCCCGTCGCCCAGCCGGCTCACCCCGCCAAAGAATCCGCTGACGACACGGCGCCGGTTGTAGTGGTTGAACTGCCGGCAGACCGCCAGCTCCAGCTCATCCATCCATTGCAGGACTCGCATCGCGCCCCTCCTTGAGGATTCCCAGACACTGGGACTCGAACTCGGCCACCACCTCGACCCAGTCGAGCCCGCGGGCATGCGCTCGCGCCTGACGGCCCATCTCGCGCCAGGCCTCCGGATCCTGCGCGAGAGCGCCCGCCGCGCCGACGAAGGCGGCGGCATCCTCGGACGCCGTTCCCGTCAGCGGCACCCGGGCGCCACTCACGCCGCTGGTCACATGCTCGTGAGCCGCGGCCGAATCGAAGGCCAGCACCGGGAGCCCGCTCGCCATGGCCTCGATCACCACATTGCCGAAGGTCTCGGAAGTCGACGGAAACAGGAACAGATCGGCGCTGGCGTAGTGCTGTGCCAGGGCCTGGCCCACCTGCTGGCCGGTGAAGATCGCGTCCGGATTGGCCCGCTCCAGCTCCGTTCGCGAGGGGCCATCGCCGACCACCACCAGGCGCGCGTCGGGGCGCGCCGCCTGGATGGCGCGAAAGGCATCCACCACCAGGGCCAGATTCTTCTCCGGTGCCAACCGCCCGACGTACAGCACGACCGGTGTGGCGGTCGCCGCACCCCATTGCTGGCGCAGGCGCGATGACCGCCGCGCCGGGGTGAAACGCCGGGTATCCACGCCCCGCGCCATCACCCGCACGCGCTGGAATCCCTGCGCCGCCAGCGTGTGCGCCAGTGCCCCGGTCGGGGCCAGGGTCACGTCACAGCGGTTGTGGAAACGGCGCAGGACAGCGCGCACCAGCGGGGTCAGCCAGCCGACACCGTAGTAGCGGGCATAGCCGTCGAAATGGGTATGGAAACCCGAGGCGACCGGAATCCCGAGGCGCCGCGCCGCGCGCAGGGCCGCATGCCCCAGCGGACCCTCGGTGGCGATATACACGGCATCCGGGCGGTCCTCCGACCACAGGGCCTGCAGCCGGCGGCGCGCCGGGAGACCCATGCGCAGGCCGCTGTAGCCAGGCAGCGGCAGGCCCGCGAGCAGGTGGTCACACGCCACTGATTCGTCGCCCGCCCCGCAGGGGCGCGCCACCTCGCCCGGCTGGCGCGGGCGGGCGACCTGCACCCGGTGGCCACGCTCGCGCATCCCCTCGACCAGCCGCGCGAGGGTATGCGCCACGCCGTTAACCTCCGGCGGCCAGGTCTCGGTGACCAGCGCCAGATGCAGGCGTGTGCGGCAGGGGCCCGGGGACTCGATGTGCGGTTGCGACCACATGATGAATCCCCGTGCCGCGGCCGGCGCTATGCAGGCGAGCGATCGCTTTCGCGACCAGCTGGCGGTTCCAGTGGCAGGTCCAGCACGCGGACGATGGCCTCACGGGCACCGTCCGCCAGGCTGCGCCGGTCCTGGTCCGCGACTTCCAGCGGCGCCAGAAAATGCAGGTCCACACGCGTCTCGCGGCGGCACAGCAAGCGCCATACGTTGGGGATCAGGCGATCCCCGCCGGAATACGACACCGGAACCGCGCCGTCGGGCGCCCGCTCGTAGGCCAGCGCCACCGGCTGCACCGGATGCCGAGTGCCGGTGACGGCCGCGAACAGGCGCGGGTGGAAACGGCGCACGAACTCGCCCCGGCTGGTGGTCCCCTCCGGAAACACCACGAAGTGGCGGCCCTCGTCCAGGCCAGCCTGCATGGCCTCGACATGGGCGGAGGCCTGGTGCGCACCGCGCTCGATGAAGCGGGTGTCGTGCTGCCGGGCCAGCCAGCCAATGACCGGCCAGCGCGCGATCTCCGCCTTGGACAGGAAGCACGGGTCCAGCGCTGCCCCGATCAACGGGATATCCAGCCAGGAGACATGGTTGGAGACCACCAGCGACGGCCGCCGGGGCGGCTCGCCATGGATCCGGAAACGCACCCCCGCGATCCACAGGGCACGGTCGTACCAGGCCCGGCGGATGCGACTGCGCTCCTCGAAGTCGGCCTCGCGGCGGGCCATCCGCCAGGTCAGCCAGACCCCCGCCAGCATGTGCAGCACGATACGCATCAGCCTAGCCAGTGCCCGCAGTGTTCCGGTCATGTTCCGTTCCTCGGCTTGCAGGCGCCGCGGCGCCCAGGAAGTGCCGATGGTAACGGTCCGGCATGGCGCGCACATCCAGCAAGACGAGCACGTCGGCCACATTGAAATCGGGATCGAAACAGGCCTCGCCGCAGACCCGCGCGCCCAGGCGCAGGTAGGCCTTCAATAGCGGCGGCATACCGCTGCGGCTGGGCGTGCCGTGGCAGATGGTCAGGGCGTTGGGAAGCGGTCGGCGCGGGGTGACCCGCAGGCGCGACGGGGCCCGATGGAACATGCGCAGCCAGGCCAGCTGGGCCGGTGTCTGCTCGGTCAGGGGCAGGCTGGCGCAGCCCATCAGGTAGTCGTAGCGATGGGCATTCATGAAACGGGCCAGCCCGGTCCACAGTGCGTTGATGGCGCCGCCCTGGCGATGGTCCGCGCGCACGCAGGTACGACCGACCTCCAGAGTGCGCCCGGGCAGATTCATCAGCGGGCCCAGTTCGAATTCGGACAGCGAATAGAAACCGCCGGCCGTGCTCGCACTCTCTTCGGTGAGGATGCGCGTGCAGGCCACCACACCGCCCGAACGTCGGTCACGCACCAGCAGGTGATGACAGAAGGCGTCCAGCGGGTCTCGATCCAGCCCCGAGGCGGTGTCCGGCAGCGCTGCGCCCATCTCGCCGGCGAAAACCTCGTGGCGCAGGCGCTGGGCGGCTTCCAGATCCGCGGGGCTGGAAGCCAGATGGACGCGATAGGCAGTTTCGGCATCCGTGGAGGACACGGACAGGGAGCGAGGCGGTGCGGTCATGGTGGCGACCTCCGGTTGAACTGCCCCGGAGACTACGCCGCGCGCTTGACCATCCCGTGTAGAAACGATGACGGTCGGGTGAACCCGCCGTCGGATGCCCACCCGCAGAGGGTGGCATTGGGGGCGGAGGCACCAGCCCCCGCCCCGCGAGGCCGTGCTACGGCAGCTTGCCGGTGTAGGCGCCGGATTCGACCGGCAGGTCCTCGCCTTCCCAGCCCTTGATGCCACCGGCGATATTCACCACGTTGGTGAAGCCCATCTCCTGCAGCCGCTGCACGGACATGGCAGCCCGGCCGCCGGTCGCGCACATCACGGCCACCGGTTTCTCGCGGGCCTCCACCAGGGCGTCGATGCGGTGCGGGGTGTTGGGGTCGGCCGCGCCCTCCAGCAGGCCGCGCGGGACGAGGATGGAATTCGGCGCGTGCATCTTTTCGAACTCATAGGGTTCGCGCACGTCGACCACCAGCCAGTCCTCGCCCGCTTCCATCTTCTCGGCGAGATCCGCCGGGGCAATCTCCTTCACGTTCTTGCGCGCCTCGGCGACGAAATCCATCAGCTTCTTCTCGCTCATTCGAATCTTCCCTTTTGCAATGATCTGGATGTCTTTGTAGGAGCCTGCTTGCAGGCGAAGCCCCTGCCCATGTCGGAGTTTGGCAGGGGCTTCGCCTGCAAGCAGGCTCCTACCACCGGACGCATTCTACCGTGGGTACGTGACCCGGCGTTTCAACCCTGTGAGAACGCGCTGTCCAGCGCCGCAGGGTCAGTCACGGGCGCCTCGCATTGCAGCCCGCGGCAGAGATAGGCACGCACACCCGTCTCCGGCGCGGCCTTCTCCGCCAGCGCAGCGGGCAGGTCGCCGGCATCGGCCGGGATCGCGAGGGCCCATACCGGAGCAGCCTGCGCCCGCAGGCGCTGCTGCCACGCGGGAAGTTCGTCCGCCGCCCCGCGCAGCACGACCAGGGCCGGCGGCTGGTAGTGGATGTCCAGCGCCATCAGCAGGCTCATGTGTCCCACCGGGGCCTGCTCGATCATCGGTCCGGCGTTGGCGAGGGTGCGCTCGGCCGCCTCGATATACCGTGGCTCGGCCAGCATGAACCCGAGCTTCTGCAAGGCCTGCGCCGCGACACCGTTGCCATTGGCCATGGCATCGTCGGAATACACTTTCGGGCGCTGGATCAGCGCCTCGTGATCGCCGGCGGTAAAGAAGAAACCGCCGTGCTCGCGGTCCTCGAATTCCGCCAGCAGGGTATCGGCCAGAGTCACGGCCCAGCCCAGCAGCTCGCTGTCCCATTCAGTCTCCAGCAACGCCAGCGTGGCCTCCAGCAACAGGGCGTGATCGTCGAGATAGGCGCGCGGCATCGCACCGGTGGCCCCCTCGCGCACGCTGGCGTACAGCCGGCCGTCGCGCCACAGGCGCTCGCGCACGGCGGTCATCGCGTCACGTGCCAGGTGCAGCCATTCCGGACGCCCCAGGGCGCGCGCGGCCCGCGCCAGTCCGGAAATCATCAGGGCATTCCAGGCGCCGAGGATCTTCTCGTCCCGGTGCGGTCGCACCCGATCCGCGCGGGCCGTCAGCAGACGTTCCCGGGCCTGATCCAGCCGCCGGTTCACCTCCGCCTCGTCGATCCCCAGCGCCTCCGCGACGGTCGCCGGCGGCACGACCTCGTGCAGATGCCAGCGCCCCTCGAAATTGGCCGGGCCATTGAGCCCCCAGACCCGGCTGGCAACGGCCCATTCGTCCTCCGGCAACAACGCCTCCACGGTGTCCGGATCCCAGACGTAGAAGCGTCCCTCCTCGCCCTCGGAGTCCGCGTCCAGGCTCGAGTAGAAGGCCCCGGAGCCGTCCCGCATCTCGCGTTTCAGCCAGGCGACCGTCTGTTCCACCACCCGCCGCGCGCGAAGATCGCCGCCGGCCGCGCGCTCGGCATAGAGCCCCAGCAGCGGGCCGTTGTCGTAGAGCATCTTCTCGAAGTGCGGAATCATCCAGCGGGCATCCACCGAGTAGCGACAGAAGCCACCCCCCGCCTGATCAAAGATGCCACCCGCGGCCATCGCGTCCAGGGTGCGCCCCAGCATGCGGTCGGCCTCGGCATCGCCATGGCGCGCCGCATGCCAGGCCAGCCACTCGAGCGAGGCCGGGTGCGGAAACTTGGGGGCATCCCCGAAGCCGCCAAACTGCTCGTCGAAGGTCTTCGCCAGTTCCGCGCGCCCCTTGTCGATGACACTGAGCGCCGGGATCGCGCCTCCGGCGGGGCGGTAGATCCGACCCAGCGCCTGCTGCAGCGATTCGTTCTGGCGCTGGATCTCGTCGGGGTGCTCGGCGAGGAAGTCGGCAACCCGCGTCATCAGATCCACGAACGATGGCAGGCCGTGGCGCGGGGTGCTCGGGAAGTAGGTCCCGGCAAAGAACGGCACCTGGTCGGGCGTCAGGAAGACGGTCAACGGCCAGCCCCCGGGACGCTGCGACAGCAGCATATGCGCGTTCTGGTAGATGCGGTCGAGATCCGGGCGCTCCTCGCGGTCCACCTTGATATTGACGAACCGCTCGTTCATCACCGCGGCGGTGTCCGGGTCCTCGAAGGACTCGTGCGCCATCACATGGCACCAGTGGCAGGCGGAGTAGCCGATCGACAGCAGGATCGGCTTGCCCTCGCGGCGGGCGCGTTCCAGCGCCTCCTCGCCCCAAGGGTACCAGTCCACGGGGTTGTCGGCGTGCTGCAACAGATAAGGGCTGCTGGCCCCGGCCAGTCGATTCATCGCGCGACCTCCTGGAAAGTGGATCCGACGACCCGCATGCAGGTGCATGCCGGCGCCCAGCCGGGTAGCATGTGCAGCCGGTTTTTCATCCGCAAGCGCCCATGCCCACACACCCGTTTATCGACCCGGTCGCGCTGTCCATCGGCCCGCTGACCCTGTACTGGTATGGCCTGATGTACCTGGTCGGCTTCATCGCCTTCTGGGCACTCGGCGTCTGGCGCACGCGCACCCGCGGCTGGGACCCCCTGCACCCCTGGCAGGTCGGCGACCTGCTGTTCTGGGGCGTGGTCGGGGTCGTGGTCGGCGGACGGCTCGGCTATGCCCTGTTCTACAACCTGGACGCCACACTGGCCGACCCGGTGAGCCTGTTCCGCATCTGGGAAGGTGGCATGGCCTTCCACGGCGGACTCGCCGGGGTGCTGGTCACCTGCTGGCTGTATGCCCGCAAGATCGGCCAGCCGTTTTTCCGCCTGACCGACTTCATCGCCCCGCTGATCCCGATCGGCCTCGGCGCCGGCCGCATCGGCAACTGGATCAACGGCGAACTGTGGGGCAAGCCCACCGACCTGCCCTGGGCCATGGTCTTCCCGGCCGCGGACTACATCCCGCGCCACCCGTCGCAGTTGTACCAGGCCTTTCTCGAGGGGCTGGTGCTGTTCGTGGTGCTGTGGATCGTCTCGCGCCAGCCGCGCCGCACGGGCCTGATCTCCGGGCTGTTCCTGACGCTCTACGGCGGCTTCCGCTTTGCGATCGAGTTCGTCCGCGTGCCCGACGCCCACATCGGTTACCTTGCCTTCGACTGGCTGACCATGGGCCAGGTCCTGAGCCTGCCGGTTATCCTGTTCGGCGTGGCCCTGATCGTCTGGTCGCGGCGCAACCCGCTGCCCGCAGCCCGCCCGGCCCCGGAGGCCTCCTGAGATGCAGCAATACCTCGATCTGGTGCGGCACATCCGCGACCATGGCACGGATCGTCCGGACCGCACCGGTACCGGCACGCGCTCGGTGTTCGGCTACCAGATGCGGTTCGATCTGGCTGACGGCTTCCCGCTGGTAACCACCAAGCGCACTCACCTGCGCTCGGTGATCCACGAGTTGCTGTGGTTCATCGCCGGCGACACCAATATCCGCTACCTGCGCGACAACAAGGTCCGCATCTGGGACGAATGGGCAACCGAGGACGGCGACCTGGGCCCGATCTACGGCGCCCAGTGGCGCAACTGGGCCGGCCACGACCAGTTGGCCGAACTGGTCGACAACCTGCAGAACCGGCCGCATTCCCGGCGCCACATCATCAGCGCCTGGAACGTGGCCGATCTGCCCGACGAGTCCGTCTCGCCGCAGGCCAACGCGGCGGCCGGGCGCATGGCGCTGGCGCCCTGCCACACCCTGTTCCAGTTCTACGTGGCCGACGACCGCCTGTCCTGCCAGCTCTATCAGCGCAGCGCCGATGTCTTCCTCGGGGTGCCGTTCAACATCGCCAGTTACGCGCTGCTGACCCACATGCTCGCGCAGGTGGTCGGCCTGAAGCCGGGCGAATTCGTGCACACCTTCGGCGACGCCCATCTCTACCGCAACCACCAGGACCAGGTCGAAGAACTGCTCGGACGCGAGCCGCTGCCGCTGCCGACCCTGCACCTGAACCCCGACGTCACCGACCTGTTCGCCTTCACCTTCGACGACATCGAGGTCCGCGACTACCAGTCCCACCCCCCGATCAAGGCCCCCATCGCCATCTGACTCCGCTACCCTCGCAAATGGATACCGGCAAGGAAGCCGAATGAAGATCAAGGAACTGATCAGATGCCTGGAACGCGATGGATGGGTTCAGGTTCGACAAAGAGGCAGCCACCGCCAATTCAAGCATCCAACGAAGCCGGGACTTGTAACCGTGGCGGGAAAACCTGATCTGGATATTCCCCCCGGAACACTGAACAATGCGCTGAAACAGGCGGGTCTCAAGGACAAAAACCCGAGGAGGCGATGATGAACTACACCGTGATCATCGAGGAAAGCGAGGATGGTTGGGGTGCATATGCGCCCGATCTACCCGGCTGTATGGCCTCGGCGGCCAGCCGCGAAGAGGTCGTAACCCTAATCCGGGAGGCCATCAAGTTCCATCTCGAAGGCCTCCGGGAGCAAGGGGAGCCCATTCCCGAGCCGCACTGCCAGAGCGAAATCATTCAGGTCGACGCCGCCTGACCCATCCGCGATCGGACTATCTCTACATGCGCCAACCCGAGATCCACCTGATGGTCGCGCTCGATCCGGATCACGTGATCGGGCGCGACAACGACCTTCCCTGGCATTTGCCGAAGGACCTGCAGCACTTCAAGCGCGTGACCAACGGCCACCCAATGATCATGGGGCGGCGCACCTTCGAGTCCATCGGACGACCGCTACCGAAGCGGCGCAATCTGGTCCTGACCCGCCAGTCGGACTGGCGCGCCGACGGCGTCGAGGTCTACCCGGATCTGGACGCGGCCCTGGCCAGCATCGAGGCGGGCCCGGCCTTCGTGATCGGCGGCGCGGGTCTGTTCGAGGAGGCCCTGCCGCGCACCGACGTGCTGCACCTGACCCGCGTGCACGAGCGCCACGCCGGGGATACGTACTTCCCCGCGATCGACCCCACGGACTGGGACGTCGTCTGGTCCGAACACCACGAGGCCGACGATCGCCACGCCTGCCCCTTCACCTTCGAACGCCTCGAACGCCGCACCCGCTGACCGCTCTCCGGCGCCCTTTTTGTTCACCACGAAGCACACGAAGGCACGAAGAAAAGCTAGGTCAAAAGCAAAAAGCTTGAACAGGAAGAAAGGAAGTCAGGAAGGATTCTGAAATGGGTCTGTGCCTGCGGCGCGGGCCTGCGCACGCCGGTTCGCCCTGATTCACATCATCCTTCAAATCTTCTCATCTTCCTGTTAACGCCCTTGACCTAGCTTTTCTTCGTGCCTTCGTGTGCTTCGTGGTGAATACAAAGGGGTTCAGCGGCCGCCGAAATGGGGGATCAGGCGGCCCGGCAGCAGATGCACCAGGATGAAGCCGAGCATCGCGGCAACCACGATGGTCGGGCCGGTCGGCGTGTCGTACTGGAAGGAGCCCCACAGACCGGCCCCCACTGCCAGCATGCCGATGATGCCGGCAAGGATCGCCATCTGCTCGGGGGTGGTAGCGAAGCGCCTTGCACTGGCGGCCGGGATGATCATCAGCGCGGTGATCAGCAACACCCCGACGACCTGCATCGCCGCGGCGATCACCAGCGCGATCAGCAGCATCAGGCCCAGCCGTACCAGCAGCACCGGTACGCCCTCCACCTGTGCCAGCTCCTCGTGCACCGTGAGCGCCAACAGCGGGCGCCACAGGACGATCAGCAGCAGCAGGGCCACGCCGCCGCCAATGGCGATCGACAGCAGATCCCCGGTCCCGACCGCGAGGATGTCGCCGAACAGGTAGGCCATCAGGTCCACCCGCAGGCCCTCGATGAAGGTAACCGCCACGATCCCCAGCGACAGCGCGCTGTGCGCGAGGATCCCGAGCAGCGTGTCCGCGGCCAGTTCCTGGCGGCGTTGCAGCAGTACCAGCAGGATCGCGATGGCCACGCATACCAGCGTGACCATCAGGTTCAGGTTCAACCCCAGCAACACCCCGAGGGCCACGCCGAGCAGGGCCGAATGCGACACGGTATCGCCAAAATAGGCCATGCGCCGCCAGACCACGAAGGCCCCCAGCGGCCCGGCCACAGCCGCCACCATCAGGCCCGCCAGCAGCGCGCGCACCAGGAAGTCGTCGAGCAGCCCTTCCATCATCGGGACCCGCCTCCGCCGGGGCCTGACGGCCGACCATGGGCACAGCCGGAGTGATGCTCATGCACCTCCCCGGCCACGTCATGCACGTGGTCGTGATCGTGCCGGTAGACGCCGATGCCCTGCATGTCCGACTCCGGGAACAGGCGCTGGTATTCCGGGTGCCGCGATACTTCTTCCGGCCGCCCGGTACAGCACACATGCTGGTTCAGGCAGATCACCGCATCCGCCCCCGCCATCACCAGGTGCAGGTCGTGCGAGACCATCAGCACCCCGCAACCCGTCTCGTGGCGGATATCGTCGATCAGCTTGAACACCTCGCCCTGGCCGGCGATATCCACCCCCTGAGCCGGTTCGTCCAGCACGAGCAGGTTCGGTCGATTGAGCAGCGCGCGGGCGAGCAGTACCCGCTGCATCTCTCCCCCGGAGAGCGACTGCACGGGCTTGTGCAGCAGGTGCGGCACCCCCACCCGTTCGAGCCGTTCCCGCAGCACCGCCTCCGGGGCCCGCTGGCGCAGGGTCAGGAAACGCCGCACCGACAGCGGCAGCACCGGCTCGATCTGCAGGCGCTGCGGCATGTAGCCGATGCGCAGGCCGCGTCGGCGCTGCACCCGCCCGTGCCCCGGCTTCCACAGTCCCAGCAGTACCCGCAGAAGGGAGGTCTTGCCGGCGCCATTGGGGCCGATCACCACCGTCACCTCGGCCGGGCGCACCTGCACCGTCACGTGGTCGAGGATCACCCGTCCGGAACGCTCCAGCGAGACGTCGCGGGCCGCCAGCAACGGGGCGGCATCGTTTTCCGGAGCGGCTGCCCGGGAGGGGATTTTTTCAGGCATATTGGTATACTATAACGTTATTAGACCCGATGGAGAATCCGCCCATGCGTCCCGCCGACCGGCGTCCGAATCGTCTCGCCCTGTTGACTGCCCTGGCACTGTTGCTGGCACTCGCTGCACCGGCCCAGGCCGAAGGCACGCGTATCGTCGCCTCGATTCTACCGGTCCACAGCCTCGTTGCGGCGCTGGCGGGGGACACACACGAGGTCGAGCTGCTGGTGCCGGCCAGTGCCTCGCCGCACGGTTACGCTATGCGGCCCTCCGAGGCCCGGCGCCTGCAACAGGCCGACATCGTGGTCTGGGTCGGTCCGGAACTGGAAGGCTTCCTTGAACGCTCGTTGCAAGGGGTGACCAACCGCGCGACCGTGATCAGCCTGTTGCACGACCTGGACCTGCCCCTTCTGGAGGGGCGCAGCGGTGGCGTCTGGGAGGGCCATCACGACCATGGCGACCATGGCGACCACGCGCACGACGATCAGCCTCACGACCACCACGGGCATGGCGAGCGCGGCGATCACCACGAAGCGCTCGACAGGCATGAACACGACCACGCTGACCACGAACACGGGGACCACGCACACGCCCATGACACGCATGCCCCCGATGCACACGGATCGGGCGATCATGGGCACGGCGGCCATGACCACGATCACGGGCATGCGCATGGCGATGTCGATAGTCATCTGTGGCTGTCGCCGGCTGTGGCGACGGCCGTCGTCGAACAACTGGCCGACCGCCTCGCGGAACACGACCCGGACCAGGCCGCCACCATCCGCGACAACCGGGATCGCCTGCTCCAGCGAATCGAAGACCTGGATGCCGGGATCGCCGAGCAACTGGAGCCGGTACGGGACCAGCGCTTCATGGTGTTCCACGACGCCTACCAGTACTTCGAGCGGCACTACGGCCTGAACGCGGCCGGCTCCATCAGCGTCGACCCGTCGCGCATGCCCGGGGCGCGCCGACTGTCCGAACTGCGCACGCGCCTGGCCGAGGGCGATGTCACCTGCCTGTTCACCGAACCCCAGTTCCGCCCGGCCCTCGCCGAGACCGTGGTCGAAGGTACGGACACCCGACTCGGCATGCTCGACCCCATCGGGGCGGAACTGGAGCCGGGCCCGGATGCCTGGTTCGACCTGATGCAGGGCCTGGCCGACGGCTTCACCGACTGCATGGCGGCGGACGCTCGCTGATCGCCACACGCCCCGCATCCGCCATCCCGGGCACCGCGCAGCGGTGACCCCGGAGCCTCGCGCCTCGTGGTACCTCCTGCGCCAGAGATCCCGGCTCTACACTTCGCTACGGCCGGGATGAGCCAGGCCAGCGGCGCGGATGCCCCGACGATCAGAGCAGGACCAGGCCCCAGACCAGTGCCGCCAGCAGGAAGCTGACCAGCACGGCGGCCGAGGCAATATCCTTGGCCCGCGCCGACAACGGGTGATGCCCGTCGCCGAAGCGGTCGATCGCCGCCTCCACCGCCGAGTTCAGCAGTTCCACCACCAGGGTCAGCAGCACGCTGCCCGCCAGCAATGCGCGTTCGACGCCATCCTGCCCCAGCACCATCGCCAGGGGCAGGAGCACGACCGCCAGCGCCAGCTCCTGGCGAAATGCGGCCTCGTGACGGAATGCCTCGCGCAGCCCGCGCCAGGAATACCCGAAGGCGTGCCACACCCGACTCAAGCCGCGACGCCCGCTATGCGCCATCGGGTTCGTCCCCGGTCCGGACGACCGAACCTGCCGGCGGGTCCGCGATCGCCACCCGGTTGCGACCCTCGCGCTTTGCCCGGTAAAGCGCCTCGTCGACCCGGCGCAACAGGTCACTGCGCGGTTCGCCAAAGGTGAAGGCCGCCACCCCGAGGCTGATGGTCACGCGGCCCACCTCGGGGAAGGCATATTCGGCCACGCGTGCGCGGATCGATTCGGCGACCCGTGCACCCGCCTCCGCGTCGTCCCCCGGCAGCAGGACCATGAATTCCTCGCCGCCCCAGCGCCCCAGCACATCCGAAGCGCGCAGACGCTCGCCCGCCACCCGGGTGACGTCCTGCAACACGACATCCCCGGTGGCATGGCCATAGGTATCGTTGACGGCCTTGAAATGATCAAGATCGAACATCACTAGGGAAAAGGCCTGTCCATAGCGTTCGGCACGCCGGAGTTCGCGGTCCAGCAGGCTTTCGAAGTACCGCCGGTTGGCGACACCGGTCAGACGGTCGTAAAACGCCTGACGCTCCAATTCAGCCTGATTGCGCTCCAGCTCCATCTGCGTGGTCTTAAGTTCGGTGATATCGACGGCGGTGCCCGCGACTCGGGTAACGTGACCCTCCGGATCCGTCACCGGATAGCGGTGGACGCGCACCCAGCGTTGCTCCCCATCCGGCCGCCGGATCCGGAAAGTCTCGTCGGTCCGGGCATTCCACAGTGGCTGCGCCAGAAAAACGGATTCCACCCGTGCCCGGTCCTCCGGGTGCACCGCCTCCAGCATCGCCGCCGGATCGCGCAACAGATGTTCACGACTGTAGCCCCAGACCCGCTCGTAGGCCGGGTTCACGTACAGGATGGAGTCCGCGTCCTGGAGCCAGAAGACCTCGTTGACCGAGCCGGCCAGCTGGCGGAATCGCTGCTCACTCTCGCGCAGGGCCTCTTCGACCGCCTTGCGCTGCGAGATGTCGCGCAGGATGGTGGAGATCTGTCGCACATCCCCGTGGCCATCGCGGCGTACGACAATCACCTGCGACACTGGCACCTCCCGACCCTGGGCGTCGAGTATCGCGGTCTCCCCTTCCCAGACCCCGTCCCGCATCGCGACGGGTGCGGCCTCCTGAAGGATCTGGTCGGCCGCCCAGGGCGGGTGGAACCGCCGAATCGCGGTCTCCAGAGAGCCCGTTTCGGCCGGCAGATCGCGGCTGTTCCAGCCGCCTTCGGGATCCCAGGGCTCCCCGGAGGACAGGGGCAGGCCGAACAGACGCCGCCCGGCACCATTCAGGAACAGCATGTTGCCGGCCGGGCCGTGCATCGCGACCACGTCCGGAGTGGACTCCAGGATGCCGACCAGCCGGCGCAGGTTCTCCTCCAACGCGTGGCGTTCCGTCACGTCCTGCACGGTCCCCATCATGCGACAGGGTTTGCCCCCTGCATCGTGTTGCGTCGATCCGCGTGCATGGACTACGCGCTCGCGCCCGTCGGGGCGCACGATCCGGAAATGGATGTCGTACTCACCACTCTCCAGCGAGGCCTCGACCGTCGCGGCCACGCGATCGCGGTCGTCCGGGTGCACGGCCTGCAGGAATCCCGCGTAGTTCGCCTCCTGATCTTCCTTGCGCAGACTGAAGAGACGGTAGACCTCGTCCGACCAGTGTGTGCGATCGGCCGCGATGTCCCAGACCCAGCTCCCCATGTGCGCGATGCGCTGTGCCGCGGCAAGCTCCTCGCCCCGCGCGCGCAGGGCGTCCTCCATAGCTACCTGCTCGGAGATGTCGATCATCACCCCGTGCCAGACGATGCTGCCATCCGGGCGCGGTGCCTCCGGGGTCGCGCGACCCTCGACCCAGAGCGTCCCGCGCAGTGGATGACGTACGCGATAACGGACCTGCCAGGGGCCCATGGTGCGCGCCGACTCCTCGATGCTCGCCTGGATACGCGGAAGGTCGTCTGGATCGACCCGGGCAAAGGCGGCATCCGCGTCCTCCTGGATGAGATCGGGAGAAACCCCGTACACCCGCTGCGCACCCTCGCTGACAAACGGGAATTCATGACGACCGTCCGGATACAGCCGGTACTGGTAGATCGCACCCGGCAGATGACCGGTCGCCTTCAGCAGGTGGGCCTCGCGCTCGCGCCGGGCCGTCTGGTCCTGGAACGAGACCACGGCGCCGTCCACCCGACCGGACACGTCGAATGTGGGTGCGGCAAACACACTGACCGGGAACAGGCTCCCGTCGGTGCGCACGAAGTGATCATCCCAGGCCTCCAGTGGCCTGCCCGTCTCGAGGACGCGGTAGATGGGACAGGCCTCCGGCGGGTAGGGCGTCCCATCTGTCAGCACGTGATGGTTGGTCGAATGCGATTCCTGCCCCAGGGCATCCAGCTCCCGTTCGAAACCCAGCAGACGGCAGGCCGCCGGATTCAGGAAGGTGTAACGGCCATAGCGATCCAGTCCGAATACGCCTTCGGCAAGGCTTGCCAGCAGGCGCGTCTGGAACGCCTCGGCCGCGCGCAGCTCGGTGATGTCCTCGATCACCCCGTCGAACACACACTGACCGTCCGCATCCTCGGTCCGGTAGGCGGTAATCCGGGCGCGGAAGGGGCGCCCCCGCAGCGTCTTCAGATCCACCTCGCGTCCGACCACCCGCCCGTACGCCGCCAGATCGCGACTGAGCGCCGTCCGCTCGGCAGGGTCCCGGTAGAGCTCGCGGACCGGCGTCGATCGCAGCTCGGTCTCGGTCGCGGCCTCGAACAGCTCCACCATCGCCGGGTTGAGCCGCACGAAGCGGCCCTCCGGCCCCGGTGTATTGCGGTAGACGCCCACCGGCAGCCGGCCGAACGCCACCCCGTAGAACTCCAGCTCGCGTTCGTAGCGGCGGGTCTCCGAGACATCGTGGATGATCGAGTAGAGGTAGCGCCGGCCGTCCAGCACCACCGGACCCGAATACACCTCGACATCGCGCACGTCGCCACCGCAGACGCGGTGCCGGAAGCGGAAGAACCGGCGCTCCTCGCGCGCCGCCCGGGCCATCTCGGCGCGTACCTCGGCCGCCGACAGCGTATTGATCTCGTGGATATGCATCGCCTTGAGCCGCGCGACCGAATAGCCATAAAAGGCCTCCGCGGCGGGGTTGGCATCCACGATGGCACCGTCCTCGGGATCGATCAGCAGCTTCGGCGCGGTATTGGCGGTAAAGGTCTGCTCGTAGACCCGGGCCGCGGAGTCGCCCGGCTCCCGGCGCTGCACCGTGGCCAGCCACCCGTCCGGATCGGGCGCCAGCACGACCGTGCAGGCCATCGGCGCTACACCTCGATCACCCGGGGCCGCAAGCTCCAGGTCCAGGGTGACTTCGCCCGCTCCGGCGCGGGCCAGCGCATCGCGCAGGGCCTTGCGCGCGTCCTCGGGGACACACTCGGCCAGCGACTGTCCCTCGAGATCCTCCGGGGCACAGCCCAGCCAGTCCGCCAGGCGCGCGTTGGCGGCCCGCACGCGACCGTTCGCGTCCAGATACAGCAACCCCACGGCCGCGCGATCGAACAGACCGTCACGCCCGGATTCTGCCGGCGCGTCCCCCGCTCCGGCTCGGCGTCCATGGTCGTTCAATCGCGTCGCACCACCTGATTCCGCCCGGAGTGCTTGGCCCGGTACATCGCGTCGTCCGCGCGCTTGATCCAGTCCTTGATCGCCTCGCCCGGGCGACATTGGGCCACCCCCAGACTGATGGTCACCGACCCCACATGGGGCAACTCCAGCGCGGCCACCTGGCGCCGCAGGTCCTCCGCCAGGCGACAGGCCGCCTCGGCCTTCGTGCTCGGGAGCAGGACCATGAACTCCTCCCCGCCCCAGCGACCCAGCACATCGGCCTGGCGCAGCCGATCGCTCGTGGTGGCGACCACGCGCCGGAGCACCTCGTCCCCGACATCATGGCCATGGGTGTCGTTGATCCGCTTGAAATGGTCCAGGTCCAGCATCACCAGCGAGCAGGGATCTGCATAGCGATCGGCGCGCCGGGCCTCCTGTTCCAGCAGGGCCTCGAAGTGGCCGCGATTGGCCGCATCGGTCAGCGGATCGTAGAAGGCCTGGTGTTCCAGCGCCGCCTCCAGCTCCTTCTGCCGCGAGATATCGTGAAACATGGCGACGTAGTACTCGATCGCCCCGTTGGCATCCCGGATCGCGGTCACGATCTCGTGCAGCGGGAAGACGCGGCCGTCCTTGCGCCGGTTCCATACCTCGCCCGACCAGTGCCCCTGCTCGCGCACGGCCCGAAACATCTCCTCGTAGAAGCTGCGGTCCTGGCGGCCGGAGTTCATGATCCGGGGGTTCCGGCCCAGCGCATCGGCCTCGGTGAAGCCGGTCAGCTCGGTGAAGGTGGCGTTGACACGCTGGATCGTCCCCTCGACGTCGGTGATGAAGATCGCCTGACTGCTGTCGAAGGTCGCCGCCAGCAGGCGCTGCTCGCGCTCCAGCTGGTGACGCTCGGTGATGTCCTGCACCGTCCCGATCATGCGCAAGGCCCGGCCGTCCTCGGCGAATTCGACGTAGCCGCGCTCGTGCACCACGCGTTCCTCGCCGCCGGGGCGCAACACGCGATGGATGGTATCGAACGTTCCTTCCCCGGCCATCGCCGCATCCACCTCGGCCTGGATACGGTCGCGATCGTCGGGATGGACGGACTGCATGAAGGCCTCGTGCGTCCCGCCCCACTGGCCGCGACGCAGGCCGAAGATCCGGAAGACCTCGTCGGACCAGCGAATCTCGTTGCGCACGAAGTCCGACACCCAGTTGCCGATGTGGGCAATCCGCTGGGCCTCGGCCAGTTCGCGCTCGCGCAGATGGAGCGCCTCCTCGGCGTGCACTCGCTCGGAGATATCCAGGATCACGCCGTGCCACAGCACACTGCCGTCGTCCAGGGCCTCGGGGCTGGAATGCCCTTCCAGCCAGATCTCGCCACGCTCGGGATGACACACCCGGTAGCGCTGGCGCCAGGGCGCCAGGCAGCGCATGGACGCCTCGATGCTCGCCCGCACCCGATCCACGTCCTCGGGATGGATCACCTCGAAGACACAGCGGGCGTCGCGCATCACCGCCTCGGGCGTGACCCCGTAGATATCCACGATCCCCTCGCTGGCATACGGGAACGCCGCATGCCCGTCCGGGAACTGGCGGTACTGATAGATCACCCCTGGCAGGTTCTGCGCGATCTTCTCGAGGTGACGCTCGGTTTCCACCCGTGCGCCCACGTCCTGGTAGGCGCCGATCAGCTCGATCACCGCCCCCTGGTCGTCCCGGATCGCGGTGACCTGGTCCTCCAGCCACTGCCAGTGTCCGCCGGGCATGCGCTGGCGATAGTTCAGGCGACAGAAACCGCGGGCGCCTTCCGCCAGCCAGCGCTTGACCTGGCTTGCGCAGCGCCGGTAATCCTCGGGGGCGAGATGGGTGACGAGCCAGTCCGGCTCGCGCGTGATCTGCTCCGGGCTCCAGCCGGTCACCGTCTGTACGTTGCGGCTGAGCCAGGTCATGGTGCCCAGGTCCGACGGGTCCATGGTATAGATCACCGCCGGGCTGGCCCGCAGCAGGGTCTCGGTGCGCTGCTCGGCCGCCTTGCGCGTGCCGATGTCGGCGACCACCACGAGCAGGGCCTCGGGGCAGTCCTCCGTGGCGGGGATACGGCTGGTCGTCATCTCCACCCAGCGCACACCGCCCGCGGCATCCAGCAGACGCACCTCGAAGCAGCAGTTGTCACACTCGCCTTCGAGCAGGGCCTGGCGGTGGGCATCGCACCGTTCACGGTCGTCCGGCAATACGCGCGCCCGCAGGGGTGCATCCGCCAGTTCGGCCGGGTCGCAGGCCAGCAGCGCGCCCAGCCGCGGATTGGCGCGCAGGATGCGCCCCTCGGTATCCATCTCGGCCAGCCCCACCGGCGCATGTTCGAACAGCGCCGCATAGCCGTGGATGGCACAAATCTCGCTCATTGGATTGCATTCCTTGCCCGTCTTGGTCTCTCTTGGCGGAGACTTGATCGACACACGCTCGCGGTGCCGGCTGCCCTCGGGCCTGACAGTGCTTGAGTAGACTGAATCCAGAAACTACCAGATGCCGAGTCTGGTTTCTGCTTGACCCTACAAAATCGCGATTACTGCCGTGCAAAACGAGAACGCCCCCGGCGAGCGGGGGCGTCTCGAGCGGGGCGCCGAAGCGCCCTGGGTGGATCCGACCCTAGCCGTGAGTCCCGGTCCGGGGCGCGCTTTCGCCTCCCTCGTCGGTGGGCTGGAACACCACATCCAGCGCCTTGGCCGCGGCCACCTCGTTGAAACGCCGGTTGGGCAGCGTGTGCGGGGCGGCCTTGATGGTCTCCATGTCGTTCTCCGACTCGGCCAGGATGCAGGCCATCGCCTCGACGAAGCCGTCCAGCGTCTCCTTCGATTCGGTCTCGGTCGGCTCCACCAGCAGGCACTCCGGCACCAGCAGCGGGAAGTACGTCGTCGGCGCGTGGTAACCGTGGTCCAGCAGGCGCTTGGCGACGTCGCCCGCGGTCAGGCCGCGTTCCTTCGCCTGCTTCTTCAGCGTGACGATGAACTCGTGGGTGGCGCGGCGCTTGGGATAGGCCAGATCGAAACCGGCCGCGGCCAGTTCCCGGGCCAGGTAGTTGGCGTTCAGGGTAGAAAACTCGGAGACCCGCACCATGCCCTCGCGGCCCAGCATGCGCATGTACACATAGGCGCGCAGCAGCACGCCGGCATTACCGGCAAACGCGGACAGGCGGCCGATGCTCTGCGGGCGGTCGGACTCCTCGGCAAAACGGTAACCGCCCTGCTCCGCTTCGATCACGTGCGGGATCGGCATGAACGGCAGCAGGCGCTCGGAGACGCCCACGGCACCGGAACCCGGACCACCCCCGCCATGCGGCGTGGAGAAGGTCTTGTGCAGGTTCATGTGGATCACGTCGAAGCCCATGTCCCCCGGGCGCACCTTGCCAAGGATCGCGTTCAGGTTCGCGCCGTCGTAGTACAGCAGGCCGCCGGCGTCATGGACGATCTTCGCGATCTCGGAGATCCGCCGCTCGAACACGCCCACGGTGGACGGATTGGTCAGCATGATCCCGGCCGTCTGCGGGCCCACCGCGGCCTTCAGGGCCTCGATATTCACGTCGCCGGTCTCGTCGGTGGGGATCTCGCGCACCTCGTAGCCGCACATGATCGCGGTGGCCGGGTTGGTGCCGTGCGCGGCGTCCGGGACAATGATCTCGCGGCGCTCGGTATCGCCGCGGGCGTCGTGGTAGGCGCGGATCATGGCCACGCCGGTGTACTCGCCCTGGGCACCCGCCATCGGCGCCAGCGACACGGCCTTCATGCCGGTCACTTCCTTCAGCATCTCCTGCAGCTCGAACATGGTCTGCAGGAAGCCCTGGCTGTGGCTGGCCGGGGCGTGCGGATGCCGGTTCAGGAATCCGGGCAGCATCGCCAGGCTGTTACAGGCGCGCGGGTTGTACTTCATCGTGCACGAGCCCAGCGGGTAGAACTCGGTGTCGATGGAGAAGTTCTTCTGCGACAACCGCGTGTAATGCCGCACCACGTCCAGTTCCGAGGCGGCCGGCAGACCCGGCGCGGACTTGCGCTGCAGGTTCGCGGGGATACGGGTCGCGGCATGCTCGCGCGGCGCCTGGGCCACGGCCGAGCGACCGGCGCGGGAACGTTCGAAGATCAGATGGGCGTCTGTGGTGCTCATAGCGGTTTCTCGCTTGCATATTCGGGTGACGACGGCCGAGCTGGGGCCCGGCCGCCGGCGGCGCAGTGGTTCTCCGCGCCGGTTACTGGGTCGGGCTCAGGTTGGCCCGGTCATCCAGGGCCGCGAACGCGGCGTCGTAGTCCGGCTCGTCGCCGATCTCGGAGACCAGCTCGGCGTGCATCACCAGATTGTCGGTATCCAGCACGACCACGCCGCGGGCGGTGATCCCGGCCAGCGGGCCGTCCTGGATCAGCACGCCGTAGTCCTTGGCGAAATTGCGATCGCGCATCATCGACAGGACGGTCACGCGCTCGAGGTTCTCGGCGGCGCAGAAGCGGCTCATCGCGAACGGCAGATCGGCGGAGACGATCAGGATCTCGAGATCCGGACGGCTGGCCACCATCTCGTTGAACTTCTTGGTGGAATCGGCGCAGACCGGCGTGTCCAGGCTGGGCACGATGGAGATCAGCTTGCGCTTGTCGCCGAAGTCGGCCAGCGAGACATCCTGCAGATCCTTGTTGGTCAGCTTGAAGTCCGGGGCCGGCGAGCCCACATGCGGCAGGTCGCCGTTGGTGTTGATCGGGTTACCTTGCAGCTTGATTTCGGCCATGGTTGCCTCCCGGCGTTGTGTGTATGGCGCGTGGGGTCGTTGACCCGGGGAATCAGACCGCCTCAGGCGGCCTGCTCCCACGTGGTCACGTACTGCTCGAGGTCGGATTCGGTCTTGGTCTCGGTGGCGCAGGCCAGCACGCAGCCATCCAGCTGCGCGTAGTCGCGGCCCAGCTCGAAGCCCGCGAGCACGCCGGCGTCGGCCATGGTCTGCACGCGGCTGGCGGCATCGCCGCCGAAGTCCAGCGCGACTTCGTGGAAGTATTCGCCGGTAAAACGCGGCTTGATGCCCTTGGCCGCCAGCTTTTCCACCAGTGCGTGGGTGTTGGCATAGCAGGCCTCGGCCACGCGGGTCAGACCCTCGTCACCCAGCATGGACATGTGGATGGTCGCGGCCGTCACCACCAGGCCCTGGTTGGTGCAGATGTTCGAGGTCGCCTTGGAGCGGCGGATATGCTGCTCGCGCGCCTGCAGGGTCAGCACGAAGCCGGGCTTGCCGTCGGCATCCTCGGCGCGGCCGACGATCCGCCCCGGCATCTGCCGGATGTGCTTCTTCAGGGTGGTCATGAAGCCGAAGTACGGCCCGCCGGAGGACAGCGGCGCCCCCAGTGGCTGGCCCTCGCCGACCACGATATCGACGCCGTTGGTGCCCCACTCGCCCGGCGGCTTCAGCAGCGCCAGCGAGACCGGGTTCACCACAGCGATCACAGGGATGCCGCGCTCCTCGGCCCAGCCGGTCAGGGCGTCCACGTCCTCGAGGATGCCGAAGAAATTCGGCTGGCTGATCACCATGGCGGTGACGTCCTCGTCGGCATACGGCGCCAGGGCGTCCACCGGGGTCTGGCCGGTGGTCTCGTCGAACGGCAGCTCCACCAGCTCGATGCCCTGGTTGCCGATCAGCGTCCTGACCACCTTGCGGTAGTCCGGGTGCAGGGCGCCCGGCAGCAGCACGCGCTTGGCCTTGGAGCGGCGGTTCACGCGCACCGCCATCAGCACGGCCTCGGCCAGGGCGGAGGCGCCGTCATAGAGGGAGGCGTTGGAGACCTCCATACCGGTCAGGCGGCTGATCATGGTCTGGTATTCGTAGATCAGCTGCAGCGTGCCCTGGCTGGCCTCCGCCTGGTAAGGCGTGTAGGCGCTGTAGAACTCGCCACGGGTGGCGATCTGCCACACGGCGGCCGGGATATGGTGCTCGTAGGCACCGGCCCCGATGAAATTCGATGGCATGCCGTCCTTCGCCGCCCGCTCCTGCATCAGGCGGGTGATCCCCATCTCGTTCTCGCCCTCGGGGATCCCCGTGAGCGGCGGCGAGCGCAGATCGGCGGGGATCTCGTCGAACAGGTCCTCGACGGATTCGGCACCGATGCGGTCGAGCATGGCGCGGATGTCTTCTTCGGTATGCGGGATAAACGGCATGTCAGGTCTCGCTTTCGCCGATTGCGGCGAACTTCGGTTGGGTCCCGGCCGGACGC
This sequence comes from Thioalkalivibrio sp. ALE16, assembly GCF_000381305.1. NCBI lineage: Bacteria > Pseudomonadati > Pseudomonadota > Gammaproteobacteria > Chromatiales > Ectothiorhodospiraceae > Thioalkalivibrio > Thioalkalivibrio sp. ALE16. The sequence goes on from NZ_KB906368.1 coordinate 70,655, forward strand.
GGCCGGGACCGATGATGCACAGTTACGCTCAGGATTCGGCCTCGACGTGCGCGGCATAGGCATCCGCGTCCATCAGGGCGTCCAGCTCACCGGCATCGGAGGGCTTCACCTTGAACAGCCAGCCGTCCTCGAAGGGGGACTCGTTGACCTTCTCGGGGCTGTCCGCCAGGTCCTCGTTCACCTCGGTCACCTCGCCGGAGATCGGCGCATAGATATCCGAGGCGGCCTTGACCGATTCCACGGTGGCACAGGCCGAACCCGCCTCGATGCTGCTGCCCGCTTCCGGGGCCTCGACGAACACCAGATCACCCAGCAGTTCCTGCGCGTGATCGGTGATGCCCACGGTCACGCTGCCATCGGCCTCGCTGCGCACCCACTCGTGGCTCTTGGTGTACTTCAGGTCCTTCGGTGCTTCGCTCATGACGTCTTCCTTTTTCGTTTGGATCCCGCCTGCGCAGTGTAGTCCGGCACACGCGGCATGAGGCAATAATTCGTTAGCGATTCAGTTCGATCTGCGGCTCGCCATTGCGGACGAACACCGGCTTCACCACGCGCACCGGCAGCTTGCGGCCGCGAATGTCCGCGTGCAGCTCCTCGGCCTCGACCCCGGCCGGGATCCGCGCGAAGGCGACTGACACCCCGAGGCTGGGCGAAAAGCTGCCGGAGGTGACCACGCCGTCGCCGGCCTCGGTCTCGATGCGGGTGCCGCCGCGCAGCACCCCGCGCCCGTCCAGTACCAACCCGACCATGCGTTCCGGCACGCCCTCGGCCTTCGACCGCTCGATCGGCGCGCGGCCGATGAAATCGCGTTCGGCATCCTTAAGCGCGATGGTCCAGCCAAGGTTCGCGGTCAGCGGATTGGTCTGGTCGTCCATGTCCGTGCCGTAGAGATTCATGCCGGCCTCCAGGCGCAGGGTGTCGCGCGCGCCGAGACCGATGGGGTGCACGCCGGCGGCCTTCAGCTTCTCCCAGAAACCGTCGGCGGCCTCGGCCGGCAGCATCACCTCGAAACCGTCCTCGCCGGTGTAGCCGGTGCGGGCGACGAACCAAGTGTCATTCCAGACCGCGGAGAACGGCTTGAGATCCCCGGCACTACGCAGGTCATCCGGCAGCAGCGGCAGGGTCTTCTCCACCGCCTGCGGGCCCTGGATCGCGATCAGCGCGAACTCCGGGCGCGGCTCGACGTTCACATCGAAATCCTTCGCGACCTTCTGCATGTGGGCGATATCGCCCTCGGCGGTAGCGGCATTGACCACCGCGCGGTAACTGGCGCCCCCGGTCCAGTAGATGATCAGGTCATCGATCACCCCTCCGGCCTCGTTCAGCATGCAGCTGTACAGCGCGCGGCCCTCGGTCTTGAGCTTGGCCACGTCGTTCGCCAGCAGGTAGCGCAGGAAGGCCTGCGCCTGCGGGCCATGGATATCCACGACCTGCATGTGCGAGACGTCGAACATCCCTGCGGATTGGCGCACGTGCTTGTGCTCCTCCATCTGGGAGCCGTAGTGCAGCGGCATCTCCCAGCCGGCGAAATCGACCAGCTTGGCCCCCGCGCGCTGATGCGCGGCATGGAGCGGAGTTGTCTTCAACGTCGTCATCTGATTCTCGCCTTGCGTCCGTTTCGTGGTCGATTCGCCGGCAGCCGCCGGTGGAACCGCGAGGCCCGGTCGCCGTGCGCCGGGCATAAAAAAAGGGGCGGCCAGCAGGGATAATCTGCCAGCCGCCCCTCTGTCCTGAAACCTGAGAGTTTGCGTCGCGTCAATCCGATTCCGGACTGCGTGACCGCCCCCTTCGGTGGGCCGTTTCCGGCCGCTCTCCAGAGTGTGTCTCCTGCACCGTTCCGGTCCTGTAGCCTGAGCGATTCCGGGCGGATGTTGCGCCTTCGGCGTCTGCCAATCGACTCGCGATCGCAGATCTCTTCCAGAACGGTGTGCGGGCATTGTCGGGCACCCGCAGACGAAACTAATTGTAGACCAAAATATCTCCGGCGCGAAAGCCCGGACGCCCGGCGGCGACTTTCCGGGTGGAGCACCCGAGCGCGCCGCGCCCCCACCGCATGCCACTGGCACCGTCATTGCGTACATGGACGCCCCCGGTTTGCCAAGCGTTTGAGTGATGGTTTCGGGGCGACGATTGCTCCCGTACATTCGGACTGCGTGTGCGGCTTTCATTCGCCACGGTCCCGGATGGATTCCGCGGGTGGAGGGTCCCAGCGAGGTCACGCACTCGAGGTGCTTCGCAATGATCGGACTGGCCCCCACCGGGATCGCTCCCGTTGCCATCATGCTCAATCGCTTGCGCAATCGAGGGTTGGGTACGTAATAACGCGTTCGCTTCTCCGTTTTTGTAGGCTTACGCGGCG